>JAKFXE010000019.1 GCA_021731545.1 Coxiellaceae bacterium
GTTGTAAAAATAAAGTTTCTAATGCAGCGCCCTCCATTTCCTCGTGTGTGTCCAAGGGGCCTGTGGGTCGAATAGCGCGATAAACACCGACATCAAAAAAATAGAATTTATCCGCTGTAATTAATCGTCGCTTAGAGCGTTTGGTAAAGGCGGATAGACGAACTGCGATGAGCAAATCGTCCAATATATCAAAGTAATGGCTCACCAATTTTCGGCTGATGCCAACCTCACGCGCAATTTCTGAAAAATTAATCACAGAGCCTTGTGAGAAACTAGCTGTTTCTAGAAAGCGAGTAAAGTCACTTAAATGACGAGCAATACCCTCTTGTAGCACCTCTTCACGCAGGTAGGTATCTACATAAGTAGAAAGATAGTGTGCGGGGTCTGGAAACTGAAGCGTTGAGGGAAGCATGCCAAATTGTAGAGCTTTTTCTAAATTAAATTCTTTTCCCACTTCCTGCAGTATAAGCGGGTGCATTTTATAATCCAGGGCTCTTCCCGCCAGTAAATTAACTCCGCTGCGCTTTAAGCGTCGAGCACTGGAGCCTGTTAGGATAAATTTATAGTGCTTGCTTTCAATCAGTCGGTGAACCTCATTGAGTAGTTCCGGAATTTTTTGAACCTCATCGATGATAATCCAGTCTTTATATTGGGGAGGGATAAGAGACTCTAGGCGAGCGGGGTCTGCTAACAGAGGGGTCAGCACGCGGGAATTGAGTAGATCTATATAGAGGGCATTCTCAAAGTGCTGTTTAACCCAATGTGTCTTTCCCGTGCCTCTGGGCCCGAACAGAAAGACGCTGTGCTGGCTTTGAGGCTCTATTTTGAGTAATCTGGCAAACATTTTTCCAATATCCCGTGTAAATTGGCATTTTCTGTGCCAGATTGTCCACTTTTTTGAGACTAAGGTCAAGGCCGGGTGTCGGTTAGGCGTCCGAGGTCTACCTGACAGCCGGCTTTAAGTGCCGTATGATTTCGGCATGACTTCCCCTATTGCACGCATCGCCGTTCCCTCGCCTTTATATCGCTGTTTTGATTATCTGGTGCCGCAGTCGATGAGTGCTCGAAGCTTGCTCCCCGGTATTCGCATTAAAATTCCCTTTGGATCGCGTGAGTACGTGGGTATTTTGCTCGAAGTGGTGAGTGAATCCCCAGTGGATCCGGCCAAGCTGCGCGAAATTATTGAGATTTTGGATGAGGAGCCTGTGTTGCCGCCGAAACTCTTGGCGCTGTGTCAGTGGGCGAGTCGTTATTATCATCATCCGGTGGGTGAGGTGGTGGTGGGCACATTACCTAAACTGATACGCCAAGGTCGAGCGCTTGCGTTTAGCCCTTCCGATACAGTCTCACATGAGCACGCCTCCACGCACACACTCAATTTAAATTCAGATCAGCAACAGGCGGTGGAGGCCATCACACAAGCGCAGGGCTTTAGCTGTTTTTTATTGGAAGGGGTCACAGGCTCGGGTAAAACAGAAGTGTATTTGCGCGCCATCGAGGCCTGTGTGTCACGCCATCAACAAGCTTTGGTGCTCATTCCTGAAATTGGTTTAACGCCCCAAAATTTGGAGCGATTTTTGCAGCGTTTTTCACAGGTAAAAGTCTATCACTCCGGATTAACGGACAAAGAGCGATTTCAAACCTGGATGTCGGCACAGCGAGGTGAGGCACAGGTGATTATTGGCACACGCTCAGCCGTTTTTCTGCCCTTTAAACACTTGGGTTTAATTGTGTTGGACGAAGAACACGATCTTTCTTTTAAACAGCACTCCGGTTTTCGTTATTCTGCGCGCGATGTAGGGGTGTATCGTGCGCAATTGGAATCCTGTGCGGTGGTATTAGGTTCCGCCACGCCTTCCTTGGAATCCCTTTACAATGTCGAGCGAAAACGCTATCAAAAATTGCAACTGAAGCAGCGTGCAGGAGTGGCTTTAGCGCCCCGGGTTCAGCTCGTTAATGTTTGTCATCAACCCTTAAAAGCGGGATTAAGTCCTGTTGTGTTAGACGCCATGCAGAAACATTTAGCGCGTCAAGGCCAAATATTATTATTTTTAAATCGGCGTGGTTATGCACCAGCATTGCTGTGTCACGATTGCGGATGGATTTCCAGCTGTGATCGCTGTGATGCGCAACTAACGCTGCATCAACAGCCCAAGCGTTTGCGTTGCCATCATTGCGAGGCGACGCGCGCTGTTCCTAAAACGTGTGCGGAGTGTCATAGCGCAGAACTCATTCAAGTGGGACAAGGTACCGAACAAATTGAACAAACGATAACAGAATTATTTCCACAGCGCAGCGTCGTGCGCATCGATCGAGACAGCACGCGCGCCAAAGGCAGCATGAAGCTTTTGCTGGATGCAGTGCATACTCAAGAAGCCAACATTTTAGTAGGCACACAAATGTTGGCGAAGGGACATCATTTTTCTGCGCTCACGATGGTGGTGATCGTGGACGCGGATGGGGGCTTATTTAGCTCTGATTTTCGAGCCCTGGAGCGCATGGGCCAATTGATGGTTCAGGTGATGGGGCGCGCGGGCCGAGTTGAGCAAATGGGCGAGGTCTTTATTCAAAGCCATCACCCCGAGCACCCGCTATTGCAGTGTTTATTGAATGAGGGCTATGCCGTCTTTGCACAGAAGCTGCTTCAAGAGCGGGCCGAGGCGGGCTTACCCCCTTATGCCCATACCGCCTTGTTGCGGGCGGAGTCCACTCGCCAAAGCCACCCCTTTGATTTCTTAGAGACCGCTAAACAAAGTTTCAAGCGCAGCACTTCTGTTCAGGCCTTGGGCCCCATTCCCGCCTCCATGGAGCGCAAGGCAGGCCGCTTTCGGGCTCAATTGTTATTGCAATCCCCCCAACGAGCGGGGCTGCAGGCCGAGCTCAAGCAGCTGGTCCAACGTCTCTCCCAAACTAAGCTCAGCCACCCTGTACGCTGGTCCATCGATGTAGACCCGCAGGAGTGGTGAAGGCCCGAAGCCGGTATTTTTTCGGAAAAGGGCTATACTTGTGATGTTCCTTCCCTCTGGTAGGGTTGATTGCTGCAGCACATCTCTGTGCTTTGTGCTGTAGGGGCAATTCATGAATTGCCCTTTGGAAAGTAGTTCAATTTGCGATTTTGGCATATGTAGGGCCAATTCATGAATTGGCCCTACACAGGACAGATAAAAACAAAAGCGGGCGCACACAAGGGGTGCCCCTACGGGAAATTGTGGCATCAGGAAATTACAGCCTTAATATTTCCTTAACAATCGGCGACTATGATTAAAGTTAAGAGCTTTAGAAATAGCTAAGTGTATAGAGGAGAGTAAGCATGAGCAGACGTACCCCAAGCCCAGTAGCCCCGTTTTCAAAAACGGATTTGGGGCTTTTGTTTCAAAATTTATTAGGGATTTCAGCACAACTATCTGATGAAGCACAACTGAAAATCATCGCAGATTATTCAGCAACTACTGCTGGAAATCCTTTGTTTGATCGTTATGGAGCCACTGTTGCCACAGGCTTGGGGCTTTGTTTAAATGACATAAAGAACACCTTTAATGATGACAACACTGCAAGCAATGTAAAAGCTAAGATTGCGGCTTATTTAACAACGGAAAAGATCATTGAAGTCAATACAAGCATAGCGACATTACGCACCCAAGCTAATACACAACTTCAGACTGCACCTACTCAAGTTGATGCCAGTATAGCAATTTATAAAGGCTTAAATTTTGATGCAGAGGCTGATCTCGGTACGCCAGAAAAAAAAGCAGTCGCCAATGCATTGCTCAGCGATGAATGGGGTTTGGGTGAAGCCATACAGGGGGCAGAGCAGCTTAAAAAAGACATTGCTGACTTGCAACAACAACCAATCCCCTCTGCTGCTGATGCGTTTCTATCGTGGATGAGCCAAGCTAAAGGGGTGGGTGCAACAACGGTAAAATTGCAGGCTGAAGCTAACAAAGCAAATACAGGTGCAACAGCAGCAGCTCGTGATCCGCTGCCGACAGACCTGCCGCTGTCAAAAGTAGAAATTCGAGATGCGATTAACACAAGAGGGCTCCAATTCGCTGAGCTGCTTAGGATTGAAGCGATATTGCTAGCCCCAGCTCCAGTAGCGGGTGCAGTAGCCCCGCTGCTCAGCATTCAGGCTGCAGTTGAAGCTGCTCAAACGGCAGTCATTGCTTTAGAGGCTCAGTATGAAGACAAGGCCCAGACACCCCTGGTTACAAATAGAATAACAAATGCTACGAACTTACTTGTTCAACTTAAGACAGCCCAAAAAACAGCAAATGAACTATTTGCTCAGGCGCGTCTTGCTTTTCTAGAGGGGAAGACAGAGGCTGATGTTAAAGTATTTACTACCCAAATCACCCTGCTTCAAAAACAAGCCAATACCTTTTTAACGCGCATACAGACGCCAGCGCCTACTGTGGCAAGAGCGATAGAGAAAGAGGTGGCTCAGCTAACAAAGGCACAGATCCAAGAGCATCAACAGCAAAAATTCGAAGCGCTGGGGCCCATTTTAGACAGCGCGGTTAAAAAATATGTTAGACAACAGGCGGAAGTAAGCAAGGCTTTTCACCCCTTGGAGCAGGCCAGGCGCGAATATTTTTTTGGCTTAGATTTAATCTCACCTTGGAGAGGCGATGCTCGTCGTAAGTGGAAAACTGAGTTTGATAATGCAGCTTGGTATTATAAAATCGCTAAAATAGTGTGGCTTCCCTTTTCTATTCCTCTAGGGGTGGTGATTTTGGCGGCACAGTGGTATAGCTATGGCCTGGGTAAATTTGTTTCTGCCTTCAGCGCTGAAAAAAATAAAGCATCTCGAATCATACTTCGGGGCTTAGGCGTGCTGCTGGGCATTGCTGCTGCAGTAGCCCTTATGTTTGTTCCAGGGGTTAATCTATTGGTCATCGGATTAGTAGGTTTTTTTGTGGTGGCACCCTTAGTGGCCACAGTGTGGACTTGGATGACTCGAAAAATACAGTATTGGCTTGAAAAGCCCTCTATTCAGGATACAGATGCTGTTGTTGCAACGCTTAATTTTGAAGTTGATGGATCTAAAATAGATAAAATTCTGTTAAATCGAGGCCTTGAGGCCATTCAGGCCATGCGCAACGGAGTGCTCGATGCGCACCGTAGAATTCCAGCAGGGACAAAAGCAGAGCTTAATGAACTGGAAGTAATGTTGCGAAGAGGTGATATTGAGGGTTTTTGCACTCAGATAAATGCGTATAATCGACTGTCAGAGTATTCAACGGAATATACCCCCTTGAATGAAGTTAAGATTACAGAAATTGCGCTATCGGATTTCGAGGCCTATAATCCTGCTAAATTTGCTGAGGAACGGAACGGTAGAGCCTCTTCTCCTGTGGAGAGTAATCCTAGTCGCAGAAACTCTGTAACTTCAGTTTCTGCTGCTGCTGCCACCCCCGGGTCGCAGATTCCTACGTCACAGCAGACCTCTGTAAGCCCTAATTTATCAACAAATTTGGTTGCGCCTAGGGGGGCGGCACCAACGCCGCAACAAAAATTGGATGCTGCGCTTCAGGGTAGGCCCACTACTTAATGCTAAAACTGATTTGAATTTGAAGAGGAAATAAAAATGAGCAGACGAGACGACCCAAGCTTCGCCCCCGCCCTTCCGAATGCAGAACCGCTGCTATCGCTGGAAGAGCAGGAGGCTGCGGCACAAAAGCAAGAAAAACAGAAGTTGAGCGTATGGCAGCGCACTAGGCTAAGCCGCGGCTTTAAGATCGCGCAAGAGTATGTGCGTGCAGAGTCGAAAGCCAAACCCGCTAGAGCATTGGCGGACATTGATTTTCTTGATGATAAAAAAGATGCGCTGAGCTTCGAAACATTTGTTAAGTCACAGAATCCTGAATTAGTTTTGGGCGCGCCTGAGCGAGCTGCGATTGATGCTATGCTTGCAAAAAGCACTCGAGCAGAAATAGAAACAGAACTTACTACACGAATAACTGCCCTTGTAGACAATGGCACTACAAAGGCTACATTTGACTATCTAGAACAACAAAAAAAAGACGAAGCTGCAAAAATAGCAGAAGAGGAACAAATAGCGAAAGCTGCAAAAACAGCTGAAGATATCGCAACAAAGCAGAATGCTATAAAAACTGCAATAATCAATAAAATAAGCTGGATACCACCACAAACACTGACGTGGTCCCAGACCGCTGGACTGATCTTATTCTTCCCTTTTGCAGGTCTGTTTTTCCTGGCTCGTATGTACAAGGCGGAGTCGCTTCGGCAGGGCGGTAGACTGGCGGGTTTCAAGAAGCTGTGGTTTCCGCTTAGTTTGGTTATGCTGGCAGCCTCTGCTGTTAGCCTTCCTGCTTATATAGGAGCTCTGTCAAGTTATTCTTTAGCAGCGATATTGGCAACGCATACGGGTTTGGCCGCTGCGATAGCCGGTGCTGGTGCTGTGGCGGCCGCGCTGTGGCCTGTAACCGTGACGTTGGCTGCAGTGGCGGTTGCCGCGCTGATTGGGGTGGGCATTTATAAACTGTATCAATGGAACCAACGTCGAAAAGAGCCTAAAGAGGAGGTGATACTATTGCCGACGGCTCTGTTGTCTGAAAAGGGTAGCTTGACTGAGACAGTTGATGGCAAGGCACACAACTATTCAGCTGCTGTAGTAGCCCAAGTGTATAGAGGCGCAACGAAAATCTTGGCCGCTTACCAAAAATCGGTACAGCCTGGGGTTGCGGAAGGTATTGAGACTATGAAGGAGATCATTACGGCATTTGAAGGGGGTCGCTATACAGAAGGCTTAAGGAACTTCCATGCAGCAACAGCGCCGCAAGATGAGAAGTTTAAGGCGGAGGATTATTATCAGGTGGGGTCTACTGACTCTGACTCGTCGAGGTCTCGTAGTGTATCGAATGCCAGCACTGGCGACGACCGCAGTTCTGTTGTATCACAAGACTCGGGAGCAGGGACAAATTTGGCGAATAATAGCGATACACAGCCACTTCTGGGCAGTCCTCAGCGCAGATCCCATAATTAAAAACAGAGCCTCTCTAGCAGAGGCCCTGTTTCACAAAAATGCCTTTCTTAGTCGATATTCACGCCTCAGCTTTTCAAAGCCCTCCGCAAGCTCGGGGGCATTTAACAAAATGGCTTTCATGTGTGCGGTGTCTTGTAGGGGATGGTAGTGTTGCAGTAGCTGAGTTTGCCAGCCCTCGTCGAGCTTTCTCAGTGTGTGCATTGAAGCCTGTATCGTTTTAGCAGGAGGCAAATCCAGTATTTTTTGCAGTCCCTCATAGAGCATTTCGGTGGCGCGCCTTTTGGCGCTTTGGCTATAGCCTGCAATATGGGGTGTGGCAATTTTGGCTTGTTGAAGCAGTACTAAATTAATATTCGGTTCGTGTTCCCACACATCCAAGCATAAAACAGGCGGTGTTTTTAAACGCAATAAGGCTGCTTCATCGATGAGCGCGCCTCGGCCTGCATTGAGCAAGACAGTGCTGGGTTTTAGACGGGAGAGTAGCGATTCGTTCAGCAAGTGATAACTAGGATAGGCTCCTGTGTGCGTGAGCGCACTGTGCAGGCACACTAAATCACAGTCCATAAGTGCTTCCAGTGGAGTGGAGTGAAAATCAGTTTCATGATGTGCACGAGGAGGATCGTTTAAATATAATTTAAATTCAATCTGATTAAGAGCGCTGGCCACAGCGCGGCCCACGTGCCCCATTCCTATAATGCCTACGCTGGGAGCCTGGCCTAATAAGCCCTCTTCTTGTAGGGCGGCGATGCAGGCCAGCACATATTCAGCCACAGCCGAAGCATTGGCTCCGGGCGCTGAAACCCACTGAATACCGGTTTGATCTAAGTAGGCGCAATCCAGGTGATCCACTCCCGCGCTCGCCGTGCCCACATATTTCACAGAGCTGTGCTCCAAGAGCGCGCGATCCACGCGCGTTATAGTGCGCACCAAGAGTATGTCGATGTCTTGTAAGTCTTCTGCTTGAATGAAGTGCCCGGGTTTTTGGATAATTTCAGCCTGTGTGCCAAAGAGTTCCAGCACACCGGGGATGTGCTCATCGGCCAGTATTTTCATGGCCTCACTATAGCATAGGTGTCAGGCATCTAGGGGGTGGTTGTGTTATAGTTCCCTCCCAAGCCGGAGGCTTTCATGCTGTTTTTACGCGGTATTATGTGCCTGCTGTGGCTGTGGACGGCGAGTAACTTAGCGGCCAGCCCTCAAACACTCCCCGCCCCTCAGGCTTCAGCGCGTGCGCCCAAAGCTTTGAGTGTGCGCGATGCGATTTTATTGGCGCTGCGCAACAACCCTGATGTGAAAAGCGACGAGCTTCAGCGCGTGGTGGATAAATTTGCTTTGGAGGTGGCGCAGAATGTTTTTGCTCCGCAATATACTTTGACAGGCACTGCAGCTTATCAGAAGGGCTCGCAAGCCGAATACAGTATTGCCCCGGGGATTAGTATTGCTACACCCATTGGAACGAGTGCCGCCGTCACCTATGAGAACGCCATTGGGGGTGAGCTGGGAAGCACTAACTTAGGCACGACGAATTTCAATATTACCCAACCTTTATTGCAAGGTTTTGGGACTGCGGTGAATAAAGCCCCTTTGCAAAATGCCGAAGATGCGGAGTGGATGGCTAAACTCCATTTTAAACATAATATTTCAGTGGTGGTGGCGGCTGTGGTGCGCCAGTATTATGCTTTGATGGCCGATGCGCATGCGATGAGCGTGCAACAAAAAAGCTTGGGTCAGGCGGCTGAAATTTTAAGGCAATTTAAACTAAAATTAGAATTAGGAAAAATTGCTTCCAGCGATGTGGTGCAACAAGAGGCTACTTATGCAGCCACTCAATTGAGTTTGGCGCAGCAAGGCATTACACAGGCCCAAGATTATCAGTTTTTTCTGCAGTTATTGGGCTTGGATCCTGATTCCCAACTGAAGATACAAACACAGTTAGGTGTGCGAGAGCGCTCCCGTATCCCCAGCGTTAAGCACAGCATTGAACGGGCTTTAAAACAGAATCCTCAATATCAAATTGCCTTGGCGAATTTGCGCATTTTAAAGCGCGCTGTGGTGATCGCTCAAGACCAGCAGCGCTGGCAAGTGGATTTGACCTATAACAAAGCGATTGGCAATATTGGCAGCGGCAGTTTGGTGGATCAGCATCCGATTTATGGGGTGAGTTTAAATGTCCCTATTCATGATTTGCCCCGGCAGCAGCAACTGGTTAATGCTAAGATCGCCTATGACCAGGGACGCTTGGCTTTGGAAAAGCTACGCCGGGCTTTGATCAGCAGCGTGATGATTGAATTAAAAAACATTCACAGCTTGTATCAGCAAATTAATTTAGCTGAGCTGAGTGTTTCGTATCAACAAAAAGTATTAAAAGCCACCGCACTGAAGCAGCGTTATGGGAAAGCCTCAGCCTTTGATTTAAGTCAGCAACAAATGCTCTTGTTGCAACAAGAGCTGAATGCCATTCATCAAAAAATGGCGCTGATGAATGCGCTGGAGAATTTAAATTTAATATTGGGGATTACGCTGCGAGAATGGGGTGTTGAATATGCCCGCGATTAAACCTCCCCACTTTCGAAAAGAGTGTTGAAAATTTTTTGTGTAGGGGCGCCCCTTGTGTGCGCCCGCTTTTTCTTTTGGGTGGACACAAGACCCATCTGATGTGAGCACCGCTAGGAGATATGCATCATGTACAGATTGATTTTTGCTTTGCTGTTGTGCGCTCTGCTTTTGGGCTGTGATTCAAGCACGGCCCCTGCTCCTAAAAAATCTACCTGGATAACGCTAAAAAAATCTTCTGGTGAAACCCATTTGTATTATGAAGGGCGTATCGTTCCCGCGGAGGCCACACCCTTGATTTCTGAAATAGAGGGTACTGTGAATGCCTTGAAATTTCAGTATGGGGATTCGGTGCAGCAGGGCCAAGTTTTATTGCAGCTCAGCTCGCCTCAGCGGGCGAATGAATTTCATGAAGCTTTAAGTCATTATCTGCAACAAAAAAATACCTATGAATCGGCGCGAAAATCCTATCGCGCTGCGCGGGCCTTGCAAAAAGCGGGTGTGATTTCGCAGGAAGAATATCAGGCTGAAAAAAATAATGTAGATTCCACTCATTTGGCGTATTTTCAAGCGAAGCAAGGCTTGGAAAAGGTATTGCAATGGACTTCCTTAAATTCTGCTGAAATTGAGCGTTTAGCACTAAAAGATACTTCAGAAATCCAGCGCTGGCTGCACACGGATTTTAATAAGCTCGATATTCTGGCGCCCATCAGTGGCACAGTCTTTATGCCGCCTATGAATGAGGCAACGAATTCAATCTCAAATTCTACATTGAGCGTGGGCAGCTCTATTAAAGTGGGTCAAGTGCTGGCCTTGATTGCCGATGCGCAACGCTTGGGTGTGTTATTGAAAGTGCATGAGGCGGATATCAACGCGATTCATGTGGGGGAACACGTGATGGTTACGGGTCTTGCTTTTCCTGAGCAGAAAATGCTTGGCACTATTGTAGCAGTAGCCTCGCAAGCACAATCGCCCACAGAAAGTGCTGCGGATGCCAGTCTCTTTGCCGTTAGAGTAGAGATTCCGCGCATCACAGCAGAGGAGGCCCAAAAAATTCGTGTGGGAATGAGTGCTCAAGTGGATATTGTCATTCATCCCGGCGTGCAATTAATGCTACCGCTCAATGCCGTGCATACCGAACATGATCAATCTTGGGTGGAGAAAAAAAATCCTAAAACACAGCGCATTGAAAAAGCGAGGGTGCGCACCGGAATGACTACGGCTACCGAAGTGAGCATTGTGCAAGGATTGCAAGAAGGTGATCAGGTTCGAGTCTATGAGTGAGCTTTTGGTTGAGGTAAAGCATTTAAGCAAGCGGTATTCAGCACGCACAGTCTTGCACGATATTAATTTCAGCATGGGTTCTGCAGAAAGCGTCGCGATTATGGGTCCTTCGGGCGCGGGGAAATCCACCTTATTATCCATCTTGGGTTTGTTAACACCACCCAGCGCGGGAGAGTATTATTTGCAAGGTGTTGAAGTGGCATCGATGTCCAGCGATGAGCGCGCGCAGTATCGTAATCGCGCGCTGGGCTTTATTTTTCAATTTTTTTTGTTGTTGCCCACCTTGACGGTTTTGGAAAATGTAGTGCTGCCTTTAAGCTATTCAAAATCTTCTGAGGAAGGCGCTAATCGAGCGCTAAGGCTATTAACGCGTTTAAACGTACAGGATTATGCTGATGCAAAGCCCTCTGTATTATCGGGAGGCCAACAGCAACGCGTAGCGATAGCGCGGGCATTGATTAATCGGCCTTCTTTAATTTTAGCGGATGAGCCTACCGGATCTTTAGATCGTGATACCGGTCAAGCGGTGCTGGAGTCTTTGTTTGAACTAAAAGAACGAGATGAGATGAGTATGATTGTAGTGACACATGCGTCTGAAATAGCCGAGCAATGCGATCGAGTCTTGTTTTTGCGAGAAGGAGTCTTAAGCGAACGATGAAAAGAGGCTTAGTGCTAAAAACAGCTTTTTGTAATCTGCGTCAACATCGTTTGAGATCGCTATTGGCGCTGCTGGGTATTGGGATGGGCAGCGCGGCGATTGTGGCTTTGTTATCCAGTACAAGTCTGGCTACACAAGAAGCGATGCAGCAATTTAAACAACTGGGTACGCATTTTTTGGTGGTTAATTTGGGTCAAAAAAAAGCAGAGATCCATCGTGCAGCACCTTCATTATCGTTTAGCCTCACAGAAACCCAGCGCTTGAAAGAACGCAATTCCGCTATTCAGCGCATTACACCTTATTTTTTTGTGAATGAGGCTTTGTATTACAAGGCGCAAGCTGTCGAGGGTTTTGTAATGGCGGTCAGAGCGCCTTTGCAATCGATGCTGGGTATTCGTCTATCCGAGGGGCGCTTTATTTCAGATTTGGATCGCTACAGCTCTTACTGTGTGATTGGCGCGGAGATTGCAGAGCAGTTGCGACAAAAAGGTCTGAGCAATCCCCTGGGCCAGCCTTTAAAAATAGGTTCGCTTTTGTTTACAGTGATCGGAGTCTTGCAGCCGATGGGCAGCAGCTTATTTTTAATGGCGGATTTAAATCAAGCGGTATTGTTACCCATGGCGCGTGCCTATTTATTTAATCGGGCTGCCAGCATGGATGCGCTGCTGGTGCAATTAAGAGCCAATGCGGATTATAGATCGGTGCAAGCAGAGTTGAAATCAGAATTGATGCGCGCGCATCCCAATGCACTTATCGATATTCGCAATCCTCAACAACTCTTTGCTGTGATGCTAAAGCAGCGACACACCTTTAATGCCTTGTTGATTAGCATAGCGGTGATGGCTCTTTTGATGGGGGGTGTGGGCATCATGAACATACTGTGGGTGGCGGTGAATGAGCGGCGCAGCGAAATTGGGCTGCGATTGGCGCTGGGCGCGCGCAAGCGAGATATAGCTCAACTGTTTTTAATGGAAGCTCTGCTCTTGAGTGTTGTGGGCGGAATGCTGGGGGTATTGAGTGGCCAGTTAGGGGTCTTTTTATTAGCCCGTGGCCTGCATTGGAGCTTTAGTGCCAATGTCATAGCCTGTGGAGCTGGCTTTGCTGTGGCCCTTATTGTCGGTATAGTGGCGGGAAGTTATCCGGCCTATCGAGCTGCCCAAGCGCAGCCGATGGAGATCTTATTTAATTAAACTGAGGTCAGGGTGGTGTCAGAGCCTGCCCGAAAACAATGAAAATTATCATACTGGGCGCGGGTCAAGTCGGCGGATCTTTGGCGGAAAGCCTGTCGTTGGAAAAGCATGATGTAACTTTGGTCGATATTAGCGAATCACGCTTACAAGAACTGCAAGAAAAGTTGGATTTGCGCACGGTGTTGGGGCGCTGTTCTTATCCGGATGTTTTGCGTCAAGCGGGCGCTGATGAAGCCGATATGATCATTGCCGTAACCGACAACGACGAAGCGAATATGGTTGCCTGCCAAGTGGCCTATTCGCTTTTTAATACACCGATGAAAATCGCGCGCATTCGTTCGCAACATTATTTAATTCGTAAAGAGCTCTTTGATAAAGATCATTTGCCCATTGATTTATTTATTAGCCCAGAACAATTGGTGACGCATTATGTCCAAGAACTCCTTGAGCATCCCGGCGCTTTACAGGTAATTGATTTTGCAGAGAGTAAAATTAAATTGTTAGCGGTCAAGCCTTTTTATGGGGCGCCTTTGGTCGGAAAAACCTTGGCTCAACTGCCTCAGTATATTCCTGATATGCCTATGCGTGTGGTGGCTATTTTTAGAAATGATCATTCTATTGAATTGAGCGGTGAAACCAGCATTGAAATTGGGGACGAGGTGTTTTTTATTGCGGCCACAGAACACGTTAATCCTATTATGTCGGCTCTTCGCCGAGCGGAAGAGCCTTATAAACGAATTATGATTGCAGGTGGCGGTAATATTGGTTCTTGTTTGGCAGAAGTTTTGGAAAATGAATATCAAGTGAAGTTAGTTGAATTGGATCGAAAACGTTGCGAAATTTTGTCCGAAAATTTAAAAAATACCACCGTGTTGTGTGGTGAGGGATCGGATAAAAATTTATTATTGAGTGAGAATATCGAGCATATTGATGTATTTTGCGCCGTGACCAATGATGATGAGGCCAATATCATGGCCTGCCTACAAGCTAAGCGCTTGGGTGTTAAGCAAGTGATGGCCCTAATTACGCGCACAGCCTATGTGGATTTGATTGAAGGAGGCAGTATTAATATTGCTATTTCACCTCAGCAAACTACTATTGGCTTTATTTTAACGCAGATTCGCCGTGGAGATGCGGTGAGCGTGCATTCATTGCGGCGGGGTGCAGCGGAAGCCATTGAATTGATTGCACACGGTGATGCTAAAAGCTCTAAAGTGGTTGGGCGCGCCTTGGGAAAAATTAAATTACCCAAAGGAGCTACCATTGGCGCTATTGTGCGCCAAGGCGAAGCCATGATTGCAGAAAATGATCTTATAGTTGAGACAGAAGATCATGTGATTTTATTTGTATCGGATAAGAGAACCATTGGCGAAGTAGAAAAATTATTTCAAGTGAAATCCACTTTTTTTTAGGGTCAGATAGGTGTCAGACACCTATCTGACCCCTGTCTGGCCCCGGGAGCCCTATTTAAATGCGTTTTGCTGCTACATTTAAGGTGCTGGGTATTTTGTTGATGATGTTTAGTCTCAGCATGTTGCCTCCCGTTGCGGTAGCGCTTTGGTATCATGAGCCCTTGATGGATTCTTTTCTGTGGAGTTTTACCATTACATTGACGACGGGCTGGATATTGTGGTTGTTTACGCGAAGCTCCAAACAGGATTTAAAAACACGTGATGGATTTCTGGTGGTGGTTTTGTTTTGGACCGTGCTCTCCTGCTTTGGGTCCATACCCTTGATGAGCGACCCTGTTCATACTTTGTCTTTGACGGATGCTATTTTTGAATCGACTTCAGGGCTAACCACAACGGGAGCCACGATCTTATCTCATTTATCTTTGCTGCCGCGCTCTGTTTTATATTATCGGCAGCAGCTGGAATTTTTAGGGGGTATGGGAATTATCGTATTGGCGGTAGCCATTTTACCGATGTTGGGTATTGGCGGTATGCAACTCTGTCGAGCGGAAATAGCGGGGCCGATTAAAAATGCAAAGCTTAGGCCGCGTATGAAAGAAACAGCCAAGGCGCTCTGGTCCATCTATGTGGGTTTAACAATAGCCTGTGCTTTTTGTTTTTGGATTTCAGGCATGAATTTATTTGATGCCATCACCGAGAGCTTTGGAACGGTTTCAACCGGAGGTTTTTCAACGCACGACAGCAGCTTTGAGTATTATCACAGCGAGGCGGTTAATCTGATTGCTATTGGGTTTATGCTCTTGGGCGCGATTAATTTCGCGCTGCATTTTCAATTTATGCGTCATAGAAAAGTAGCTTTGTATTTTAAAGACCCAGAGCTCAGAGCCTATTTGCTTATTTTAGGCGTGGTTATTTTAGTCACATTGGTCACGCTTTTATTCACACACTCGGGTTATGATTCTTGGCATGGCTTTATAAATGCTGCTTTTACAGTAGTTTCAATGAGCACTACAACGGGAACGCTGGCGGTTAATTTTAATCAATGGCCTACTTTTTTGCCTTATTTAATGATGTTGATGGCTATTGTGGGAGGTTGTTCTGCTTCTACCAGCGGAGGTTTAAAGGTTATTCGTTTGTTGGTCGTGCGTGAGCAAAGCCTACGTGAATTGGGACGCTTGATTCACCCGCGCGCGGTATTGGCGATTAAATTGGGTGAGAATGTATTGCCTGAGAGCATATTGCATGCGGTATGGGGCTTTATGTCGGTGTTTATGGCGCTGTTTGTGTTGTTGGTGTTGGCGTTGCTGGCCGTAGGTTTGGATTTTGAAACAGCCTTTAGTGCGGTGGCGGCTTGCTTATCCAATACGGGCAGCGGATTGGGTCAAGTGGCGGCCAATTTTGCTGAGCTGCCTCAAAGCTGCAAGTGGATTTTGATCTTTGCCATGTTGGCAGGACGACTGGAAATCTTTACACTCTTGGTTTTATTTATGCCCAGCTATTGGAAGCGTTAAGTCATACGATGATGAAAATCCCTAAAAATCCCTTTGTGTTAGTTGATGGCTCTTCTTATTTATTTCGGGCTTATCATGCTCTTCCCCCCCTTACAAATTCCAAGGGTCAGCCCAGCGGTGCTATTTACGGCGTTGTAAGCATGCTTAAAAAATTGTTGGCAGAATATCAACCTCAGCATGTAGCGGTAATCTTCGATACCAAAGGAAAAACCTTTCGTAATGATTTATACCCTGCCTATAAAGCGAATCGTTTGGTGATGCCTGATGAGCTTCAAGTTCAAATTGAGCCCCTGCATGACATTATTCGCGCCCTGGGTTTTCCATTGATCATGGTACCTGGTGTAGAGGCAGATGATGTGATTGGCACTTTGGCGTTAGCAGCACAACAGCATAACTTGCACACATTGATTTCCACCGGCGATAAAGACATTGCCCAGTTGGTGAATGAAAAAGTAACGCTAGTGAATACCATGAGCAATACGATCTTGGATATTGTGGGGGTTAAAGAGAAGTTTGGGGTCTTGCCTGAGCAGATGATCGATTATTTAGCCCTGGTGGGAGACAGCAGCGATAATATTCCTGGTGTGCCCAAGGTGGGCCCTAAAACGGCGGCTAAATGGTTGGAAGCCTATGGAAATTTGGATGCGATTATTGAGCACAAAGACGAGATTAATGGAAAGGTCGGTGAATATCTGCGTGACAATTTAGAGCAGCTGGCCTTGGCGAAACAGTTGGTGAGCATTAAATGCGATGTGCCTTTGGAGCTCACGCCTGAACAATTGCTGCTGGCAGAGCAAGATAAAGAGCGCTTAGCTGAACTTTATACGGAGCTGGAGTTTAATAATTGGCTCACTTTATTGCGCGGCGCACCCAAGCCATTGCAGTCTAAGTCTGGCTATCAAACCATCTTAACACGCGCTGATTTTGAAACCTGGATACAAAAATTAAAAACAGCTCAAATCTTTGCCTTTGATACAGAAACCGATAGCGTAGATGCGATGCAAGCCAATTTAGTGGGCTTGTCCTTTTCTATATCCGCAGGTGAAGCGGCTTATGTGCCTTTGGCGCACGATTATTTAGGAGCCCCGGCTCAGCTTGATAAAGCTTGGGTTCTCCAGAAATTAAAGCCCATTTTAGAAGATTCTGAAAAAACCATCATTGGCCAGAATTTAAAATTTGATTTAAAGGTGATGCAAAATGTGGGTGTGTCTATCGCTGGTCGTTTCTACGACACGATGTTGGAGTCTTATGTTTTAAGTGGCGCAGCTCAGCGCCATGATTTGGACAGCTTGGCACAGCGTTATTTAGACCATAAAACCACGAGTTTTGTAGAGCTGGCCGGAAAAGGTTCTAAGCAACTCACTATGAATCAAATTTCCATTGAACGAGCCAGCGCTTATGCGGCTGAAGATGCGGATCTTGCTTTGCAGTTGCATCAGTTGCTGTGGCCCAAGATTGAGGTGGATACAGATTTAAAAAAAGTGCTGTTGGACATTGAATTACCTTTAATGCCGATTTTGGCGCAGATGGAGTATGCGGGTATTTTGGTGGATGCGGACTTGCTGCATCAACAGAGTGCTGTTTTAGAGAAACGTTTGAAGGAATTGGAGACAGAAATATATCAGCAGGCAGGGATGGAGTTTAATATTGCTTCTCCTGCGCAATTGCAGCAGGTTTTATATGAGAAAATGGGATTACCCAGCACTAAAAAGACGCCCACCGGTCAGGCTTCCACCTCTGAAAGCGTGTTGCAAGAACTGGCCTTAACCTATCCCCTACCCAAGTTATTATTGGAATACCGCAGCTTAAGTAAATTAAAATCGACGTATACGGATCGCTTGCCTGAAGAAATTAATCCCAAAACAGGTCGAGTACACACGTCTTTTCGTCAGTCTGTGACTTCCACCGGAAGGCTGTCTTCACAAGACCCCAATTTGCAAAATATCCCCATTAAAACTGCGGCGGGTCGACAAATTCGACAAGCCTTTATTGCTCCCAAGGGCTATCAGCTACTGTCTGCCGATTATTCGCAAATTGAATTACGCATTATGGCGCATTTATCACAGGATTCGGGCTTATTAAAGGCCTTTGCCGAGGGCCTAGATGTGCATCGAGCGACGGCGGCAGAAGTGTTGGGTATTCCGCTCAAAGAGGTGACGAATGAACAACGTCGCAGCGCTAAGGCTATTAATTTTGGTTTGATTTATGGAATGTCCGCTTTTGGTTTAGCGCAACAACTGGGTGTTGAGCGTGGTGAGGCTCAGGAATATATGGATATTTATTTCAAGCGCTATCCGGGTGTGCAGGCCTATATGGAAAAAGTGCGTGAAGAGGCTCGTCAGAAGGGATATGTGAGCACTTTGTTTGGACGAAAATTGTGGGTACCCGATATTAATAATAAAAACGTGCTATTGCGAAAAGCCGCTGAGCGTGCAGCGATTAATGCACCTCTACAAGGAACCGCTGCGGATGTCATCAAGCTGGCGATGATTAAAATGGATCAATGGTTGAAGACTTCTGCGCTGGATGCGAGAATGTTGCTTCAGGTGCACGATGAATTGGTTTTTGAAGTGGCTGACTCAGCGCTGGAACAGTTGAGGCAAAAAGTGGAAGACATCATGATTCATGCGGTCACACTGTCTGTTCCATTGTTGGTGGAAGTGGGTGTGGGACACAATTGGGATGAGGCACATTAAAAGGGATAATGAACATTGACTCTAAACATTGATCATAAACATATTCAAGCGGTATTAGACAATGCGGTTGTCTTGGCTCGTACTCACAATGAAGGTCAGGTAGCAGACTATATTCCACAGTTAGCCTCTGTGCCTCCCGATATTACCAGTATTGCCGTTAGCTTAACGGATGGCACTCAATTTTTTTCAGGAGATGATGAGTCTCGGGCCTATACCTTGCAAAGCGTAGCAAAGTTGGTGGTGCTGGTTGGTTTGTTAGAGGAATTGGGTGCTGAACAGGTTTTTTCGTGGGTGGGGGCTGAGTCTTCCGGCAATGATTTTGCTTCCTTAGCGCGCCTGGATCAACATAATTTAAAACCCTCTAATCCCATGTTAAATGCAGGGGCGATTGCTCTGTGTGGCCATATTCCGGGTAAACCCGAGGAGCAAATGCAGTGGTTGGAGGCCTGGTGTGCAAAGTTATTTGATACGAAGCTGGATGTGGATACAGAAGTCTTTTTTTCCGAGTGTGCCACAGGCAATAAGAATCGTTCGATGGGGTTTTTACTCAAGCACAACAACATTATTGAGGGCGACATTGAAGCTATTGTGACAAATTACTTTTATTTGTGTTCTTTTGCGGCCACGCTAAGACAAGCAAGTCATCTGCCCTTGTTGTTAGCCAATGGAGGCTTGAATGTGCGCGGTGAGCGAATACTCTCGCGCGCCACCGTGCGTACTGTGATTTCCATTATGCTGACCTGTGGTTTGTATAATGAATCCGGAGAGCATTTAGTGCGCACCGGCATGGCCGCAAAAAGCGGTGTTTCAGGCTATATTGTGGCCGCAGTTCCAGGTGTGGCGGGCATTGCAACGATGAGCCCTCGCGTAAATTCACGCGGTAATAGTGTGCGGGGTGAAATCATGCTGGAGCATCTAGCACGTGAATTGGATTGGCATCTGGCGGTTTAATTAAAAAATCATTTTTGTGCATTTATTGCGTTGAACTTTCCTACTCCACCGTAACAGACTTGGCTAAATTGCGTGGCTGATCGATATCAGTGCCACGCAGCAGTGCAACATGATAGGCCAGTAGTTGTAGGGGAATGGTGTATAGCACGGGATTGAGTGCTGAATGGGAAGCGGGCATTTTAATAATCGATACGCGTTCTGCTTCTTTCCAGTCGAGATTTTCATCCGCAAATACAAACACAATGCCGCCGCGAGCACGCACTTCTTCAATATTTGAGGCTAATTTTTGACTGAGTTCGTCTTGGGGGGCTAAAACAATCACGGGCATTTTTTTGTCAATGAGGGCTAGGGGTCCGTGTTTAAGTTCACCGGCTGGATACGCTTCCGCATGAATATACGAAATTTCTTTGAGTTTGAGTGCGCCTTCCAGCGCGATGGGAAAATAAAGTCCTCTGCCTAAAAACAAAGTATCGGCTTTGTCGACAAAATGCTGAGCCCATTTTTGAATGGCGGCATCTAAAGTTAAGGTCTGCTGTATCAGCACAGGCAGATGCTTGAGTTCTTTAACGAGTTCAGCTTCTCGTTGTTTAGTTAAGCGATGATATTGACCTAAATTTAAAGTGAGCAGCATCAGTGCGACCAACTGTGTGCTAAAGGTTTTGGTCGCAGCCACACCAATTTCAACGCCCGCGCGAATCATAAAGGCCATATCGGCTTCGCGCACTAAAGAACTTTCAGGCACGTTGCAAATGGCGAGAGTGGCTTCATAGCCATCTTTTTTTGCTTGACGTAAAGCCGCTAAAGTATCTGCTGTTTCTCCAGATTGAGAGAGCGCTACAAAAAGCGAGTGAGGCTCCACCACTTTAACGCGATAACGATCTTCGCTCGCGACTTCAACTCGGCATGGAATTCCTGCTAGGGCTTCTAACCACTGTGCGGCCACTAAACCGGCATGATAACTGGTGCCGCAGGCTACAAGGCAGACACGTTGAATCTTGGGAAAAATAAGGCTGGCCTGATGACCAAAGCTGTTTTGGATTAAGTGATCATCGCTCACATAACCACTGATGGCATCGCTGATAATCTCGGGCTGCTCGAAAATTTCTTTCAGCATATAGTGGGCAAACTCACCTTTGGAGTGAGGATCGCGTGAAGTATTCAGTTGATGAATTTCGCGTTGTACTGTTTTTCCATGGGCATCGAAAAGCCTGACTTGATGGGTTTCCAAAAGCGCAACATCCCCTTCTTCTAAATAAATAAAACGTTGTGTGAGGTTTAATAGAGCCAGAGGATCAGAGGCCAGAAAATGTTCATTATGGCCTAAGCCAATGACAAGAGGGCTTCCACTGCGCACCGCATAGAGTTCCCCAGGTGCTTGAGCGGCCATAATCGCTAAACTATAGGCGCCTTCTAATTTTTTTATGCTAAAACGAATGGCGCTGAGTAAATCATTTTGAGTTTGAAGCTGTTGATGAATTAAATGGGCAATGACTTCGGTATCGGTTTCTGATTCGAAGTGATAGCCCTCGCTTTGTAGTTGTTGACGCAGCTCCGAATAATTTTCAATGATGCCATTATGCACGATGGCAATTTCTTCATTGGAAAAATGCGGATGTGCGTTTTGAGTGGAGGGCTCTCCATGGGTAGCCCAGCGCGTATGGGCAATACCTAAATGACCGCTTAAAGGATGTTGTGCTAAAGCTTCGGCTAAGCGCGCGACTTTGCCCAAGCTGCGCAGGCGTTGGATTTTATCGTCGCCATTAATAACGGCGACGCCCGCAGAGTCATAGCCTCGATATTCCAGCTTTTCTAGGCCTGTCAGTAACAGAGGAACGACGTCCCTATTGGCAATGGCTCCGACAATACCGCACATAGACCTTATCCTGCCCTATTAGATGAGGGGAACAAAGCTATCATTTTAGGGGCGCTAGGACAACTGCGAGCTGTGATGGGATGAGTGATCACTCCAGAAAATATCGATAGTTGACGCCAAAAGTGGCTTCAATGCGCTTGGCAATGGTTTTGCCAATAGGCCTGCGTCCATTTTCCATCTTAGAAAGATTGGCTTGAGTAACATTTATTTTTTTTGCAAAGGCCACTTGAGATAAGGCCTCTCGGGTGCGAGTTCCCTTTAGTAAGGCGCCCGCAGGACTTAGTTTTTTTTCAAGTTTTGTAAAAACAAGGTTGGTGGGAATGGAATTTTTAAGTTCTTTTTTGATCACTAGTGTATTTCCGTAAATTGATTGATACGAATAGAGCCTTCTGGGAACTTGGCAACGATTTCCAATTTTCCACCCATAGCCTCTATATAGCCCCTGAGCGTGGAAATATACATATCTGCTCGTCGCTCCAACCGTGATACATTGGCTTGTTTAGTGAGTAATATCTCAGCTAATTTTTCTTGGCTCAGTTGTTTGGCTTGACGCAATTCTTGCAAGGGCATTTCAGCGAGCATTTGAGTCGATTTTATTTTAGCCGCTATCTGTGCCTGGGGCGACATTTTATTTTTTAATTGTGTAAAGTCCTTGCTCATATAGGGCTCCTATTTTCTACACCTGTTCAAGCTCTAAACTTTTTAAATGTTCTGCATACAATTTGTCGGCTTTTGAGATCATGCGCTCATACCAATGAGCTTTGCCTGCCTTGTTTTCACCGAGCAGTAAAATGGCAGTGCGTCTTGGGTCGAATGCATACAGTATTCGGTAGGGATTGCCTCTGTGTTGGATTCGTAATTCACGCATATGAGAATAGTGCGCCGCTTTAATTCCCGAGGAATGGGGGAATCGAAGATCTGGCCCTAACTGTTCAAGCAAATCTACAACAGCAGCAATATCAATTTGTTCGACTTCCGTTAATTGATTCCACCAGTATTCAAACTCATCTGTATATTCAACATTCCACATAAGTGAGCTCACGTGGACTATTTTTTTCTTGAAATATTACATAAAGGGAATATGCTGTCAAGGGAATTCTCCCATTGATTTTTTAATAATAGGGCTGAAAGCTTATCGTGTTCTTATTCTTTCGGCACTACCGTATTTCCAGCCTTTAGCATTGAAGCTTCCTCCTCGAACGTTTATCATGTGCCCTCTTTCACGCTGAGGATTCTAATGCCTTCTCGCCTAATGTTAGCGAATGCCCTCCGAGTATTGGCTATGGACGCGGTTCAAAAAGCCCAGTCGGGTCATCCGGGAATGCCGATGGGTATGGCGGATATCGCTGAAGTGTTGTGGCGTGACTTTTTGCAGCACAATCCTGCCGATCCACAGTGGATTAATCGAGATCGTTTTATTGTTTCCAATGGTCATGGCGCTATGTTGCAGTATGCGCTGCTGCATTTATCGGGTTATGCACTGAGTCTAGAGGATCTTAAGCAATTTCGTCAGCTGCATTCTAAAACGCCCGGCCATCCTGAATACGGCGATACGCCTGGCGTAGAAACCACCACAGGTCCTTTGGGCCAAGGCTTGGCAAATGCTGTGGGTATGGCGATTGCAGAAAAATTAGTAGCCGCGCAGTTTAATCAACCGAACTTTGATTTGGTAAATCACTACACCTATGTGTTTATCGGTGATGGTTGTTTGATGGAAGGTATTTCACATGAGGCCTGTTCTTTAGCGGGTACTTTAGGCCTGGGTAAGTTGATTGTTTTTTGGGATGATAATGGCATTTCCATTGATGGTGAGGTCGCCGGTTGGTTTCAAGACGATACTCCAAAACGTTTTGAAGCCTATCATTGGCATGTAGTACCTTCGGTGGATGGTCATGATCCCGAGGCGGTGCATGCGGCCATTGTAGCAGCGCGCGCAGAAACAAACAGACCCTCTTTAATTTGTTGTCGCACTCAAATTGGCTTTGGTTCACCCAATAAAGCCAATACGGCCGATGCACATGGATCGCCCTTGGGCGAAGCCGAAATTGCTTTAGTACGCAAACAGCTGGCTTGGTCTGAAGAAGCATTTGTGATTCCTGCTGAAATGTATGCCGCTTGGGATGCGCGCAGGCAAGGTCAAAGCCTACAGACAGAGTGGGAAGCTTTATGGGCGCGCTATCAATTACAATTCCCTGAGTTGGCCGCTGAATTTGCGCGTCGTATGTCCGGAGCGCTACCGAAAAACTTCCTGCAAAAAACCACAGAGCTGATTCAAGAAGCACAAGCTCAAGCAAAATCTATGGCAACACGAAAAGCCTCACAGTGGGTGCTTAATAAAATTTCACCGGCCTTGCCCGAATTATTGGGGGGCTCTGCTGATTTAACAGGTTCCAACTGCACAGATTGGTCGGGTTCAAAATGGATCAATCACACTGATTGGAAGGGTAATTATTTATCCTATGGCGTGCGTGAATTTGCCATGTCTGCGATTATGAACGGCATTGCACTGCACAAAGGATTAATTCCTTATGGCGGAACGTTTTTAACCTTTTCAGATTATGCACGCAATGCGGTGCGCCTCAGTGCGTTGATGCAGCAACGCGTAATTTATATTTACAGCCATGATTCCATTGGTCTGGGAGAAGATGGGCCTACGCATCAACCTGTTGAACACATCGCCATGCTGCGCATGACGCCGGGTCTGCGCGTGTGGCGGCCTTGTGATACCATCGAAACCGCCGTGGCTTGGCAACAAGTTTTGTTGCATCAGGGGCCCAGTTGTTTATTGTTAACCCGGCAAACTGTGGCAGAACAAGTTCGCACAGCAGAGCAATTAACCGAGATTCATCGAGGTGCCTATATTTTGGTGGATACACCTAAAATGCCTGAACTTATTTTAATGAGCACGGGTTCGGAGTTGGATTTGGCGGTTAAGGCAGCGCACATTTTAAATGCAAAGGGCCGGCATATACGGGTGGTTTCAATGCCCTGTTGCGAGATATTTAAGCAACAAAGCGCTGAGTATCGTGAAAGTGTATTACCCGCGAGTATAACGGCACGCATCGCTATAGAGGCAGGTGTGAGTGATTATTGGTATCAGTTCGTGGGCATGCAAGGTTCTGTTATTGGCTTAGATCATTTTGGCGCTTCTGCACCCGCCGAAATATTGTTTAAAGAATTTGGTTTTAGCGTAGAGAATATTATTGAGCGAATCCAGGCAATGTAGGGGCGGGCCTTGTGCCCTCCTTCTTTAAGAATAGTTCATTTTTAGCAAGAGGAAAATATATGACAATTAAAGTCGCAATTAATGGTTATGGTCGCATTGGTCGCAATATTATGCGAGCTCTGTATGAGTCGGGTATGCGTGAGCATATTGAAGTAGTAGCGATTAATGACTTGGGTGATATCAACACTAATGCGCATTTAACGAAATACGACAGTGTGCACGGTCCATTTAAGGGCGAAGTCAGCGTGTCTGGCCCTAATCTTGTGATTAATGGAGATGCCATTCGGGTGTGTGCGGAGCGAGATCCTGCAAAATTGCCTTGGGGTGAATTAGAGGTGGACATAGCCTTTGAGTGCACGGGGTTTTTTGCGAGCAAAGAAAAAGCCAAGGCGCATTTGCAAGCAGGGGCTGATAAGGTATTAATTTCTGCGCCCGCAGGAGATGACGTGGTCACTATTGTGTACGGGGTCAATCATCATGTTTTAACGGCAGAAGATAATATCGTATCAAATGCTTCGTGTACGACGAACTGTTTGGCACCTTTAGTAAAACCGCTGCATGAGGCTTTGGGCATTGAGCGAGGCTTAATGACGACTATTCATGCCTATACCAATGATCAAATGCTCACGGACAGCTATCATTCGGATTTGCGCCGCGCGCGTGCTGCAACGCAATCTATGATTCCCACTAAAACGGGAGCTGCTGCCGCGGTGGGTTTAGTCTTGCCGGAATTGGCCGGAAAGTTGGATGGTTATGCTATGCGTGTGCCTACTATTAATGTGTCGGTCGTAGATTTGACTTTTGAGGCCAAACGTAAAACCACGGTGGCTGAAATTAATGAAATTCTTAAAAAGCTTGCGAACAAGGGCGATCTTAGGGGAGTGTTGTTATACAGCGATGAACCTTTAGTATCGATTGATTTTAATCACAATCCGGCCTCTTCCATTTTTGATGCCACTCAAACACGCGTAATCGATAATTTAGTTAAAGTGGTTTCCTGGTATGACAATGAGTGGGGATTTTCTAATCGCATGCTGGATACCGCGCGCGCCATGATGGCGACGATGGTGTTGTAATCTGCAGGCGAATTAAATTTTTTGTAGGGGCGCCCCTTGTGTGCGCCCGTTTTTTCTTTTGGGCGAGTACAAGACCCGCCCCTACGATTTTTGAATGGGTAAGCCTGTTCTTCCATAAGTGAAAAAAAACATGAATAAAACTCCACCTTTCCTAAAAATGAGTGAATTAGATCTCAAAAATCAGCGCGTGTTGATACGTGAGGATCTGAACGTGCCGATGGATCAGGGCCACATTACGCACGATGAGCGTATCCAGCGCGCGCTACCCAGCATTCAGCAGGCACTTAAAGCCGGTGCTCGAGTCATGGTGGTTTCGCACTTAGGTCGTCCGACGGAGGGTGAGGCAGATGAAAATCTTTCCTTGGCGCCCGTGGCGGCAGCACTGTCTCAAGCGCTAGGCCAAGAAGTGGTATTGTGGAAAGAGTGGTTGAATTTAGAAAAACACCCTTTTTCAGAGCCCCAGCCCGGCCAAATCGTCTTGTGTGAAAATGTACGTTTTTTAAAAGGTGAAAAAAAGAATGATCCGGCTTTGGCGCAACGTATGGTGGAGTGTTGCGATATTTTTGTGATGGATGCCTTTGCTACCGCGCACCGCAAAGAAGCTTCTACCTATGGTATAGCCGAATTTGCTCGAACAGCCTGTGCGGGCCCTCTATTGGATGCGGAGATTCAGGCGCTGAGCCAAGCCTTTCAGTATCCAAAGCGCCCTCTCGTGGCTGTAGTGGGAGGCTCCAAAGTTTCAACTAAAATTCAATTGTTGGATGCGTTGATTCAAAAAGTGGATGCCCTCATTGTGGGGGGCGGAATTGCGAATACTTTATTGGCCGCAGCAGGCTATCCCGTGGGCGCCTCTTTGTATGAGGCCGATTGGTTGGAGCCAGGAAGACAATTATTAGAAACAGCGAAACAACGTGGAGTCAGTATTCCCTTGCCTGTTGATGTAGTGGTGGCTAAGGCCTTTTCATCGGATGCGCCCGCTACGCTCAAAGCGATTTCGGAAGTATCTGAGGATGACCGCATTTTTGATGTGGGCCCTGCAAGTCTTCAGCAGTATGAGCCTTTACTTGAAAAGGCGGGAACCATTATTTGGAATGGACCTTTAGGGGTTTTTGAGTGGGAAGCTTTTAGCCAAGGAACTCGGGCGCTGGCGCTGGCTATTGCGAACAGCGCGGCTTTTTCCATTGCGGGCGGTGGCGATACCTTGGCTGCCTTAGATAAATTTAAGCTTCATGATAAGATCTCTTATGTATCAACGGGCGGCGGCGCTTTTTTAGAATTTATGGAACAAGGCAGTTTGCCTGCAGTGGATATACTTATTAAAAGGAGTCAGTCGTGATGCATCATTCTTTGCAGCGTCGAACTAAAATTATTGCTACCTTAGGCCCTGCTACCGATTCTGTGGAAGCGATGACGCAACTGATAAAGGCCGGTGTTGATGTGGTGCGCCTTAATTTTTCACACAGCTCCCATGAGGAGCATAAAAAACGCATGGAGCTTGTACGCTCTGTCGCCAAAGAGCAAAACAAAATCGTGGGTATTTTAGCGGATTTGCAGGGTCCTAAAATTCGCGTAGCCTCTTTTAAAGCTCAAAAAATTCACTTAAAAGAAGGGACTTCTTTTATTTTAGACGCCAACTTGGCGGATGAGGCTGGAGATGAGCATCAAGTGGGCATCGATTATAAGCAGTTGCCTCAAGATGTGCAGGCTCGTGACACTTTATTACTCGACGATGGTCGCATCATGTTCAGTGTTGAAAAAATAGAGGGTTCAAAGATTCATTGTCGTGTTGAGGTGGGGGGAGAGCTTTCCAGTCACAAGGGAATTAATCGCTTGGGTGGTGGTTTGTCGGCTAAGGCTTTTACAGATAAAGATAAGCAGGATATGAAATTTGCACTGACTATGGGTGTGGACTTCATTGCCTTGTCTTTTCCGCGCAGTGCAGACGATATTCTAGAAGCCCGCGCACTGATGAATGAGCATCAGGGAAAGGCCAATTTAATTGCTAAAATTGAGCGCGCTGAGGCCATGCAGGCTATCGATGCCATTATAGAAGCCAGCGATGGTGTGATGGTGGCGCGCGGAGACTTAGCCGTTGAAATTGGTGATGCCGAAGTACCTGTGGCACAAAAAGCGATTATTCATAAAGCACGTTCCTTAAATAAACCGGTCATTACGGCCACACAAATGATGGAGTCCATGATTTCCAGCACCGTCCCTACGCGTGCAGAAGTCTCGGATGTGGCAAATGCCGTTTTGGATTATACCGATGCAGTGATGTTGTCCGCAGAAACTGCTGTGGGTGCGCACCCTAGTAAAGTAGTGGCCGCCGTAGCGCGTGTGTGTGTGGTGGCCGAGCAACAGCCGGATGCACAACTATCGCGCCATCGTATTGAATGTACTTTTGAGCGTATCGATGAAGCCATTGCCATGGCCACAATGTATACCGCAAATCACTTGGATATTCAGGCGATCATTGCCCTGACGGAATCGGGTGCCACACCTTTGTGGATGTCTCGTATTCGCACTGGTATTCCAATTTATGCTCTAAGCCGAAATATCGGCACTCTGGGTAAAATGAGTTTGTGTCGCGGTGTGTACCCGATGGCTTTTGATTGCACTCTTTATTCTCGGGATGAGGTGAATAGCGCCTCGGTGAAAATTTTGGAAGATCGGGGAGCTGTGCAGGATGGCGATAAAATTATTTTGACGAAGGGTGATTATGCGGGTGTGGGGGGCGGGTCGAATGCTCTCAAAATTCTCGTTGTGGGCAAAGTATTATAGGAAAAATAAACGATGAACAGTTGGTATTTGTTGTTGTATTTGGCAGGGGCCGCTTTGATGGCGTGGTTGGCGGTGCGGATGGTGCGCGCGAACCCCGGCGCCTTTAGTCGTGAAAATTTAGGAAAATCTATTACCACCACAGGCTTTTTAGCTTTACTGATTATCGGGGTGGTGGTAGTTTGCATTATCTTTTTGCGGCGCATTTAACAAGGATGTTCGAATGCAGGGGCAGGTCTTGGTCCCGCCCGTTCTAATCATTTAACGAAAACAAAATAGGTAACAGGAGAAAACAATGGCACTCATCACCTTGCGACAATTATTGGATCATGCGGCAGAGCATCACTACGGTGTTCCCGCCTTTAATGTGAATAATTTGGAGCAAATGCGCGCGATTATGATTGCAGCGGATGAAACGGATTCTCCTGTTATTGTGCAGGCCTCTGCAGGTGCGCGTAAATATGCGGGTGCTCCTTTTATTCGTGCCCTGATGTTGGCGGCCGCAGAAGAGTGGCCTCATATTCCCATTTGCATGCATCAAGATCATGGGGCTTCTCCCGCAGTCTGTCAGCGTTCTATTCAATTGGGCTTTACCTCGGTGATGATGGATGGTTCTTTAGAGGCCGATATGAAAACTCCGGCGAGCTTTGAATACAATGTCAGTACCACCAAAATGGCCGCGGATATGGCGCATGCCTGTGGTGTTTCAGTAGAGGGAGAGCTGGGTTGCTTAGGCTCTTTGGAAAGTGGTGAGGCGGGTGATGAAGATGGTTCGGGCGCTGAAGGAAAGTTATCGCATGAGCAACTCCTAACCGATCCTGAGCAAGCCGCCGAATTTGTTCAGAAAACCAAAGTGGATGCCTTGGCCATTGCGATTGGAACGAGTCATGGTGCCTATAAATTTACACGCCCCCCTACCGGGGAAGTGTTAGCCATGGATCGAGTTAAAGCTATTCATGCGCGCATTCCTGATACGCACTTAGTGATGCACGGCTCTTCTTCTGTTCCACAAGAATGGTTAAAAATAATCAACGAATTTGGTGGCAAGATGCCGGAAACCTATGGCGTGCCTTTGGAAGAGATTCAAGAAGGTATCAAGCATGGCGTGCGCAAAGTCAATATTGATACCGATTTGCGTCTGGCCTCAACAGGAGCCATACGTCGCTTCTTGGCCAAAAACCCCGCTGAATTTGATCCGCGAAAATTCTTAAGTGAAACCATTAAAGCGATGGTGGATATCTGTAAAATACGCTATGAAGCCTTTGGCACAGCGGGCCAGGCCTCTAAGATTAAAGTATTATCGCTAGAAGCTATGACGCAGCGTTACCAATCAGGTGAGTTGGATCCGCGAGTCAATTAATGTGCCTGGGTTTTTTTGGGCAGAGATTTTTTGCGTAATACTAAAAACACACCCAGAAAAATAATAGCGCCGCCCACCAGATGTAGGCGAGCATCTAACTGTTCTCCTAAAAAGACCGCCGCTAAAATACTGCTGATGATGGGCAGCAAGTAAATAAATACACCTGCATCCGTGGGGCCAATGATTGCCACGCCACGGTTCCATCCCCACAGCGATAGCAAAGCTGCAATCAGGCCGAGGTAAAGAAAGGCCATGATGGAAGAAGTGTTCAGATGTGTGAAGGTCATTTCCATGACCTGTTTTCCCTCAACCAGTAAAATGATGGCTAGCAATATCACGCTGATAAAGCTGATGCCTTGTATCAATTCCCAGGGCGTGCAGGGCACGCTGAATTTTTTCAGCAAGGCAGTATAGACCCCCCACATAAATACCCCTACCAGTAAAATTACATCGCCAAAGTTAAACTGAAAGTGAATCAAATTCAAAAAATTTCCTTTTGAAATTAAAAATAAAGCGCCTGAAAAAGCAATCAGCATACCCACTTTTTGTAAAACAGAAGTTCTTTCTTTTAAAATAAGGTCGGCGCATAGACTAATGCAAATGGGCATTAGAGTTAAAATAATACCGACGTTAATGGCAGAGGTATAATCTAGGGCCACATATTGAAAAGAGGAGGCAATAATAACGCCGGTTACGCTTAATACAAACAGCGGAAAAAACTGACGTCGCACCATTTTGAAAAAGCTGGGTAAGGTTTTCCAATTGATGAGCATCAAGGCAGCCAATGCAATAAACCAGCGCCAAAAGCTAATGCCAAAAGGAGGTATGCCTGTATGAAGATAGCGACCAAAAATAACGTTGCCTGCCCAACCGAATTGAGCCATGGTCAGTAAAAAATAAGCCGTATACTTCTGATTTAACATCCTTGTATCCTTTATGTAGACAAGCCAAAGCCATGATAGCACAGTATGGATGCTGGATGCCCTGAAAGTTCCCATCATTTTTAAAGAATGCTATACTCCGCGGTCGATCTTAGATGGATTTTCACTATGCCGGGCCATTCAGTCTATCAACAAGCCAATTATCTCATCAGTGCTGCTCAACTGGATCAGCTGCCTGTGGATGAAGGTTATGAGATTGCTTTCATTGGGCGCTCCAATGCAGGTAAGTCCAGTGCCTTAAACACGATTACAGGGATTAAGGGTTTGGCTCGTGTGAGTAAAACTCCGGGTCGTACCCAAACTATTAATATGTTTGCCTTAGGCGATCAGCATCGCCTGGTGGATTTGCCGGGCTATGGTTATGCTAAAGTCCCCTTGAATGTGAAGGAGCGTTGGCAAAAAACGATAGATGGTTATTTGCAAACACGCGAATGTTTAAGAGGCTTAATTTTAATTATGGATATTCGCCATCCGCTTAAGGAAATTGATCGAGATGTCATTAGCTGGACGTTGGGCTGTGATATTCCGATTCATATTTTGCTGACCAAGGCGGATAAATTAAAACCTTCTGCTGCGCGTAAGGTGTTAAAAGAGGTGCAGAGCGAATTGGAAATTTATGGCGATAGAGTCGACCTCCAGCTTTTTTCTTCATTGGATCACAGCGGACTGGATGAGGCGCGAGATAAGTTATCGACTTGGTTTGAATTTTAGTAAAATAATAAACCTTTTTTGTGAATAATCGGACTTCGTGTCCGCCTGCTTTTGATTTTATGGGATGACAATAGCATGCACACTCCTCCCATCAACACCTATTCCAAAAATGAAGTCAGCATTTCCTTAGCACCCAATTACTGGGATATTTTGGCGCTTATTTTAATTGTCGGTGTTATCGTAGGCTTGGGTTGGGGTGCCAAGGCTATGGTAGGTGACTACCAGATGGGGCAATCTATTCCGATTAGTCTAGACCCTATTCATCTGCCTTATTATGCGTTGCGCACCGTTTTGCGAATGTTTATTGCGCTGGCGTGCTCTTTGATTTTTAGTTTTATTTTTGGCACTTGGGCGGCCAAAAGTAAGGCCGCTGAACACATCATTATTCCTTTAGTCGATGTGATGCAGTCTGTTCCTATTTTAGGGTTTTTATCGATCAGTGTGACGGTGTTTATTGTTTTATTTCGGGGAAGCCTGTTGGGCCCTGAATGCGCGGCCATTTTTGCTATTTTTACCGCGCAAGTGTGGAATATTACCCTGAGCTTGTATCAAAGCTTAAGAGTGGTGCCACAAAATTTAATCGAAATGGCCAATATGTTTCAGCTGTCGGCATGGCAGCGTTTTTGGCGCGTTGAGGTCCCCTTTTCGACTTCAGGCTTGCTGTGGAACTGCATGATTTCCATGTCAACCAGCTGGGTTTTTATTGTCGCGGCAGAAGCGATTACAGTGGCCAATCACAATATTACTTTACCCGGCGTAGGCTCTTATATTGCATTAGCCATTAGCGAAGCGAATCAGAAAGCGATCATATATGTTATTGTTGCGATGTTCTTAGTAATAGCCCTTTATGATCAATTATTGTTTAGACCTTTGCTGGCCTGGATTGAAAAATTTAAAGCACAAACGGCTGCAGAGGAAATATTTCCGGAATCTTGGGTCTTGGATTTATTTCAGCGCTCACGATGGGTTTCTTTCGTAGGTCAATTTTTTTCAAAAAGTATAGATGCTTTTATTAATTTAAAAGGATTGCATCATCGCTTTCAAGGTCATGAAAAAAAACCCAGGTGCCCCAGGGTTGATCAGTGTATTGGATGGATGTGGCGCCTAATACTAGTGGCTATTGTAGTGGGGTTTGGTATCGTCCTGTATCGCTTTATTTTTAGGGTGGTTCCTTATGCTGAAACACGACAAGTTCTTTATTTGGGGTTAATTACCACTCTACGTATCAGTATTTTAGTGGTCATTAGCTCCATTATTTGGGTTCCTGTGGGTGTGTGGATTGGATTAAATCCAAAGGCTTCGCGCATGATTCAACCCATTGTGCAATTTGCTGCTGCATTTCCAGCGAACTTACTTTTTCCGGCAGTGGTCTATATTATTGTGAGAGATCATCTGAATGTGAATATTTGGACTTCGCCTTTGATGATTTTAGGAACTCAGTGGTATATTTTATTTAATGTCATTGCAGGTGCAACGGAAATTCCTAAGAATATGCGACAAACCGTCGCTGCTTTTAATGTAAAAGGCTGGTTGTGGTGGCGCCGCTTTATTTTTCCAGCCATATTTCCTTATTATATTACGGGAGCTGTGACAGCGGCTGGAGGTGCCTGGAATATCAGCATCATTGCTGAATTTGTGAGTTGGGGCAATACCCATTTACAGGCAACGGGTTTGGGTGCTTATATTGCCGCTACAGCCGATACAGGAGAGTTTCAAAAGCTTGCCTTAGGTATTGTGGTGATGTCGCTGTATGTATTAATCATTAATCGTATTGTTTGGAGGCCGCTGTATAATTTGGCCACTGAGCGCTACCAATTTTAAGTGCAGATAAAGGGTGGGTTCATTGATGGATGCCAATAATAAAATCATTATCAGGATTCAAGATATCAAAAAATCGTTTAAACGCCCCAGGTCTCAAGAGCTTTTGGTCTTGGATCATGTTAATTTTTCACTGCATGAAAATGAAATCGTTTGCTTGTTGGGAAAATCCGGTTCAGGAAAGTCGACTCTACTCAGAACCATTGCGGGACTCATTCAACCCACGGCAGGAGAGGTGTATTACCATCAAAAGTTAGTTAAAAGCCCCATGCCGGGAGTCAGCATGGTGTTCCAAGATTTTGCTTTATTGCCTTGGTTAACAGTGTTGGAAAATGTGGAATTGGGTTTGGAGGCGCAAGGCGTGCCGCGAGCAGAGCGGCGAAGACGGGCCTTGGAAACCATTGATATTGTGGGGCTGGATGGTTTTGAATCCGCTTATCCCAAGGAGCTGTCGGGAGGCATGTCTCAGCGCGTAGGTTTTGCGCGCGCCTTGGTGGTTAATCCTGAAGTGTTGTTAATGGACGAGCCTTTTTCTTCGCTGGATGTGTTGACCGCTGAAAATTTGCGCAATGATTTATTAACAATTTGGCAAAATCATAAAACCAATATTAAAAGCGTATTGCTGGTTACGCATAATATTGAAGAGGCTTTGTTGTTGGCAGACAGAGTTCTTATCTTTTCAACCGATCCTGGATTTATTTGCGCTGAAGTGAGTGTTAATTTGCCGCGCCCACGCAATGACCAGAGTGTTGAATTTAAGGCCTTAGTCGACGAAATCTATACGTTAATGACGTTGCCGGGTGGGGCTCGCTCTCCTGTTACGGGTATGCGTTATAAAGGGATCAGTTTGGGTTATCGTTTGCCCGAGGTTCATATTTCTGAGCTGATGGGCTTTGTTGAAAGTTTAGCTATTCCAGAGTATCAGCCGCGCTGTTCTTTGCCGGAGTTCGCTGAAGATTTTCATTTGGATGTGGATGATATTTTTACGATGACGGAAGCTCTGGAAATTTTGCGCTTTGCGACGGTTTCGGAAGGTGAAATTGGATTGACGCCCAGCGGAAAACGTTTGGCAGAAGCAGATATTTTAGAGCGTAAAAAATTATTCGCAGAGCATTTGTTAAGCTATATTCCCTTTGTGCGGCACATACGTCGCGTCTTGGACGAGCGTCCGGAGCATGTGGCCTCAGAAGAGCGATTTTTGCGAGAGCTGGAAGATTATTTGCCTGAAACAGCTGCAGAAGAGGTCTTTAAGATCGCCATCGATTGGGGTCGTTATGCTGAACTCTTTGCCTATGATTACAATACGGGAATGCTGAGCCTAGAAAACCCAGAGTAAATTTTTTCTACATTTCCCAAAATTACAGCGTATAAGATGTAAATAAACAAAAATACATCTCTTTAGTTGTATTTTGTGGGTTTTACATTATGATTTCTTAAGAAAAGATATTTTCTGTAACGAGGAGTTTAAATGTTCAGTATAGGGCTGATGAGCGGCACTTCAATGGATGGAATTGACGCCGCTTTGTTAGAAACCGATGGAACGCCGGCTTTACTCAAGGAACTGGGTGATATCTCCATTGACTATGATGCTTCCTTTAAGATTTTATTAAAAGCAGCAGAATATGCGCTGAGAAAGTATCGGGGTGATTTAGCACAAGCAAAGATGCATTATCCAGAGGCATTGAAAACATACCTCTCTTCGGAGTTTAAATATTCTAATAAAGAGATAGAGAATCAATTGCATAACTTGTCTCATTATCTTCAAAACGATATTAGTTTAGATTCCGTTATTCAGCACTCTACGGAATTGCATGCGCAAGCGGTTCAACACTTGCTTAAAGAGACAGGCTATACGGCAAAACAAATAGATGTGGTGGGTTATCACGGGCAAACTTTGTATCACCAACCCGAACAAAAAATCTCTATTATTGTGGGGGACGGACAGGCTTTAGCCGATCAATTGGGTATTCGAGTGGTGAATGATTTTCGCAGTGATGATATTGCGGCCGGGGGTCAGGGTGCGCCTTTTGCACCTTTGTATCACCAGGCGTTAGCCATTCGTGACCATAAGATTCCAGCGCTGGTGGTGAATTGTGGGGGTATTGCAAATGTGAGCCTAATCAACACAGCACAAGAATTAGATTTAGTGGCTTTTGATACAGGGCCGGGCAATGGATTGATTGATCGCCTGGTGAGGCAGCGCACGGCAGGCAAAGAATCGATGGATAAAGATGGGCGTTATGGTCAGCGTGGTCAGCTTAATCCAGAGGTGCTGCAGGCTCTATATGCAAAAGCGATTGTTAAAGATCAGCAAAATTATTTTTCAATGAAGCCGCCGAAGTCACTGGACAGTGGTGATTTGCACTTGATCCCAGAATTAGAAGCGCTTTCATTGGAGGACGCGTGCAGAACCCTGGAGTTTTTTACGGCAGATTCTATTGTTAAGAGTGTGGAAGCTTTGGATAGCACAATTCCCTTACTGTGGGTCTTGGCCGGGGGCGGGTGGAATAATCCAGTCATTGAGAGCACATTAAAGCAACGCGTATTGGAGCGATGGGGAGATCAGGCTGTGGTCGTGAACGCGAATGCGCTGGCTTGGAACAGTCAAGCCATGGAGGCTCAAGTATTTGCTTATTTGGCGGTGCGCAGTTTGCATAATAAGGTATTGAGTGTGCCGGGCACCACGCGCGTTTCAACGCCTAGCTCGGGCGGGCGGACTTATATTCCAACGGCTGTTGTTTAAAGTTTTTTAGTTGGGTTTATTGAGAAGCGTGATGTATAAGCTATCGCGATCTTTTTTCCAGGCCTTGCAAGGTCCTTTGTAGGATTTAAGTTGAGTATCAAATTTTTTGGTGTGAAATAAGCGACGCTCTAAGGGATGAACGGGGTGGGCGGTGTATTCCACGGTGCAGCGATCTTTTTCTGAATTTAAGAGCAAGATATGATAGATGGGTGATTTTTTATCGCTTTCTTTCAGTTGGTAATCAATTTGAACAGTCCCTGTTTTTTGGGGAGGCAGTGTGTCGAAGGCATTGATGATTTCATAAGAATTTCCGCTGCCATAAATAATCAGGGAGTAGGGTTGTTGACTTTGATTGTTGATGTAGATATGAAGAGTGCTTTTAAAGGCAAATCCCGTGGAGTACGCTAAGCTTAAAGCGAGTAAGAGCGTCAGTTGTATGAGCCGTGATAACATTTGTGTCTCTGAGCATTTAGTGATGGGCTGGAAAGTATAACGATAGAAGAAGGTGGATACAACCGATGTTCCCTAAACAAAACACAGCCTTTTTTATAGAAGGGCCGGTAGGTCGGCTCGAAGCGATCATGAGCTTTTCTGAAGCTTCCGCGCCTAATGAATTTCACTGCATCGCTATTATTTGTCATCCCCATCCTTTGTATGAAGGGAGTATGCACAATAAAGTGGTCACCACACTGTCGAAAACCTTTAATCGTTTGGGCTTGGCCACACTGCGATTTAATTTTCGGGGGGTGGGAAAGAGTGAGGGAAGCTATGGTGATGTGGAAGGTGAAGTGGAGGATTTGCGTGCCGCGCTAGGCTGGCTTCGGCAGCAAGCTCCCCAGGCCAAATATTGGTTAGCAGGCTTTTCATTTGGGGCTTATATTGCGGCCAAGATGGCGCAAGAATGGCCAACGGAACATTTGATCAGTATTGCGCCCTCCGTTGAGAAGATGGATTTTGCGGCTCTTACACATATTTCGTGTCCTTGGCTCGTGGTTCAGGGCGATGAGGATGAGGTGGTCTCGGCCCAGGCGGTTTGGGAGCTGGCAGCGCGTCCGCCCTCTCCCCTCACTCTGATTCGAATGCCGGGGGTGGGTCATTATTTTCACGGACATCTCTTAGACTTACAGGAGGCCCTGCTGAAAGCTCTGCCCGATCCTCGGGTGGACTCCCGCTAATGAAAGTCATTCTCATTTGGCTTGACGATGCAGGGGGTTTTGAATACCCTGGTGAGCCTGGGGATAGAACTCCTTTTTTATAAACCGAGCGAAAAGTAAAGGGTAGACAAGATGCTTGCAGTAGCCGATTTAGTGCCAGGTGATGTGGCGCGTGTCTGTGGTTTTCATGCCGGTCATCGCGAGTATCGTTCTCGCTTATTGGCGATGGGTTTAACGCCGCGCACGGAATTTAAAGTCATTCGCGTAGCTCCCTTGGGCGATCCTATTCAATTACAAGTTCGTCATTTTCAATTGAGCTTACGCAAGGAAGAGGCTCAGTTGTTGCGCATTGAGCGAGTGTCTTAATATGCCCACCCTGGTTTTAGCGGGTAATCCCAATTGCGGTAAAACGGCCTTGTTTAATGCCTTGACGGGCAGTCATCAGCGTATCGGTAATTGGCCTGGCGTCACTGTGGAACAAAAAAGCGGATATTTTCGTCATCATGCGGTTGAGGTGACGGTGGTGGATTTGCCAGGAGTTTATACTTTAAATGTGCAATCGGATGAGCGAGCCATCGATGAGCACATTGCCTGTGATTATTTATTGACGCATCAGGCCCAGTTGGTGGTCAATGTGATCGATGCCAGTAATTTAGTGCGTAACTTATATCTCACGCTACAGCTATTAGAGATGCAACAACCCATGATATTGGCTGTCAATATGATGGATGTGGCACAGCAACAGGGTTTAGATATTCATGTTCAGCGCCTGGGCGAACTTTTGCATTGCCCTGTGGTGCCCTTGGTGGTGACAAAAGCCATCGGTATTGTGGAGCTCAAAGAGGCTATTATTACAGCATTAAATAGCCCGCAGAAACCTGAATGGAAGATGCCTTGGCCTCTGTATATTCAAGAAGCGCTCACCCCCCTACAGCATGTGCTTTCTGATGCGCCGGATTCTCAGTGGCTCAGCATTCGTTTATTGGAAAATGATTATGTGGCGGGGCGGCACGTGAGTGCTGACGTTCAGGCGCTGGTTCGTCAAGAAACGCTGGCTATTGAAGAAGAGCAGGGAGAAGAGGCGGATATTTTAATGGCCGAGGCGCGTTATGGTTTTATTGGTGAAGTGGTGGATCAGGCGCTGTCTCGTGTGAGCACAACACGTCAATCGATTACCCAACACTTAGATAAGATTGTACTGAATCGAATGTTGGGCATCCCCATTTTTTTTGCGGTTATGTACCTTATGTTTTTGTTCGCTATTAATGTAGGAGGTGCTTTCCAAGATCTTTTTGATATCAGCAGCGATGCTGTCTTTGTGGGCAGTGTGACACACTATTTGAGTGCTTGGCATTGGCCCGATTGGCTTATTGCGTTGATGGCCAATGGTGTGGGTCGAGGGATTAATACCGTTATTACCTTTGTTCCGGTCATTGGCGCTATGTTTTTGTTCTTATCTTTTTTAGAAGACTCCGGTTATATGGCGCGCGCTGCTTTTGTAATGGATCGTTTTATGCAGGCGATGGGATTGCCGGGCAAAGCTTTTGTGCCGATGATCGTGGGCTTTGGTTGTAATGTGCCCGCGGTTATGGCGGCGCGCACGCTAAGCAATCGGCGAGATCGTATTTTAACCGTCATGATGATGCCCTTTATGTCCTGCGGAGCTAGATTGGCTATCTTTGCGGTCTTTGCAAGCGCCTTTTTTCAGGAAGGGGGTCAAAATATTATTTTTCTTTTGTATGTCATTGGAATTTTAGTGGCGATATTAACGGGATTTATCTTGCGTAAAACAGTATTGCGTGGAGAGCCGGCCTCACTGATTATGGAAATGCCCTCTTATCACTGGCCTAAGTTAAACTCTATAGTCAGGCATGCCGGACATCGCTTGAAGAGTTTTATCACGCGTGCAGGCCAAGTGATTATTCCCGTGTGTATGTTGATCGGTATTTTAAATTCAGTGAATGTGAATGGAGATTTAATTCGCCAAAAGACTCAGCAGCCTTCTTTGTTAGCTAAGGTGGGTCAAAGTGTTACGCCCCTGTTTGAACCCATGGGTGTTCAAGTGCACAATTGGCCCGCGACGGTAGGCTTGGTCACAGGTGTTTTGGCTAAAGAAGTGGTGGTAGGAACCTTGAACACACTCTATAGCCAGTCAGCACAGTTGGAGCCAGCAGTACAAGCGCATTTTCGTTTGAGTGCGAGCTTAAAAGAAGCCTTTTCTTCTGTGTTCATTAATCTTTCTTCTTTAGGGGATGCTCTGATGAATCCCTGGGTGGCCAGCGAAGCTCCTCATGAAATGAATCGTGCCGTGTATGGAGTGATGTATCAACGCTTTGGTGGAAAGGAAAGTGCTTTTGCCTATTTATTGTTTGTGCTGTTGTATTTTCCCTGTGTCTCTACGGTGGCGGCTATGCGCCGAGAGGTGGGGGGTGGATGGGCGGCTTTTTCAATGGTGTGGAGCACGGGTCTGGCCTATAGCGCAGCGGTGCTGTGTTATCAAGCGATGACATTGATGCAGCATGTATCGTCTTCGTTGACGTGGATTGCAGCGCTTTGTATGGTATGGACTATGATCATTTTTATATTGCGTCGCTATCAGAGCGATGCGCCTTCGGGTCGCTAAGCCTATGTTACGAGACATTAAAGAATTTATGCGCGCTAAACCCATGGTGACTTTGGAGCAGTTGGCGACGCATTTGCATCAAGATCCTGAAACGACTCGAGGCTTGTTGGCGCACTGGATACGTAAAGGAAAAGTAGAGAAGTTGCCGAACCCCCCAGGCTGTGGGACACGCTGCCAGCAGTGTAGCGCTCAATTTGCAGAGGAATATCGTTGGGTGGACTCTTGAGGGCTAAAGAGGAGATAGGATTTTAATATAAAGAAGACCTACCCCCGCCGCTTCGTTCACGCTAGAATGACCCAGGATTTAAGCCACAGACGCAGGGAATTGACATGGCCAGCCCAGACAACACCGCAGAACAAGCCGCGCTACGAGAAGACTATACCGCAGAGCAAATTGAGGAAATCAACGCCCGGGCTGAAAAGCTGGGTGTGAAGTTAGAAGAGCTTTTGGCCTTGCCGATGACCCATGAAGATGTCTTATATCTTCTGGAAACCTGCCCTTATTTGCAAATCATCAACTCTGAAACCCGCAATGAGATCATGAGTTCTACTCCACGGATTTTTCAGGCGCAATCGGGTTGGATGATTCACGATTATGGTGATGCGATGACCTCTTCTCCCGGGGCTTTACTCTATGCAGACAATCGAGCTGATCCTACATTTTTATTAGGCTTGGGAACTCACGGTACTGAGGAAGATGAAAGTGGAGGCGGTAAGGGCACTATTATTAAACAATCAGTGGATACCGCCGCTGAAATGGTTTTTGCGGGCATTCAACGGGGATGGAAGGGAGTGACCATTTTAGAAGGTCATCCGCGCATGAAGTGGGCGGCTTGGGTGATGGCAGGAGATCATCAGTTTAGTGTAGAAGGTTATGAGCCTGATGAGGCTCACCTAGCTCAACGTGATCGCATGCGTCGTTCTCGAGATGAAATCGATAGAATCTACGAGCAGAGCAAGCAAGTTAAAAAACCTACTTAAATGCAACAGTAAGTTTTGCGTAGAGGCGTTCAAAAGAAAAAGCGGGCACAAGGCCCGCCTTTTTACACAAAAACAGCTATTATTTAGCCATTTCCTTCAATTTCTTGAGGGGGCGTATCTTAACAATGTTACGAGCAGGTTTAGCTTTGAATGTAGTAGGCTCGCCTGTGAATGGGTTAATACCCTTGCGTGCTTTAGTGGCAGGTTTACGAACCACTTTACATTTCATAAGACCGGGTACAGTGAACTCACCGCAACCGCCTTTCTTAAGATGGCAGTCGATCAAATGACTGAGTTCTTCAAAAACCGCGCCCACTTGTTTTTTACCTACACAAGCGTGATCGGCCACATAACTTAAAATTTGAGATTTGTTCAGAGCTTTGCTGGCAACTGACATACGTTTGCTAGCAGGTTTCTTAACAGCAGCTTTGACTACTTTCTTCTTCGCAACGGTTCGCTTAACGGCTCGTTTTGCTGAAGACTTTTTAGCCACAGGCTTTTTAACTTTTTTCTTAGCTTTCTTGCTTGCCATGAAATATCCCTCTATCGTTGTTAGTTAAAGTAAAACGGCCCCTTGTCTTTGAAAACGTGAAACCGAAATAACTCGACAAAAGTAGCATGTTTTATTTAAAAAGCACATTTTTTTATTCAAAAAATGCGAAAAAATAGCGAAATAAGCCTAAATTTAAGGCTTGAGTCCGAAAATCGTACTCAAACCCTGCTTTTGAGCGCACATTTGGCCTTTATTTTGAGCCCCTAAAAGCGCCCAGAAAAATGAGGGGGCCCCTTGTTTAATGAAGGGGGGTACTGTAAGATTCTCCCCTTTTTACGACAAAGAGAGCATGAGTTATGACTACTTATATGGCCAATGAGGCGAGTGTTGAGCACCGCTGGCATTTGGTGGATGCGCAGGACAAAACCTTGGGCCGGCTGGCTACTGTTATCGCAAGCTATTTGCGGGGCAAGCATAAGGTGCAGTTTACCCCTCACGCCGATACAGGTGACTACATCGTTGTAGTGAATGCCGCAGGCTTGAAAGTGACAGGCCAAAAGAGTGAGCAGCCCTATTATCATCACACCGGCTATATGGGCGGTATTAAATCTGAGTCTTTTGCCAAATTGCAGGCGCGGGCTCCAGAGCAAATTGTACAGTTGGCGGTCAAAGGCATGTTGCCCAGAGGTCCTTTGGGACGCAAGATGCTGACGAAGCTTAAGATCTATCCGGGCGCTGAACATCCCCATCAGGCGCAAAATCCAAGTGTCTTAGCGATTCAAGAGGGCTCCCGATAATGGCAAAATTAAGTCAACAATTGTGTACAGGTCGGCGTAAAACGTCGACGGCTCGCGTCTTTTTAAGATCAGGTGATGGCAAAATCAGCGTGAATGGTAAAAGCTTAGAAGTGTTTTTCGGTCGTGAAACCGCGCGCATGGTGGTGCGACAACCTTTAATCGCGGTTAATGCACTAACCCAGTTCGATATATACATCACGGTTAAAGGTGGCGGCATCAGTGGCCAAGCCGGTGCGATTCGTCATGGTATTACTCGGGCTTTAATTGAGTATGAAGATGAAACGAATTCAGAAAGTAATGAGTGGCACAGCACCCTGCGTAAGGCAGGTTTTGTGACCCGAGATCCACGTGCTGTTGAGCGTAAAAAAGTGGGTTTACACAAGGCACGTAAGAGACCTCAGTTCTCGAAACGATAGTTTCATGGGAGCTTTTTGGGGGATCGTCTAGCGGTAGGACTGTGGACTCTGACTCCGCCAACCTAGGTTCGAATCCTAGTCCCCCAGCCAATTTGTGAGAGGCGGCTGTCCGTTTCCTAAAGAATCAAGAGACTACAATTTTTGAAGGCTGATAGGGAGAGATGCGTTGAGAAGATCGGTAATGACTTTGTATTCTGGGGCCTTGGATATTTACAGTCATCAAGTGCGGATTGTGCTGGCCGAAAAAGGAGTGAGCGTTGATGTATTAAATGTCGATGTGAATCACCCTTCTGAAGATTTGATCGATCTTAATCCTTATAATACGCTGCCGACTTTAGTGGATCGTGATTTGGTGCTGTATCAAGCCTCAGTCATTATGGAATATCTGGACGAGCGTTTCCCCCACCCCCCTTTGTTGCCCGTATATCCCGTAGCACGTGCTAAGAGTCGCTTGATGATGTATCGCATCGAACGCGATTGGTACAGCTTAATGAAACAGATTGAAGCGGATATGGATGGTGATGGAGCTCATGTTGCGCGCAAGGAATTGGCGGCGGGTTTGACAGCGCTCGTCCCCGTTTTTGCAGAAATGCCTTATTTTTTAAGTGAAGATTTTTCTTTAGTGGATTGCTGGATTGCGCCTTTATTGTGGCGTTTGCCCAGCTTAGGCGTTGAGTTGCCCCCCAAGGCCAAGCCCATTGCTAAATATGCAGATAAGGTCTTTGCGCGAGATTCATTTCAAGCCAGTTTGAGCGAATCGGAGCGCGAGTTGCGTGAATCCTAATGACCTCCAGTCGACCCTACTTGTTACGTGCTATTTACGAGTGGATTGTCGATAATAATCTTACTCCCTATATCCTAGTGGACGCTATGGCGCCTCATGTCGAGGCACCCGAGCGCTTTGTTGAAGACGGCAGAATTATTCTCAATATTGCTAAAGTCGCTGTGGCTAATCTTGTGCTTGAAAATGAATTCCTAGAATTTGATGCGCGCTTTTCCGGTATTACCCATCACATCTATGTGCCGATTGAAGCTATTCATGCCATCTATGCCCATGAAAACGGGCGCGGAATGGTTTTTAATGAAACAGACTTAAGCGATGATGAACCGCCGCGTTCCACACCGCCCAGCACACCTAAGTCTTCCCGACCTCCTAAGAAAAATAAACCGCATTTAAAAATCGTCAAATAGTCAGCTGTTTTTGGGCGAGCACAAGGCCTGCCTTTACGCAAACAATAAGAATTCAACTATAGTTTAGAGAGTTTTTACAGATGATAGTCTGTAATGGCACTTGACACTGTTTCATTGCTTTGTGAATTAGTTGGCACCTTCGATGTTGTTTTAGGCGTGAATAAAGAAGGACTATATTTAATGGTAGGTTGCGCATGGAGTGTTTTAAAGTCTTCAAAGCTCGGCACCCCTTCTCCCTTGGGGCACTTATCCAGCATTTTTTCCCAGGCTGAGTTTTTAAGATGTTGCTTTAATTTAAACAAAGCTGTTCCTTTTCTATCTTCTCCTGGGTTAAAAAAGCCTCGGCGAGTGTGATAAATTTGGTACAAGCTTGAATTTTTTACCCGCAAAGCACGCCAAATCCAATAGGCCTGCTCTTCTTCAGGCAGGGTTTGTATCTTTTCAAAGAGTTTTTCTTTTAGCGTAGGATAGCGCGCCATATCAGACAAGCAGCGCTCTTTTAGCAAAGGAGCCTTCGTGGCCTCTGTTAACCTGTTCAAGAGCTTAAAAAAAGAATCGATGGTTTCAGTATTTTGATTAAAAATAACAAAGGCCCCATCGTTTGCACCATCTTTGTTAGTGTTTAAATTCAGTATCGACCAAACGTCCAGGCCCTGTCCTTTGTTCAACAAAGTCTCCAAAAGCCCCAAGTACTGTAAGCTCGCCTCAGGGTTTTGATAGTGAGCCATCATATACCCCACAGTCCAGCGGTAAGCCTGCTGCTGTAGGTGCGCAAGGATTTCTGCCGTGTGGCCTTTCTGCACTAAAGCGCTCAGCAGCGCCAGATACTGTATCGTGGCCTCAGCGTTTTGATGGCGAGCTATCATATGCCCCACGGTCCAGCCGTCTTGAGTTTGCTGCTTTAGGTGCGCAAGGATTTCTGTGCTGTGGCCTTTCTCCACTAAAGCGCTCAGCAGCGCCAGATACTGTAGGTTCGCCTCAGCGTTTCGATAGAGAGCCATCAGAAGCCCCACGGTCTCGCCGTATTGATTTTGCTGCTTTAGGTGCGCAAGGATTTCTGTGCTGTGGCCTTTCTCCACTAAAGCGCTCAGCAGCGCCAGATACTGTAGGCTCGCCTCAGCGTTTCGATAGCGAGTCATCACAATATGCCCCACAGTCCAGCCGTTTTGAGTTTGCTGCTGTAGGTGTGCAAGGATCTCTGCCGCGTGGCCTTTCTCCACTAAAGCGCTCAGCAGCGCCAGATACTGTAGGCTCGCCTCAGCGCTTTGACAGTGGGTTATCTCATGCCCCACGGTCCAGCCGTATTGATCTTGCTGCTGTAGGTGCGCAAGGACACCCGCTTTTTCTCCCCTTTCGATTAAAGACTTCAGCAATACAAGGTAGGCATAGGTAGTTTCAGGATGAGCCGCATCATGCGTAATCGCGTGTCCTAAGGTCCAAGATGGCAGATATCCCGCTATAGTTGTTGAGCTTATTTTTTCTAAAGCACTCGCATACTGTTCAAGAGCATATAAACGTTGTGCCTCTTGTAACTGATCACTTATGCTAGGCATAGGTCTTTTACCTCATCGCTGTTTATAGAAAAGCTCATTCGCTCTGGGTCGGATAATGCTATAAGTGAGTTTACAGCAGGAAACTTAAGGTAATCTTAAATCGGCATTTTAAATTTGAAAAATGATTATTTTGGTGTCTGGCTCCGCTGGAAAAGATTTTAACCTATTGATTTAATGTGTTGCGGTGCCTGACTCCAAAATAAAAATCAAACATTTTGAATAAATAGAGGTGCCCTTAAATCGGCATTTTAAATTTGAAAAAAACCTCTGCACATAGCAAAAAAAAAGGAAATGGGTCAATTTCCCCCAGGAAAATGGCAAAGAATTTGTTTCTATGAACGTTCTTTTGTGTAGGGGCGCCCCTTGTGTGCGCCCTCTTTTGTTTTTGGGTGGGCATGAGGCTTGCCCCTACAAAAGTACTTAATTAGCCAGGGAATCTAAGGTTTTGTCGTGTGCAGAGAGAAAAAACCGTTGTGGATAATTCAATAAGAAAATGAGCCCTCTCATAGAGAGAAAAGCAGAGATAAATTCTTTACTATGGTTCCGATCGAAAGGCTTAGGTTTTTTGTGTATGGAATTTTTTTAAGAAAGAATGGAGCCGAGCAGTCTTTTTAACTCAAAAATCATATAAAGGGGCAGGGAGAGTATTTGGTTTTCGATGCTTAAGGGATGCTCAGAAATACGGATGCCCACAGGGCTTTTTTTCTCTTCTAAGAAACGCTTTAGAGATTTTAAATGCCCGATACTTTTTGATTTGACTTCAATAGGCAAAATAGTTGTTTTAAAGAGGTCTAAATAATCAACCTCAGCACGCGCACTTTTTTCTTCCCGGGTCCAAAAATAAAGCTCAGGTATTTCATAGGGATTTTGGTAGGCCAAGAGCTCTTGGCCTACGAATTGCTCCATCATGGCGCCCTGTAGTAAAAATAAAACATCTTTTTGTGCTAAGAGAGCTGGATCAACTTGAGAGGCTCTTAGCATCAAACCCACATCTAAAAATAACATCTTAAATTTTCGTTCATTTTTATGAGCAATCAGAGGTAGCCCTGATGCATTACTTGCAAAAACAGGAGTGATTAGCCCCGCCATGGTTAATTTTTCAATAGCGGCTTTTAAGCTGCGGGAGGCTACATCGGGGTCCAATTTGCTGTATTTTATCTGTTGAGAAGTAAAGGCGGGCAGTTTGGAAAACACAGTTTCTAAATGAGAAAATTCATGCAGTTTGCTGTATTTTCCAAAGTCAGTTCGGTAGGTCTGCAATAAGGAGGTTTGTAAATCGCGAGCATCTTGCACACTGCGCGTGCCAAAATATTTTTTCAAAACAGCGGGCATTCCTCCTAGAATCAAATATAAGCGGATTTGGGTTAATAGCTCCTGATGAATGGCGAGTGGGACGGAATCATTGATGTTCAATTTTTCCAAATAGTCGCACAGGTTTTCTTTGTTTCCGGCCCATAGAAATTCTTTAAAACTTAAGGGCTTTAAATATAAGAACTGTACCCGGCCCACGGGCATGCTAAAATTGCTTTTGTGTAATACGAATTCTAGTAAAGAGCCTGCGCCAATGACATGCAATTGAGGATATTCTTCTTTAAAGTAGCGCAAACTTTGAATGGCTTTAGGGCATTCCTGGATTTCATCTAAAAATAACAAAGTCTCTTCAGGAATGATTTTTTGCCCAGACAATAACTCTAGCTGCATGATCACTTTTTGAGGATTGAGCTCACTAAAGCAGGTTTTATATTGAGGGTCCCTTTCAAAATTGACGGCGATAAAGTTGTTAAAGGAGCTTTTGCCAAAGGCCTCAATCAGATAGGACTTCCCCACTTGCCTCGCCCCTCTTAAAATTAAGGGCAAGTGTTGGGGGTCGCTTTTCCAGGCCAATAAGGATTTTTCCAACAATCTTTTCATTTTAGGCGCCACATGAATATTATTACACCATATTTTATACAATTTATGTATAAAAGGAAAGGTAATTTCCACTTGGCGGCTTAGATTCGTCTGTGCTATACCCTCTGCAAAAAAGAGGTGAATTATGGCGTATAAGATTTTACTGGGGGTCACAGGCAGCATCGCGGCTTATAAAACGCCGGACTTGGTCCGCCGTTTGCGAGAGTTGGGGCATGAGGTGCGCGTAGTGCTGACTGAAGGGGGAAAGGCCTTGGTATCGGCCCTGGCCTTGCAGGCGGTTTCCGGAAATCCTGTGCACACAGAATTATTAGATTCTGCCGCCGAAGCGGCCATGGGGCATATTGAATTGGCGCGCTGGGCTGATCTTATTTTAGTGGCGCCGGCTTCCGCTAATTGTATTGCGCGATTAGCGCAGGGTTGTGCAGATGATTTATTAACCACACTGTGCTTGGCCAGTGAAGCGCGTCTTGTCGTCGCACCGGCGATGAATTCAGTCATGTGGTCCAAGCCAGCGACACAAGAAAACATCAACACACTCAAACACAGAGAGACTCTTATTTTAGGGCCCGTCATTGGTGTGCAAGCCTGTGGTGAAGTGGGTCTCGGAAAAATGATGGAGCCGCTGGAGTTGGCAGAGCAGCTGCAGCAATTGCATGCTCGGCCCTGCTTAAAATCTCAACGTATATTAATTACCGCAGGTCCCACACAAGAGTCTATTGATCCTGTTCGTTATTTATCTAACCGAAGCTCCGGGAAAATGGGTTATGCTTTAGCACAAGCAGCTATAGAAATGGGTGCTGCCGTGACGTTGATTAGTGGGCCCGTTTCTTTAAAGGCTCCTGAAAATTGTCAATTTATTCAGGTTAAAACAGCCGATGAAATGTTTAAGGCTGTGCAAGACTTTATTCAAGATCAAGACATTTTTATAGGTGTAGCAGCAGTGGCCGATTATAAAGTGGCTGAAGTGGCTCCGCAAAAGATCAAGAAGGGCCAAGCGATTAAAACGCTGTCTTTAGTCCCCACCGTTGATATTTTAGAGTGTGTGGGAAGATTAAATCCTAAGCCTTTTGTGGTAGGTTTTTCAGCAGAAACACATGAGGCAGAAAGCCTTGCTGAGCAAAAACGCCTTAAAAAGAATGTGGATCTTATGGTTGTCAATGATGTCAGTCAGCCTGACATAGGTTTTGAAAGTGATATGAATGCGGTAACGCTCTTGTCGGCGCATGAACCCATTGTATTGGAACGGGCTTCAAAAAAACAAATTGCACGACAGATATTGGAATTTATCAGTGCAGAAAAACTGTTAGCATTACCTGAGTTGATTGTTTAAAGATCAATTCCCATAACGCGATTGATGGCCAACATTAAACCATACACGGGCGGAAATAGGATAAATTGTAAGGCCCCCATCACCAGCAGCGCCAGCAAAATCCACACACCAAAAGGTTCAATGCGCTCATATTGGGCATTGAGATGTTTGGGTAAGAAACAAGACACTAAGCGACTTCCGTCTAGGGGTGGAATGGGGATTAAATTTAAAATGAATAAGACCACATTAATCATAATGCCGAATTTCCCGGCTAATATAAAAAACTCAGCGCTGCCGTGTAATAGAGTGTAAGAGCTTTCGATCATGGTAAATCCAAGTTTAGCGATGAGGCCCCAGATCAAAGCCATCGCCAAATTAGCGCCGGGTCCTGCCAATGCAACCAGAGCCATGTCTCTGCGTGGATGGTGTAAGTTCTGCGCGGTAATAGGGACTGGCTTTGCCCAACCGAAAACAAAGCCGCCGAAGAGGAGCATGCACAAAGGTAAAATAACGGTTCCAATGGGGTCAATGTGTTTGGCAGGGTTTAAAGAAACACGCCCCAGCATGAGCGCTGTTTTATCCCCTAATTTGCTGGCCACCCAACCATGGGCGGCTTCATGCAGAGTGATGGCAAATATTAGAGGCAGTGCAGCCACGGTAATGGTTTGAATGGCGTTTTGTAAGTCCATTATGCTTTATCCACTGAGCATCAATTTTGGTATTCAAATACTTTGATGACTTTTTGCACGCCCGTCATTTTGCTAGCAACGGTTGCGGCCATATTGGCTTGGCTCTGTGTGACCAAGCCCATGAGGTAGACGACATGGGATTCCGTTACCACTTTAATATTGCTGGATCTTAGGCCTTTTTCAGCCACCAAAGCGCTTTTGACTTTAGTGGTAATCCAGTCATCCTGGCTTCTGTCAAAGATACTACTAGGATCTGCGATCGTTACTTCATTATAAACGCGCTTTACATTAGGGATGGTGCTGACCAATTGGTTAGCTTGATCGCGCAGTTCGGCGCTGGGCGTTTGGCCAACCATTAACACAATCCCATTGAAGGTGGCTACTTCTATGTGTGAATCGCGAAGATTTTTGGCGGCTCCTATTCGGTTTTTAGCAATTTGACTAATGTCGCGATCGTGAAGCTGAGCACTAACAGATCGATTTTCATACAAAATAGCGCCGCCTGCTGTGGCACCCACGACCACAGCGGCCGGAATGCATCCAGACAAACTGATTAAAACGGCCAAACTTGCGAGAAGAAATTTCATTTACTACTCTCCTTGTTGGAATAATTGATAATCAATAATGTCACATAAGCAATGAATAATCAGTAAATGCGTTTCTTGAATGCGTGGAGTTGCATCCGAAGGCACCCGAATTTCTACATCATTGGCATTGAGCAAGGGGGCTAAAGTCCCGCCCTCTTTTCCGGTCAGTGCGATGACATTCATTCCTCTAAGATGGGCGGCCTCAACGGCCTCTACGATATTTTTTGAATTGCCGCTGGTGGTGATGGCGAGCAATACATCGCCTGGCTGACCCAGCGCCTTAATTTGTTTTGAAAAAATTTCATTGAAGTGATAGTCATTGCCAATGGCCGTAATGGTTGAGCTGTCTGTGCTGAGGGCAATGGCGGGCAAGCTAGGCCGCTCGCATTCAAATCGGTTGAGCATTTCTCCTGAAAAATGTTGAGCATCACTTGCAGAGCCCCCATTACCACAGCTTAAGATTTTGTGATTGCCGAGCAAGCAGTGCACCATCATTTCGGCGCCTTCTGCGATTCTATCGCTGATGACATCGAGTGCGGCAGTTTTGGTCTGAATGCTGTCCTGAAAGTGTTTTTTAATGCGTTCTACGTTAGCGCTCATACTGAATTTGAACCTGTATTAAGGAAATTTGAGCTGCTATTGTACCTTAAACACCCTCAGCATCAATCACTAAAAAGCCCTTTTAATCCATTGCAGCTTAAGCCCGTCAAAGCCTACGACATCAAAGCGACAGGGCTGAGTGGATAGCTTGTGTTGCTTAAGATAATACAGGGCTATTTTGGAGAGGCGTTGTTGTTTTCGAAAGCCAATACTTTCCAGGCTGCTGACAGGATCGGGGTTTTTTCGATAGCGCACCTCAACAAAGACCAGGCAGTTTTTGTCCTGCATGATGAGATCGATTTCCCCTACAGGGCAATGGAAATTTTGCTCAACAAGACGCAAGCCCTGTGTTTTTAAATAGCGACAGGCGCGTTGCTCATATAAAAAACCCCGGGCACGACAGCTGAGCGATTTAGAGTTGGGGCACGGCTCTTCCATATTGAATCTCAGTCCATACCGGCTGTCGATTGATGTAGTGGTTGTTGTCTAAATACAATCGCCCTGTAGCACCCGCAAGACCTAAGTCGGGCAATATCACTAATTTATTGAGCTGAGGAATTAAGTTAAAGGCATCCACCCCCAGCGCATAGAGTTTGGGGTAGCGATTAAAGCTGCCCGCCCACAGGCTTTGAGTGCGATTGCGTATATCCATTAGGGATGGGGTCAATGTCGTGGAGGGCTGAATGAGCCAAGGCATGCTGCAAAAGCGCACACCATTGAGATCATTGTTTTTCAGCGCGCTGGATCCGCCATCGTAAATTAATGAGGTCGCATAGATGGGAAGCTGGCCATTGTAATAAAATTTTAATAAAGGAACGATTTGTTGTGCGGGTGCATTGCCTGTGGCCAGAAAGACCACATCAAAATCTTTTTGTTGGCTAAGGCGATAATGAGGCTCACCCTTGGCCGCATGCTCAATGACTTGTGCATGTAATAACGAGCGCACTTGCGCATCGACTTGATCGGTATTTTGCATCACGATGGTCTTAAGCACTCGTCCGCCCAGAGAGCTCCAGCGTTGTTGGAAAGAGCGTGCAATATTTTGGCTCCATTCGGCGGGTAGCGCAAAAATAACAGCCTTTGTGTAATTTTGTTGCCAGGCACGCTCTGCAACTTCAGCGGCTTCTGTGGTAGGCGATAAATCAAATTGATACAAATTGCTAATGCGTTGTTCATGAAAATCTTGGACGCTGTTCAAGGCTAAGGTGGGTACACTGAGGGCGCTTTGTGCAACCGCTGCCACTTCTGTTTTAGTCAGAGGCCCGATGACAAACTGAGCGCCATTTTGCACCGCTTTTTGATAAACGGCAGTCACATTGTCTGCACTGGTATCATAAAGAGTAATGGAAGGTGCAAACTCTTGGTGTTGTTTAGCATAGTAGTAGGCTGCAAAAAATCCATTGCGTATGGCTTCTGAAGAACCTGCTAGCGGCCCTTTCATGGGCAGCAGTAAAGCGACTTGGCTGGGATTTTGATTCAAAATAAGACTATGGCTGTCGATTAAACTGCGCGCTGGATGCCCTGAATATTGCTTTTCCCAGCCTTTAATGGCGTCTAATAAGGAGGAAGGTGAGTAGTAGCTGTTTTCAATCAGCGCCAAATCAAACCAGCCACGCACCGCAGAGGAGTCTGTTTTGCCCAGTTGTTCACGCAGTGTGTTGGGACTTAAGTTTTCCAGCAGCGCCCAGATGGCCAATAGATTTTGTTGGCGTGCTTGAGAGTCGGGCAAGAGATTTTGTAATTGATTCAGTTGGTCGATGCTGGCCGCAAGATCCGATTGTTGTTGATAGGCCTTTGCTAGAATCCGATGCAGTAAAATTTGATTGGAGTTGCTGAGCGAGGCATCCGTTACAAAACCGGTGAGTCGTTCAAAGGCTGCGGCTGAATTGCCGGTTTCTATTTGATAATAAGCCCTTAATAACTGCAGTTTAGTTCCAGAATCTGGGCTGAGCAGAGCAGTATCAATGCCGCGCATGATTTTTTGTGCCGCTTCAGGTTGATTATTTGCTAAAAATTGTTCAGCAGCGTCCAGCCAGTAAATTTGTTTTTGTTGAGGTTCTGCATTCTCAGCTAAATACAAATAATCAGCGGCAGAAAGCGTATGATTTGAGCCGCGTGGGGCGTGGGTGCTTAAATTGGCACAAGCACTGAAAAGACAGGCCACCAACAATAAGCTCAAGCTCTGTATGAGTGTTTTCATAATAATCCTTGTTTTAATTGTCCTGTGCATTCCAATTTTTAGTGAACATAGTGTGTGGGATCATTAACGTGTGCTTCTTTAAATCCCTTAGCTCTCAACAAGCAGCTTGCGCAATGTCCACAGGCTTCAGCAGCTTTGCTAGGAGCGTAGCACGAAATAGTTTGACTGTAATCTAGTCCTAAGCGAATCCCTCGCTGAATAATCTCAGCTTTAGTGAGTTTCAAAAGAGGTGCATGAATTTTAAAGTGCTCGCCTTCTACTCCGGCTCGGGTTGCAAGATCCGCCAAGTGCTGGAAGGCCTCGATAAAGTCAGGGCGACAGTCGGGATAATTTGAGTAATCGATGGCATTGGCTCCAATGAAGAGATCAAAGGCGCCTAAGCTTTCGGCCCACGCTAAGGCAAGTGCCAAAAAAACAGTATTGCGAGCAGGCACATAGGTGATGGGGATGCGCGTATCATCAACAATATTTTGAGGCACTTCAAGGCGAGTATCAGTGAGTGCTGAGCCGCCCAATTCATGGAGGGGGCAGGAAAGGATTTTATGTTCTTTGACACCCAGAGTTTTCGCTATTCGACTGGCAGCTTCCAGTTCAACACGATGGCGCTGGCCATAGTCGAAACTCAAGGCATAACACTCAAAGCCTTCTTCTCGGGCAATGGCTAAGCAGGTGCTGGAGTCTAAGCCGCCTGAAAACAGAATAATGGCTTTTTTGCCGGAGGACATCATAGGTTCCTAGAGCTAAAGATTCTTGCATTCTAGCCGTTATAGGGTGCATTTCAAGCGCTGACTTAAACGAGATGTAAGGATACAAATAAAATAGGACAAATATTTAATCTGTGGTTACAATGAGGGTCGCTGTGTATCTTATGGAAGGAGGTTTTATGAGTGGTTATAAAAATATTTTGGTGGCCCTTGATTTTCACACGAAATCAGATTTAGCTATTTTAGAAAAACTAAAACACGTGGCTGCCACTAATGCAAAAGTGACTTTGCTGCATGCGGTTGAAGAATTAACGGGTATGGTGACGGCAGCCTATGCGGTGGCAGGTTTGGCGGAAATTGAAAAATCTTTTATTAAAGAAGCGAAGCAGCGTTTGTCAAAACTGGCAAAAAAAGCGCGAGTTCCTGAAAAGCAACAGTTGCTGAGATTGGGGATGGCGCGCACTATTATTTTAGACCAAGCCAAAAAAATGAAAGCGGATCTTATTTTGGTGGGCAGCCATGGTCGTCACGGCATAAAGGCGCTACTAGGTTCAACTGCGAATGCGGTGCTGCATCACGCGCATTGTGATGTATTAGCCGTTCGCGTTAAAAGGTAGTGTAGGGGGCAATTCATGAATTGCCCCTACAGCACAAAGCGCAGGGATGTGCTGCAGTAGTTGCTCCTACGAGACATTTGTTGGCTTTGTTTCCCTATGAAAGAATCTTCACATCCAGGCTCCCTTTATTTGGTTGCAACCCCTATCGGTCATTTAGCCGATATTAGCCTGCGTGCGCTCGAAATATTAAAACAGGTAGATCTGATCGCCGCGGAAGATACCCGTCACAGCCAGCATCTATTGCAACATCATCAAATCCCCACGCCTACCTTATCATTGCACGAGCATAATGAAACTCAGCGTACGCATGAATTAATAAAGCGATTGCAGGAAGGAAAAAATATTGCTTTGATTTCAGATGCGGGAACGCCTCTGATCAGTGATCCGGGTTATCGTTTAGTGTCGGCCGCACACGAGCATCATATTAAAGTCATTCCCATTCCCGGAGCGTGTGCGGCCATTGCAGCCTTAAGCGCTTCGGGTATTGCAACCGATCAATTTATCTTTATCGGATTTTTGCCTTCGCGCGGTGAAGCGCGCCATAAACAGATTATTTCTTTAAGCCAAGAGCCACGCAGCGTGGTGTTTTATGAATCCACACATCGCATTGTTAACTTAATCGATCTTCTGCATGAAATGATGGGCTCTGCGCGTAAAGTGTGTATCGCACGCGAACTGACCAAAACCTTCGAAACCATTCATACCGATACGCTCGAGAATGTAAAAGAATGGCTGCACAAAGACCCTATGCAGCGCAAGGGAGAGTTTGTGGTGATCGTTGAGGGTTTAACTGAAAAACCTAAGGATGAGCTTATTGAAGAGTGTCGGCGCATCTTAAAAATTTTGTTGGAGGAGCTTCCCTTGAAGCAAGCAGTGGCCCTGACGGTAAAGCTGACAGCTTGTGGTCGGAAAATAGTCTATCCCTTGGCCTTAGAGATGATTAATCAATAAATCGCCCCTCTGTTTGAGCCTGGTTCCAAAGTTGCCAGTCCCAACGCTCTACTTTATACTCGCCTCCCTAAGCTAGCTAGACAGTCGCCGTTCCCTTCGGGGAAGGGAGGAAAGTCCGGGCTCCATGGGTAAGAGTGCCAGGTAACGCCTGGGGGGCGAAAGCCTACGGCCAGTGCAACAGAAAGCAAACCGCTGATAGGCCTTGGTTTATCAGTAAGGGTGAAAGGGTGCGGTAAGAGCGCACCGCGCTGATGGTAACATCAGTGGCAAGGTAAACCCCACTCGGAGCAAGACCAAATAGGAACCTAAGTGGTTCAATCCACACGCGTACCCACGCATAGGTTCGGGTAGGTTGCTTGAGGTGGATGGTGACATCCACCCTAGAGAGATGACTGTTCATGACAGAACCCGGCTTATCGGCTGGCTTGGAAATGATGTGGGGCCAATGCAAATTGGCCCACATATTTATTAAGGAATCCTTATGCTCGATTTGCGTCAGCAGCTGCAGCAGCAGCTGGATCAATTGAAAAAAGAAGGCTTGTTTAAAGCTGAACGACTCATCACCACGCCACAAAATTCATCCATTAGTATTGCGCCTCATCAAGCTGTTTTAAATTTCTGCGCCAATAATTATTTGGGTTTGGCCGATGATGTTGAGCTCATTCAGGCCGCTCAAAAAGCCTTAGACGATTATGGTTTTGGCATGGCTTCAGTGCGCTTTATTTGTGGCACTCAAACCATTCATAAAATCTTAGAGCAAGGTATCAGTGAATTTTTAGGCATGGAAGATACCATCCTGTATTCATCCTGCTTTGATGCGAATGGCGGCTTATTTGAAACCCTGCTGGATGAAAATGATGCCATTATCAGCGATGCGTTGAATCATGCCAGCATCATCGATGGTATTCGTTTGTCCAAAGCCAAACGTTTTCGCTACAACAATAATGATATGAGCGATCTTGAGGCCAAGTTGCAAGAGGCCGATGCTATGGGTGCACGCTTTAAATTAATCGCTACTGATGGTGTATTTTCGATGGATGGTATTATTGCCGATTTAAAATCCATCTGTGATTTGGCCGACCAATATAAAGCGATGGTCATGGTCGATGATTCACATGCCGTAGGTTTTGTGGGCAAAGAAGGGCGTGGAACACCGGAATATTGCGGGGTGATGGGTCGCATCGATATTATGACAGGCACCTTAGGTAAAGCCTTGGGCGGCGCTTCAGGAGGTTATACCTCTGCCTCGAAGGAAGTGATTGAATGGTTGCGACAACGTTCCCGACCCTATTTGTTTTCAAATAGTTTGGCACCGGTTATTGTGGCGACTTCAATCAAGGTGTTGGAGTTATTAAAAACACGTGGTTCTGTTTTGCGTGAGCGCATTGAAAATAATAGTCAGCATTTTAGAAAAAAGATGAGTGCTCTAGGTTTTAATTTAGTGCCGGGATCTCATCCCATTATTCCCGTGATGTTAGGGGATGCAAAAGTAGCCTCCGAGATGGCGGCTCGCTTATTGCAAGAAGGGATTTATGTGGTTGGTTTTTCCTATCCGGTAGTACCAATGGCTAAGGCGCGTATTCGAGTGCAGATGTCGGCAGCGCACAGCGTTGAGCAATTGGATCAGGCGATTGAGGCCTTTGCAAAGGTGGGTAGAGCATTAGGAGTGATTACATGAAAGCTTTAGTGAAAGCCAAAAAAGAGACTGGTTTATGGATGATGGAGGTGCCTAAGCCTACGCCTGGACCTAATGATGTTCTGATTAAGATTAAAAAAACGGCCATCTGTGGAACCGATTTGCATATTTATAAGTGGGATGAGTGGGCGCAAAAAACCATTAAAGTTCCTATGCACGTGGGCCACGAATTTGTGGGTGAAATTGTAGAAATGGGTGCAGGGGTTGAGGGTCTCAAGCTAGGGGATCGTGTTTCGGGTGAGGGACATATTACCTGCGGCTATTGTCGCAATTGTCGCGCGGGTGGACGACATTTGTGTCGCAATACCGTAGGTGTTGGAGTGAATCGTGAAGGTGCTTTTGCGGAATATTTAGTTATTCCTGCTGTGAATGCGATCAAAATCCCCGCTAAAATTAGTGATGATGTAGCCTCCATGATGGATCCCTTGGGCAATGCCGTTCACACCGCACTCTCGTTTAACTTGGTGGGAGAGGATGTTTTAATTACGGGTGCGGGTCCCATTGGTTGCATGGCGGTTGCGATTGCCAAACAAGTGGGTGCGCGTTATGTGGTGATTACCGATGTGAATGAATACCGTTTGGACTTGGCGCGAAAAATGGGTGCAACGCTCGCAATTAATCCACAAAAAACAAGTTTAAAAGAAGTGATGCAACAATTGGGCATGACCGAAGGTTTTGATGTGGCTTTAGAGATGTCGGGTAATGCAGAGGCAGTGCGCGCTATGTTGGCCCATATGAATAATGGAGGAGAGATTGCTTTTCTAGGCATACCGCCGGAAGATTTTGCGATTAATTGGCACGACGTGGTTTTTAAAGGGCTCACGATCAAGGGTGTTTATGGTCGAGAAATGTTTGAAACTTGGTATAAAATGATTAGTCTCTTAGAGGGTGGTTTAAATGTGGATGCGGTCATTACTCATCGCTTTCCCGTCGATGATTTTCAAAAAGGATTTGATGTGATGTTAAGCGGAGAGGCCGCCAAAGTGATTTTAGATTGGTCGTAGGGGCGGTCCTTGTGTGTATAGACCGGGGACATAGGTAACAAACGTGCGGAGACATAGGTAACACTTTTATAATGGCTGATTTGCCTTCAAGGAGACAAATCATGCCCTGGAAAGAGGTTACCAAAATGTCATCAAAGCTG
>JAKFXE010000009.1 GCA_021731545.1 Coxiellaceae bacterium
GAAAAATGGAATCAACCCATGCACAATTGGGCGTTGATAGTATCTCAACTTCATATATATTTTGATGGGCGGTTAAGCCTAGGGTTGAGGTAATTTAATAGGCTGACACAGTTAAATGAACGCTCTCCGAACCGCAGGCGGGATCGTAGACCTTATTAACTTCTGTTTTGCCAACCGTAGTAATTTCGGCTAATAACTCGCTGACTTCCTGAGGTGTATAGAATTCGCCACCAGATTTACCAGCGTTTGAAGCATACATGGTCATCAAAAATTCATAGGCGTCACCGAAGGCGTCAATAGTGTTGTCGGAGTAGTTGCCCAGACGAAGGTCGCCGATAGATTCAAAAAGCTTGGCAAGTTTCTGATTTCGTTTTTCTACCGTGCCACCCAGTTTATTAGAGTTCACATCAAGGTCATCAAACAAGCCCTTGATGTCATCTTCACTGTTTGCGCCCTTTGCTGAATTTTCAATGTTACGAAAAACGTTCGTAAGAGTTTCGTTAAGGTTGGCGTCATTGCGGGCATTTTTGCGAACATTTACAAAAAGCTCGCTTGCAAAATATAAAACCCTTTTTCTTTGACGGTATCGGCTCGACCAAATTCGGCTTCTTTATTAGAAAGTGTCGCATAATCAAAATCTTTTTTACCTGCACGCCGTTCATCCGCATTGATGTAGTTGGTCAAATTTTCACTAATAAAACGATAAAAGAGTATGCCTAGTACATACTGCTTGAAATCCCAACCATCCACACTTCCGCGCAAATCATTTGCAATCTGCCAAATAGCACGGTGAAGCTCGGCTCGTTCTTGCTCTTTGGTCGTATTTTGATTTGTATCTTTTTTTGCCATAAATTCATTTCATTAAAACATCTAGCGAAACGCTCAATGCGTCCGCAATTTTTTTAACGGTTTCTATTCAGGGATCGGGCGTTGAACCCGCCTCAATTTTGGCAATCGTATGAAAAGCAAGATTCGCCCTTTTTGAGAGGAGATTTTGAGAAATACCGAGCTTCTGCCAGTATTTCTTTATCTTTTCGCCGATTGTAAATTCCCGCTTTAGCGTTATTGTATAGTTTTACTATTATAAAGATATAGGCGTAATCGTTTCATTATTTGTGGTGTGTGCAAGTTTTGCACTAACCACTGCCTTATCCAACCCCTTATCTTTAACGAAATATACAATCTGGCGGTGTTTTTTGACTGATGTTCGAACATTCTTTGAGCAAACCACCCACCCAGGAGACCAGTCTCGACAAGCTCGCCACGCCACAGAAAAATACTCTTCTCATTAAATTATTTACTTAACTCTTTCGTATGATTTTTTATTTTGTAAAAAATTTTCTTTCGATACAACAGAGCGACCGATTTCTTTTTCCAACTGTTCCTTGGCAATGCCGGCAATTCTGCCGCCACGCTTAGAATCTTGCGCAAGCTTTGAAACTCCTTTGGAATTTTCAATTTTGTGAATTTCTGTAGTTGACCTTTCTCCTAGCATGGTAAAAATAAGCTCAAAGTCATCCATGTGATCTCGCAAGTTTTCTCGCTTCAAACCCTTAACTTTTTTGTACTCACTGGGTGTCACGCCAAAAGTGGCCTTGGATATTTCCGCTGTCAATATCTCGTAATCTTTTTGTTCTTTCGCGCCTCGTTTTTGCCATTCATCTGTCAGCTCTTCTCTGATAGTGATGCCACGCATTCTTTTTTCTATCCAATCCTCTGAATACCCTTTGAGCTTATATAGTATCCTTGTCCGCTTAGTTGCTAGCTCCGGATTTTCTATTTCTTGCACTCGCTCATAGCCGATTTTAGCAAGCCAACGCTTAAAAGGCTCTGCTTTGGGTGAGGGAATCGATTGGATGATACGGAATATTCCCTCGGTATCAGCGCAATCAGTTTTGCGCATTTTTCCGTCCTCTGCTGGCAATCTCAACTGTTCCCAAAATGGGAACGGTTGAGACATTTCCGTGTCTCTACGCTTCATTTTAGCCCAATACGTTTTTGCTTTTGGGCTGTCAGTAAGAACAAAGATCACATCTAAAATTGAAAACCACCACTCATTTTTATAGAGCGTTTTTCGAATTTTTTTGCCTTTAAATAAAGAAATTTTTGGTGTTTCCATAATATTGGATATTAACCTAACTCATTGTAGAAAAACAATTTTATTTTCCTTTAATCCAAGCTCTTTTATTTAGCACTTTCACGACCACCGTCTCCGCCCTTTCTCTGCATACCGATTTTACTAATTTTTAAACTTCCTTCTAGTGAAAATTGGCGGAGAGGATGGGATTCGAACCCATGTGGGCTTGCGCCCCATCCGATTTCGAATCGGCGCCGTTATGACCGCTTCGGTACCTCTCCTAAAAAGGCTAAATGGATTTTATGACATTAATCGATGCGCTACTTCTTGGTAAGCCTCAATCACTCCGCCTAAATTTTGGCGGAAGCGATCTTTGTCCATCACTTTTTGAGTGTTCTTATCCCAGAGTCGGCACGAATCCGGGGTGATTTCATCCCCCAAATACAGCTGATCCCCTAATATTCCAAATTCAAATTTGGCATCTACCAAAACTAAGCCTATTTTTGAAAACACCTCCAAGAGGATTTTATTAATCCTTAAACTTAATTCCCGCATTTGCTTTAACTGTGATTCTGTGGCCCACTTGAACACCAGGGCATGATCTTCATTTACCATAGGATCACCCAAGGCATCATTTTTATAAAATAACTCATACACGGGTGGGTTTAATGCGATGCCCAAACTTAAGCCTAAACGTCGGCACAAGCTACCTGCTGCTACATTGCGCACTACAGACTCTAAGGGAATCATCTGCAAACGTTTAACTAAAGATTCATGATCGGAGAGCTGTTGAATAAAATGTGTGGGAATGCCTTCTTTAGCCAAAAGCTGCATAAGATGTGCATTAATCTGTGCGTTAATAGCCCCTTTTTGAGCCATTTTTTCGTGCTTTTCACCATTGAAAGCGGTTAAATCATCCCGAAACTCGACTAACCAAGCGTCTTTGTTTTCAGTTTCATATAGGGATTTTGATTTTCCGCTGTACATCAATTTAAGCTTAGAGTGCTTCATAATTTATCTTTTAATGTAATTTAGTTTTGATGTTTCCCAAAATTTGCGTAGCCACTGCTTTGGGGGCCGGTTGATTGTTATCGGTTAATACACTTACTAGGGTCGAAGTTCCCTGCTTTTGCAGATACACACGATAAACCGTCTCCAGTTGATTCAGCGCCCTTCCTTTACCGGGTTTATCTAAAATATAATAGGAATGTGTAGACTGATCTTGATCTAAGATTCTATAGCCCACGGTTTTAAGCGCATTTCCTACTTTAGGCCAGCTGCGTTTCAAGTTGTACTGTAATACCAAAACTTGCGCCGAAGCATGCACCATGGGCTTGGGTAAAAATCGATTGATTTGGTTGATGGGATTATACTGGCTGGGTGTTTCAGGCTCTGCCTGAACTAAAGCACTGTTGGGCGGAACCAGAGAGGGCTTCACATAATTTTCCAAAGGCGGAATATTATAACCCGTTTCATGGCCCTTAATCATATCCGGTGGCAGTTGTAAGGGCTTAACACTGGCATCATCTTTTAAATAATCATTATCGTGACTGCGCACAGTATTACAGGCAAACAAAGAAAAAGAGATTGCCGTAATCAACAAAAACAGTATGTTTTTTTTCATTTATGTTCCTCAATCATAACCAAAGCCTCACGCACACGCGGATAACAATGCTCACTTAAGGGCGTTAAGGGTAAGCGTATTCCTGCTTGAATGCGCCCCATCTGTGTTAAAGCCCATTTCACGGGAATGGGATTAGACTCAATAAATAAATCCTGATGCAATTTAGCTAAACGCGCATCAATGGCTTCAGCTTCTGCTCGCTGATTCGCCAAAGCGGCACGGCATAAGTCTGTCATCAACCCAGGCGCGACATTAGAGGTGACCGAAATCACACCCTGCCCTCCCATTAACATAAACTCACAGGCCGTTGCATCATCCCCACTTAATAAATCAATCGTGCACTCCAGCGCCTTGTATTCTGCCATGCGCTCCAATTTTCCGCTCGCATCTTTTAAGGCCACAATATTCGAACAGGCTTTTGCCAAGCGCGCTACCGTCTCAGGTAAAAGATCGCAGCCCGTTCGCCCCGGTACATTATAGAGAATTTGTGGAATTGCGACTGCATCCGCAATGGCTTGATAATGCTGAAACAGGCCCTCTTGGGTAGGCTTATTGTAGTAGGGAGTTACCAGCAAGCAGGCATCGGCTCCGGCTTCCATAGCCTGACGTGTGTAGGCAATGCTCGTTGTGGTGGCATTGGTGCCTGTACCTACAATAACGGGCAGCTTGCCCTTAAGCTCTTCCAGCACGCATTGGATGATGAGAGTCCTTTCCTCATCGTTAATGGTAGGGGATTCTCCCGTGGTTCCCAGAATAACAATCCCATCTGAGCCCTGCTCTTGATGCCAATGAACAAGGTGCTTTAAAGCGGCATAATCAACCTCGCCCCCGAGGTGCATGGGCGTCACAATCGCGACTAAATTACCCTGAAACATAATACATACCTTCATCGATTCCCGAAGGCAGAGATTCTATGCTAGTCTACCTCTTTTTAAAACCAAAAAATGGAGCCCCTATGATGCCCTGGATGTGGATACTAAGTGCCGTTATTCCGCTCAGTATCGCCCTACTCCTTGCCCTTTTATACAGAAAGCCCTCCTCTCTCAACGCCCAGCTTGATCAGCTTACACTGCAGCGCGATGAAATCTATCGACTGCTTAAAGAGCAGCAAAATGAGCTCCACGAACAACGCAGCCGCTTTGACCAACACCAACTCAGCAGCTTAACACTCTTACAAGAAAGCCTGCGAAAAAGCATGCAGGAAATCCGTGAGCAGTTACAACACACCCTGCAGCAGCAAAGCAGCTCCATCAACAGCAGCGTGGATAAACTCACTCAGGCCACTCAAGAGCGTCTTAAAGAAATCAGCGGGCAAGTGGATAAGCGATTGACCGAAGGTTTTGAAAAAACCACCGCTACTTTTTCGGATGTAATGAAACGCCTGACCATTATTGATGAGGCCCAGAAGAAAATTACGGAGCTCTCCGGCAATGTCGTAAGTCTGCAAGAAATACTCTCGGATAAACGCTCTCGAGGGGCCTTTGGTGAAATTCAGTTAAATGCCCTAATACGCAATGTTATCCCTGAATCACACTTTATATTACAACACACCCTTTCCAATGCTAAACGGGTGGACTGCCTGTTATTACTGCCTGAGCCCACCGGCAATATGGCTATCGATGCCAAATTTCCACTAGAAAGCTACAAATTGCTAATCAACCCACAGTTGGGTGAATCCGAAAAACGACAAATCGAACAACAATTTAAACTGGATATTCGACGCCATATTCAAGACATCGCACAAAAATATATTATTAATGGAGAAACCGCTGATGGTGCCGTGATGTTTATACCCGCCGAAGCCGTATTTGCTGAAATTCATGCCCATCACCCTGATTTAGTAGAGCTCGCCCATCAATCGCGTGTTTGGATGGTCTCGCCCACCACTATGATGGCCATACTCACCACGGCGCGTGCTGTGTTAAAGGATGCAGCAACTCGCAAGCAAGTCCATATTATCCAAGAGCATCTTATCGCCTTAGGCAAGGATTTTGAGCGCTTCCAAGAGCGCATGGACAATTTGGCAAAACATATTGGACAAGCGCATCAAGATGTAGAGCAAGTTCATCAATCTTCCAAGAAAATTAGCGGACGTTTTACCAAGATTGAGAAAGTAGACTTAAACCCGGACGAAATAAAGCTCAATCTCATTGAGTCCTAGTTTTTATCTTTTCTTTTGTTTTTAATTTTCTCTTTTCTATCTTTTTCTTGTTTCTAGTCTCTAGTTTCTAGAACCCAATACCCCCTCCTCTATCCAGCGCCTCAAGCTTTGACTCACCCAGCCCACCACTTCCTCTTCCGAAAAAAAAGCGCTCATTTTTTCACAAAGCTCAGAAAAACTATCCTGAGCCTGAATACTGCTGATCATTCGCTTTTCATTTTCATTTAAAACACAAAAATACGATTGCTGCTGTTTACGCCAGATTAAGTAGCTTTTAGATTCTGCCTGCTTGACTATTTTGAGTGTTTTATTTTCTTGAAGCAGCTGCCAAGATTCTGGTGCATTGCTATGAAATTCGATACATTGCACAGAAGGATGCAGGTGAAATTTTAAATGAGGCCAATGTTCAGGATCAATTTTGGATAATGCCTCCAGAGAAAGCACTTCCTCATCCGGTGAAAATAAAGCCTCATTAAGAGCCCATTCAAAGCCCGCCAGCTCAAATGAAGGCAAATCTTCGGGATAGTGCTTTTTAATAAACTGGGCTACATTTTTACCCACCGATCGAATCGAATAATAGCTGGAGGGGTTCTGTTGCAAATATTCCCTCATACATCGATTGAATTTTTCTTCGCCCCAGTAGGAGAATAAAACCTCATAATCGGATTTTAATGCCCCCAACAAACGCAGGTAATAGCCTTCTCGATAAATCGCTAAACGCTCTTCAAGATCACAGCCTTCGGGCACCCAAAAATCCTGCGATTTAGTCTGGACAAGACCCAGCATATAATTTTGAAAACCCTCTTGAAGTTCTTTGAGCTCAGTCATAGGCGTATAACTTCGTTTGTGCGGATTTTTTTGTCGCGATAGCCTTTGTGGCCACTCTTCTTGCTTGCTCCAATTCTTGCATCAACTCCGATAAGGGTGGAATATGATCATCTCGTTCAATAGAGGTCGCCACATTTCCAAAACGTTGCACCGCATAATGGTACAAATCCCACACCTCTGGAATAATCTGAGCATCATGTGTATCCACAATATAATGCTCATGGCGTTTATGGCCCGCCAAATGAAACTGACGGACTCGCTCTACCGGAACCGCGCTTAAATAGTGTTCGGCGCTAAAGTGATGATTAAAAGCGGAGACATAGACATTATTAATATCCAGCAAAATCAAACAATCTGCACGTTCAGCCACTTCTACCAAAAATTCAAGTTCAGACATTTGAGAAGCTGCATAACTCACATAACTCGATACATTTTCTAAGAGTATCTGTTGCCCTAAAAATTCTTGTACCCGTTTAACGCGCTCCACTACATGCTGGATACTGATTTCCGTATAAGGCAGGGGCAACAAATCGTGGGTATTAATATTTTGGACGCCCGTCCAACACAAATGATCTGAAATCCACAGCGGCTGAACACGCTGAGCTAAATTTTTAAGCTCTTTTAGGTAATCCCAATTAAGTTCATCACTGCTGCCAATGGATAGAGAAACTCCATGCATTACGAGAGGATAATTCGCTCGAATTTTATCTAGATAATAAAGGGGCGATCCTCCTGAAACCAAAAAATCTTCGGAAATAATTTCAAAATAATCCAGCCTTGGAGCCTGATCCAAAATTTCTGTATAATGCTCAGCCCGAAGGCCTAGTCCGAAGAGGGGTTTCATTTTTATAAAAACCATTGGGTCGTTGGTGCGTAGGTGGGTGCCGAGCATACAATGCGAGGCCCAACACTCGGAACTCAAGCTTGGACCTCATTTCATTTCAATTTATTTAGCGCTAGAACATTTGTTGGCGCACTTACCGCCACATTTATTCTGGCTCTTGCATTTATTTTGACTCTTACACTTATTGCAAGTTTTCGCTCCGCTTTTAGAGGTGGCCATGTTTGCAGCAGTAGAAGGGGTGGAATCGGCCAAGACTACCGTGCTCATGAACAATGAAGCCGCAACAGCAGAGGCAATAACAAAAGCTTTTTTCATAATGAACTCCTTTAGTTAACAAGAACCCTTCTTTCACGAGAAAAAAGGGCAAACAATGGTTAGGACTTATTAGAACTCACCCTCACCAAATCCGACAAATCACGCATGGCTACCGAAAATAGAGTAAACTCTGGTCGCTCTTCTTTGCGTAAATTTTCTAAAACTTGCTCATATACTATGATTAATTTTTCATATTTATCCAACCACTCTTTAATAAGAAGCTTAACGTCTTTTGATTTTGGATTCACATTAATCACTGAAATAGTTAGATCACGCTGAATCAAATCTAAATCTGCTTTTAAAGCAGAGCGCGCCAATAAAGCCCAGTGTGTATCTACCACCAATTCATTAATTCGATCACGCAACCACAGTAAATCCAAATATTCACCCAACATGAAATAAACGCGAGCCACAAAAGTAACTTCTTTTTTGGTAACCCCTGAAATTTCAATAATATTGAGCGCATGATACATGGGCTTAATCGCAGAAATATGTTCGGCCAACTGTTTTGGAACTTTTTGTTGAATTAATTCATGTTTTCGCTGCTCTAAGCCCTCCTTATCGTGACCCTGAAGCAAGCTGGGAAGCAGAGTATATAATTCAGCAATATAGGCCGAAAAATATTTTACAGTAGATTCAATCTCAACGCCTTCAATGCGATTTCGTAAAAACCAACGTGTACTGCGGCGAACCGATTGAACGACTTGTTGCATCATTTGGTATTGTACCTTCGCCTCAACTTTATGATCCAAGGCTTCTATTTCATTAAAAATGCCGACGGAATTAAAGATATTAGCCGAAACCGTATAGGCCCTTACAACATCAGAAATACTGGCTCCTGTTTCATCCTGAAGGCGATGCACAAAAACAATACCCATGTCTGAGACTAAACGACTGCCTAATTGCGTCGCAATAATTTCTTTACTTAAATAATGTTCCTTAAGCTCTTTGGAAAAACGTTCATCCATCTTTCGCGGAAAAGCATATTTAATAAATTTTTCAAGGTAGGGGTCTTGTGTTAATCCTGATTTTAATATTTCCGATTTCAAAATCATTTTACTATAGGAAGAAAGCACCGATAACTCAGGTCGAGTCAAGCCCTTTCCTTCTAATCTTCGCTCATGCAATTCTTTGTCACTAGGCAAAAACTCTATCACTCGGTTCATTTTTCCAGCATTTTCCTGAACATTAATAAAGCCCGCATAAAGTGCTAAATGTTTAGCTGAGGTCAATGAGGCTACACTGATAGAGCGATTTTGGAGGTAATTGTCCTGGAGCACCAGCTCAGAGACTTCGTCCGTCATTTCAACCAATAAAGTATTGCGCGCCTTTTCGGTCATTTTTCCTGAAGTGACTAAGGCATTTAAGGCGATTTTGATATTCACCTCATGATCTGAACAATCAACGCCTGCAGAATTGTCGATGAAATCAGTATTAATTTTTCCGCCCGTTTGCTGTTCATATTCGATTCGACCCAGCTGAGTAAAACCTAAATTACCCCCTTCACAGATCACCCGAGCACGTAATTCACAGCCATTTACTCGCAAAGCATCATTACTTCGATCACCCACATCTGCATTGGTTTCAATGACCGATTTTACATAAGTCCCAATACCCCCATTCCAAATCATATCAACTGGCGCTTTTAATAAAGCCCGTATCAAATCGCTGGGAGACAACACTTCTTTATCGATCCCAAATACTTTCTTCATGGGTTCTGAAATTTTAATGGTTTTAGCGGATCGATTAAATACACCGCCGCCGGCTGAAATTAATTCAGTTTTATAATCTGTCCAATTTGAACGGGACAAATTAAATAGGCGCTTACGCTCTTTAAAGCTGATTCTTGTATCCGGATTGGGATCAATAAAAATGTGGATATGATTAAAAGCTGCAAGCAATTTAAGGTGTGGGGACAAAAGCATCCCATTACCAAAAACATCGCCACTCATATCACCAATACCCAAGACAGTAACCTCAGTCTTATCTAAATTAACTCCCAAGTCTTGGAAATGTCTTACAGCCGAAACCCAAGCACCCCGAGCGGTGATGGCCATCTTCTTGTGGTCATAACCCTCCGATCCTCCTGAAGCAAAGGCATCGCCCAACCAAAAACCTCGCTCTAAAGAAATGGAATTTGCAATATCTGAAAAAGTGGCTGTTCCCTTATCAGCAGCGACCACTAGATAAGGATCGTCTTCATCATAACAAACCACACGAGCGGGTTTCACAATTTTGGATTTTATTAAATTATCTGTAAGATCTAATAGACCACGTATAAAATCTTTATAGCACTCAATACCTTCTTGCATCATGGCATCTCGACCCGCATCCAAAGGCAACTGCTTAGTCACAAAACCGCCCTTAGCGCCCGCTGGAACAATTACTGCATTTTTGACTTGTTGCGCCTTCATTAGGCCCAAAACTTCAACTCGAAAATCTTCACGCCGATCAGACCAGCGAATGCCTCCGCGTGCAACCTTAGCTGCGCGCAAATGCACGCCCTCAAATCGAGGTGAATACACGAAAATTTCATATTTAGGCAAGGGCAGGCGCAGATCAGGTACTTGTTCAGGATTTAATTTAAAGGAGAGGTAAGTCTTTGCTCCCCCTTGTTCGTTCAGTTGATAATAATTAGTGCGCAAGGTCGCTTTAATCAAAGCCAAATAAAAGCGCAAAATACGATCTTCGTCCAAAGAATTAACAGCATCTAATTCCGTATAAATATTCCGTTCAAGCTGCTCTACTACCTTAGTTGACTTTCCTGCCAACTCAGGATCAAAGCGCTGCTTAAACAGCTCAACCAACAGTCCCGTAATAATGGGATTATGCATGAGCGTTCGCTCAATATAGGACTGACTAAAGATAAAACCAACCTGTATGGCATATTTAGAATAGGCTCGCAATAAAATAATTTCATGAAAATTTAATTTAGCACGCAAGACTAAACCATTGAAACGATCATTTTCCGCTTCGTTATACCATACCTTAGAAAAAGCTTCTTGAAATAAATCCTGAACATCTTCTACGGTATAATTTTTTTCGGCCAAGTAGCTTATACCAAAATCATTAATCCAAACTTGTAAACCTGTACCTAAAGTTATTCTATAGGGTCTTTCATCAATAACACGAAGCCCCATATTTTCCAGCATAGGGATCACATCGGAGAGCGGAATGGTTTGCTTTCGACGAAATAGTTTAAATCGAACAGAAGCATCAGAGCTGCTGAGATCCTCATGAAACTTCATTTCTAAATTATTGTCTGCTGATAATTTTTCAATCTGAAGCACATCCATAATCGCTTGATCTGGTGTAAAAACAGTTCGATAGCTGAGCGGAAAAGCCTCTTGATAAATATTAAGTAAGCGGTTTCCCTGTTCCTCACCAAAATGTGTCAACAAAGCTACTTTAAAAACATCACTCCAAGAACGGCCTATTTCAATAATTTTTTGCTCAATCTCAGAAAGATTATAATGAACCTTATGCGCAGGATTTACACGAATCACATAATGAACTCGCGCTAGAACGGATTCTGAAAACCATGTATTAACAATAACCTCAATTCCTTTAAAGGCATCCGACAGCACGTTTTTCATTTTATTGGAAACATCGGTGGTAAAATTTTCGCGTGGCAAATATACAAAACATGAAAAATATCGTCCATAAGGGTCTGGACGCACAAACAAACGAACCATGCGTCGATCCTGCACCTGCAAAATACCAATCGCTAGATCATACAGCTGCTCTACGGTCGTATGAAACAAATCATCGCGCGGCAGCGTTGTTAAAATATGCAACAGCTCCTTACCTGCATAACTTCGACTGGGTAAGGCGGACTTTTTGAGCACAAAATCCACTTTTTGACGAATAAAAGGAATTTCTCTGGGGTCGCACACATAGGCTGTGGAAGAAAATAATCCGATAAAGCGACGCTCTTTAATCAACGCCCCCTTATCATTAAAAATTTTAATACCAATATAATCCGTATACGCGGGTCGATGAACGCTAGAGCGTGTATTGGTTTTCGAAATAATCAAAGTATGCTGATTTGACAAAGCCACCTCTTGCGCTTGTCTTGCCAAATCACTGTAAAGACGTATGCCTTTACTGGAACTTTCATCACGCAGCACACCTAAGCCCGAGCCTGGTATTAATTTTTGGGCCAGCTGATCTCCTTTGCCAATCAATTCATAGTCTCGAGCCCCCAAGAAGGTAAAGTGGTTATCTAAAAGCCAAGCCAAGAAAGCTTTAGATTCTTTAACATCTTCAATCGGCAGGCTTTTATTCGTCTTACTTAAATGATCTAATATCTCCTGCATGCGCTCACGCATGGATGACCAATCGCTGACCGCCGCTTTTACATCTTTTAGTACGCGTTTTAACTCATTTTCAATATGCTCTAAAAGCTTGGGATCTGTTTGTCGATCAATTTCCATATACACAGGCGCTTCAACCAAGCCACCTTTGCTGCTATCACGGTAAGAGGCAATCTCCATAATGCGCTGCTGCTTATCACGCTTAAGCTTGATACCCCCCAAATTAATCACAAGATGTGTTGTAAATCCCAAACGGTTAATGAGCAGGCGTACGGAATCGACAATAAAAGGACTATCCAAAGTCACTATTTCAATAATAGTGTGATCAGATTCCCAAGCGTCTTTTTTTAAATCTGGATTAAATACCCTCACCTTGATTTCATTGGGAGAGGCCTCATACATCAATTTCCATTCGGAATAGGCTGCTCCAAATAAATTAGCCAGGCCGTGCCGAGCAAGATCGTCTTGAGAAGAGCCCGCATAAAAAAGCCGGATAAACTTTAGAACCAATTCTGTAGTCTTTTCCGCTTTTAATCTTTGTTTGGCGTAGTGAACGACTTTATCAATTATGGGTTTGCTAGAGGGAGAAATATAGGACACTTAAAAGCACCTCAATAGGGTTCGTTATTTGCAAAATCGCCTAAAATAGGCTACCTTTTACCAAGAGCGCCATAACCCATTGAATAAATGGAGGCCTTTTGATCCTGGTGGAATTTTTCGGCTATTCTATCATGCTCAAATGCCAAATAGTATGTGCAAAAACCAGCAGAGGCTTGAAGAAGATGCGAGTACTCTTAGTAGAAGATGACGAGTTGTTAGGCGATGGAATACGCACCGGTTTGAAGCATTATGGCCATACTGTCGACTGGGTTAAAGAGGGGCGGGCAGCCTATAAGGCTCTCACCGCGAACACAGACAGTTTTGATGCTATTGTTTTGGATTTAGGCCTACCCAAGATGAGCGGCCTTGAGGTCTTAAGATCGATTCGTGAAGAGAATATTACCACCCCGGTTGTCATACTGACGGCCCGAGAAACCATTGATGATCGGGTGAAGGGTCTGGATGCCGGTGCGGATGACTACCTAACTAAGCCCTTTGATCTAGATGAGCTCTGTGCGCGTTTACGCGCCCTGCAACGCCGTTCTAAATCTCGAGCCAAACCCACCCTAAGCTATGGTGATATCACCCTCGACCCTGCTGCTCACCTCGTTTTCCTAAAGGGCGAAGAGGTGGTCATCTCTCGCCGCGAATATGCACTGCTCCAAAAATTATTGGAAAATGCGGGCCGCGTTATTTCTCGCGAGCAACTGAATCAAACTCTCTATGGATGGGGTGAAAATATTGACTCCAACGCCTTAGAAGTTCATATTCACAGCTTACGTAAGCGCTTTGGCACTCAACTTATTCGCACAATTCGTGGAGTGGGTTATATGGCTGAGAAGCCTTAGCGAAACATTGCGAACCGCCCTGAAAAATACTTAAATGGCCTTCGCGTATTCCACCACCGTTTTTCAGGTATTATTAAAGCAATGACTTCCTCGATTCGCACCTTTCTGCTTATTAATCTACTGCTCAGTGTCACCCTGATTACCTCTTTGGCCATCATTGCTAATCTTTTTTTAGCGCACAAAGACATACAGTTACAGCTGGACACCCAATTGGTACGCGATACTTTACAAATGCAAGCTCTATTCAGCGATGGAATTAATTCCAGAAAACTAGATATTGTTCAAAAGCATATAGAAGAAACCTTAGATCTTGCTTTATTTTTTAAAGGCCACGGAGAAAACCTAAAGCATTCCTTTAGTAATTCACGTCAAGTGACTAATTTTCAAATCTGGAGCCCCCGGGGAAAGTTAATATTGCACTCTGCGCGAGCCCCCGAAACCCCCCTGTCAAATCGAGAAGAAGGCTTCTCCAATCTATGGCTAAAGGGGCAATCGTGGCGCGTATACACCATAAGGGACCCCAAAACTCAATTACTTTTTATGGTGGCCGAGCAATCTAATTTTCGCCAAAAGCTGGAAAATCAACTCACCCAAGACTCTATCTTTATTATGCTCATCACCTACCCTTTCCTAGGCTTGCTGATCTGGATTATTGTGGGTCGTGGGCTGGAGCCTTTAAAGAAAATAGCCAATGAGGTCAGCCACCGCGCCCCCTCTCATTTGCTTCCCGTAGAGGATAAAGCGGTACCCGCTGAAATTATTCCGCTGATTCAAGAGCTCAACCATTTATTTAAAAAACTAGATGAAGCCTTTGAACGTGAAAAACGTTTTGCTGCTGATGCCGCTCATGAACTTAAAACGCCCTTGGCAGGCATTACCACTCAAGCCCAGGTGGCTCTTCGAACCAAAAATGCTGAGATCAGACAGCATGCCCTAGAGGGTGTGCTCACAGGTGTTGAGCGCAGCACCCATATTATCCAACAACTTCTGACCTTGAGCCGTATGCTGCCTGAATCCATCATTCATGAAGCAGAACCCATCGATTTACTTAAAATAGCCTCTGAAATTGTAGCCGATCTTGCTCCTGCTGCCATCGATAAAGATATTGATATTGAGTTAATAAGCAGCGAGCAGCCCCTTCTTATTTATGGCAACACCACCGCCATCGCTATTCTCATGAGAAATCTTATTGATAATGCCATTCGCTATACCCCTAAAACAGGCAGTGTTACCGTAAAACTAGAACACAATGCTATTCAAGCTATTTTCTCAGTAACTGATACGGGCCCGGGTATTCCGGATGAGCTCAAAGAACGCGTCTTTGAACGTTTCTTTCGCATTGTGGGCAATGAAGCACCTGGTAGTGGTTTGGGCTTAGGGATTGTGCAACAAATTGCGAAACTCCATCGAGCCGAACTTATCTTAAAAACACCAGACGCTGGAAAGGGCTTGGAGATTCAGGTTAAGTTTGCTCTGATTAAGTAGCTGAGACTTCAATTTTGCTTATACACATTTTCTGTGGATAACAGTGTGAATAGCCTATTGGAAAACCACGATGCCGCGCGGGAATATAAGCTTCTCATCAAATTGCTCAGTTTGTATTCAACATAAAATATCGTATATTTATCAATATGTTATCTATAATTGAATCTTTTGAATCCCTGAGTGGGTGCCCAAAACAAAGGACTTGAGTAGAATATAGGTGGCCTGTTAGCAACCCCAACTTAAAATCACTTCGGTTGGATGGAATTCACTGAGTTTAGACAAGGGTTAGAATGCCTCATGTATCGTAAGCTTTTTTCCATGCTCAAGCCCAGGACTCTGATCATCACGGCCAACAGACGTCTGGCTCTCTCTCTACAGAGGGAACTTAAAGAGCATCCAGCACACCCCCAAGTTGAAACCATTGAAACTTGGATTAACCAACTGTGGATGAACTATAGAAAAAAATCCGCTCGTTTGCTCAGTGACTTTGAAGAGGGTTTGCTGTGGCAAGAGATCCTCTCAAAACACCTTCATCAATATCCTCTACTCGATATAGCAGACACCGCCAAATTGGCTCAGCAAGCCTGGCGCAGCCTGCTGCAGTGGGATAAGGATCTATCGGCGCTGGAATCGCGCTCAAGCCCTGAGACCCTGAATTTTGTGACTTGGGCCCGAGAGTTTCAAACGCTCTGTCAAGAACGTGATTATCGTCTTCATCCAGATTTGATCCATGAGCTCATTGAGCTCTGCCACAGGGGAACACTAAAACTCTCCACCATTGTGTTGCTAGGTTTCGATGAACCTCCCCCACTCTATCAGCGATTCTTTAAAGCCCTAGAGCAGGCATCGGATCTTCTGTATGGTTCAAACAACTCTTCCAGCACACAGCCTCTACGTCTTTGCCTACCCGAGCTTAAAGCAGAAATTCAACTCATGGCGCGCTGGGCTAAAGCACAGCTGGCTCAATATCCAGATCAACACATTGCCTGTGTAGTACCTGAGCTCAATCGGCTACGCGACAACATACAGCAGAGCTTTTCTGAACTCTTTGAAACAGAACTTTTTAATATTTCCATAGGGCGGCCGCTCACGCGCTTTAAATTAATTCACTCCGCCCTCAGCGCACTGGCCCTAAATCATCACAGCTTTGAATTAGCGGCTTTAAGCGAAATACTGCGCTCCTCCTATATTAATTTTAAAGAAGAAGATGCTCTGTTGGCAGCAGAGCTGGATCTGGCTCTGCGTGAAAACAATTCAGGCTTCTGTGTAAAACGATCACTCATGGACTTTAGTTTAAACCGGCTTAGGGAAAAATATCCTGAGGCCAGCTTTCCAGAACGTTGGCACAGTTTTTACACCCTGTGGGGAGCCCATAAAACGAAACGCCTGCCCAGCGAATGGGGCAAAGCCTTCACACAAGAACTCCAGGCTCTGGGCTGGCCGGGGCAACGTGAGCTGGATGCAGAAGAAATTCAACTCATGGAAGATTGGCAAACATTGTTGCTGGAATATGCAGAGCTGGATTTTATGGGCAAAGACTTAAAACGCAATGAAGCGCTAAAAATTCTCAATCAGCTGGCGGCTCAACATATGTTTCAAGCCGAAAACAAAGCCATGCCCATACAAATCTTGGGCAGTCTAGAAGCTAGCGGTTTAAGCTTTGATGCTCTCTGGATCATGGGCTTAAATGATCGCTGCTGGCCGGCGATGGCACGCCCCAATCCCTTTATCCCTTATCATCAACAACGCGAATGGAAAATGCCCCACGCCTCTAATGAGCGTGAATTGGATTATACTCAAGGGCTGCAAAAGCATTTACTGCAAAGCGCCAAAACCATTATCGTGAGTTCCTCACAGCTAGAAGCTGAGACAAAGCTAAGCCCAAGTCCTTTGATTAGAAATTTTCCTGAAATTAAAGTCGACACTTTTATCTCAAATTACTCTATTCAAGCTCATATTCCTAAAGCCCGCTTAATTTTTGACTCAAGGCTGCAGGAACACTTTGAAGATGATCAAGCCCCCATCGTAACTAAAGAAGACATCATTAAGGGGGGCAGCTTTATATTAAAAGAACAAGCCTTGTGTCCCTTTCGCGCCTTTGCGCACCTGCGCTTAAAAGCACACAGCATTCCAGAGGCTGAATGGGGTCTTTCTGCCATGAGCAAGGGAAGCTTTGTCCATAGAGCCCTGGAATTATTTTGGAAAAATATTAACTCTCAAGATGAGCTATCCCGACTCAGTTCAGAACAATTAAAAACAGCCATTGAAAAAGCCGTGCGTCAAAGCTTGAAAGGATCGCCTGAGGAAGCTGCTTTTTTAGAGATCGAGCAAAAGCGTTTAACTCAACAGCTACAAGAGTGGATTGAACTTGAAAAACGAAGAGCTCCTTTTAAAGTATTGGCTATAGAATCTGCCTATAAAATCGATTTAGGTGGGCTTTCTCTAAAATTGCGGATTGATCGCATTGATGAACTAGAGGATGGCTCTTATCTCATCATCGATTACAAAACGGGACATACACAAATAGGCCATTGGCTGGAAGAGCGAATTCAAGAGCCTCAATTGCCTCTATACTGTTCTTTTGCCTTTACAGGAGCCGAGGCTATTGCCTTTGCCGAGCTCAAAAAAGGCAGCCTGCGCTTTAGGGGAATCTCTGCCGATGAGACCGAAATAGACGGCATTATTCCAGTTAATCAATTACGCTATGAACCTAAGATACCGAGTTGGTCGACACTCACCCAAACCTGGAAAAAACACTTAACTCAAACAGCCAAGGATTTTTGCGCCGGAAAAGCCGCTGTCGATCCTTGCGATCAAAGCGCTTGCGATCACTGCGATTTACAAGCTTTATGCCGAGTGAATGAGGTATCCGAATGAAATTATCCTCTCTCTTAGTGAATTAACAAAGTCTACGCTTAAAGGCGCTGGACCCACAAACTTCGTTTATTGTACAAGCCCCCGCGGGCTCTGGAAAAACGGAGCTCTTAACACAACGTTATTTAAAGCTCTTGAGCACGGTCAAGCAGCCCGAAGAAGTGATAGCGCTCACCTTTACTCGAAAAGCGGCGAGTGAAATGCGTGAACGAATTATCAATGCCCTCATCTTAGCCAGCACACAGAAAAATTCTACCGAAGAAACACATCCTTTAAGCTTGAAATTAGCGCAACAAGTCCTAGTCTGCGATCAACAACATCAGTGGAATTTAATGGCAAACCCCAATCGCTTACGTATCTTAACCATTGATGCTCTAGCGGCACAATTAAGTGCACAAATGCCTTTGTTGGCCCGAATCAGTCCACAGGCTGCGATCAGTGATAATGCGGAAGAGTTGTATCAAAAAGCCGTTCATGCTTTATTCAATACCTTAAATGAGAAAACGGAATACTCTAGCGAACTTAAATCCTTATTGCTTGCATTAGACAACCGAGCCGAATTCCTAGAAGAGCTGCTTATCGAAATGCTGGGCAAGCGTGAACAGTGGCTACCGCATATTATTGAGCATCACTCAAATGCCGAAGCTCTGCGCACTCAACTAGAATCCAGTCTACAAGACATTGCTCAAGAAAAATTACTCGAGGTCGACAAAAAGTTGGATTCCGCGGATAAAGAGCAGCTATTTGATTGTATCCATTTTGCAGCCAATAATCTAAAGACGTTGCATGAAAATCATTCCTTGCTCCAATGGCTAGAATTACAAGAATTTCCACCCGCTCAACTCGACTATTGTTCGCATTGGAACTCACTGGCCAAGCTATTGCTCACCGAAGAGCATCAGTGGCGAAAATCCATCGATAAACGCCAAGGCTTTCCCAGCGAAGCTCCCGATAAGCTCACTAAGGCACACTACAAGGAATATAAAGAGCGCTTTAAAACGCTCATCGATCAATTAGGGGTGCAGTCCTCCTTACGAGAATCCTTCTCAGAGCTATTGCTCTGTCCAGATCACTTTTACACGGAAGAACAATGGCAAATGATTAAGCATTTAGTCCGCTTATTGCCGCTATTGGTCGCTGAACTCAGCCTTGTGTTTCAACAGGCGCATTGCATCGATTTTATCGAGCTTAATTTAGGCGCCTTAAGGGCCCTAGGAAGATCAGAGCAACCTACAGAATTAGCCCTGTATTTAGAGTATCAAATCAAACATCTCTTGGTGGACGAATTTCAAGACACCTCTATCCTTCAATTTAAACTCTTAGAGCAATTAATCGCCCAATGGCAAGTCGGCGATGGACGAAGCTTGTTTTTAGTAGGCGATCCCATGCAATCCATTTATCGATTTCGCAATGCCGAAGTGGGATTATTTATTCGGGTACAAGAGCAGGGAATAGCCCAGCTTGAGCTTCAAAGGCTGCAATTAAATTTAAATTTTCGATCAACCCCCCAGATTGTTGACTGGATTAACCAGCACTTTGGAACTATTTTTCCTGAAAATCCAAACATTAGCCTAGGCTCCATACCCTATGCCCCTTCTCTTGCCACCCAAACTCAGCAAAATAATTCAGGCGTACATTATCATCCTGTTTTAGAAGACTCTACTGCAGACAAAACCGTTGAAATTATTCGACGCTGCCGCGTCCTGAATCCTAAAGCCAGCATCGCTGTTTTAGTGCGCTCCCGTCATCAGTTATTGGACATTATTCCGGCCTTACATCGCGCCCAACTAAACTTTAAAGCACTTGAGTTAGAGCCTTTAAGTGACTGCATGGAAATTAAAGATTTACTCTCACTCACCCAAGCACTGCTGCACTTAGGAGATCGCAGCGCTTGGCTCTCCATTTTAAGGGCTCCTTGGTGTGGATTAAAACTCGCTAACTTACTGGCCTTAAGTCAACATCAGCCTGAATATCCCCTCTGGTTCAGCCTAAGTCGCTTTGACTCTATTCCCACGTTAAGCCAAGAGGCTTGTACCCGACTACAGCGCATTGTTCCCATTTTAAAAAAGGCCTTGAGCCTTAAAGATCGATTGAGTGTAGATACCTGGATTAAAGAAACTTGGCTTCATTTGGGTGGGCCCGCTGCCTTGTTGGGAGAACACCAACTGAGCAATGTTGAACACTACTTTGATTTACTGCATAGCTTATCCCAAGGCTCCTTCTCGCTAGAGGCGCTACAGGTAGCCCTCACAAAACTCTATGCCGCACCCAATCCTCATGCCGATGATTCCCTACAAGTCATGAGCATTCACAAAGCCAAAGGTCTTGAATTTGATCATGTGATATTACCCCATTTAGAAAGCTCGACCCGCCATGAGCCTTCTCAATTGTTACGCTGGTTAGAGCGGCCTCATCGCAGCAAAAGCAGTGCTCTGGTATTAGCCCCCTTAAGCTTAGGCGAACAGAAAGATCCTATTTATAACTATGTCTTAGGCGTTGAAAAAGAACGTCTTCACTATGAATCCTTGCGTTTGTTTTATGTCGCCGTGAGTCGCGCCAAATGCAGCTTACACTTAATCAGCGAACTTTGTCTGGACGAAGACAGCCTGCCTAAACCTCCCTTAAAGCGAAGCTTTATGAACTACCTATGGCCCTTTTATCAGGGACAAATTCAAGTTGATGAGCTACTTCCTGCGACCCACAAACTTCAGGCCCATACTGAAATGTCCCCTCCACGGTCCTTACGGCGATTATCGGCAAAGTGGGTGCATCCTTTATTTCCTTAAGCTACAATAAAGCCACTATGGCACAGGATATTTCCCATAAACTCATCATCGGCATTTCATCGCGCGCTCTGTTTGACTTAAACGAAAGTAACGCCCTCTTTGAAGAAAAAGGCATCGATTATTATGCCCAACATCAGATTGAACACGAAAATGATATTTTAAAGCCCGGGGTAGCCTTTCCGCTGGTTAAAAAACTCTTGGCGCTAAATGAAAAGGAAGATCTTGTTGAGGTTATTTTGCTCTCACGCAACAGCGCCGACACGGGTCTGCGTATCTTTAACAGCATTCAACATTACGGCCTAAACATCACGCGCGCGAGCTTTACCAATGGCCGAAGCCCTTATCAATATTTACAAGCCTTCGGTGCACACTTGTTTTTGTCAGCACACTCTCAAGATGTTAAAAATGCCCTGGACGCGGGCTATGCAGCCGCCACAATCCTACCCTCACACAATCAATCTCTTGAAAACGGGCCCTTAAAAATTGCTTTTGATGGTGATGCAGTACTTTTTTCAGATGAGGCCGAACGCATTTATCAACAACACGGCATCGAGGCTTTTAACCAGAATGAACGCCTGTCCGCTAAAAACCCTCTTCAAGCGGGCCCCTTTAAAGGCTTTTTGATGGCCTTGCACAGCATTCAGCAACATTTTCCGAGCGACAACTGCCCCATTCGCACGGCCTTAGTCACCGCGCGCCAAGCGCCTTCTCATGAGCGCGTCATTTTGACCTTACGCTCTTGGAAAATTCGCATTGATGAAGCTCTCTTTTTAGGAGGCTTAAATAAATCTGAATTTTTAGCGTCTTTTGGGGCGGATATTTTTTTTGACGATCAGCAAGGTCATTGTCAATTAGCCAGTCAAAAAGTTACAACTGCTCATGTACCGACCGGCATCAGCAATGAATAAATCTAGTTTTTTTTGGCCTTTGATGCTGGGCTTTTTTATACTCAGCATTTTTCTGCATGCTCAGTCTTATTTAAGCTGGGATGTGAACTGGGGCATGGAACTATCCTCTCGCCTATTACACGGAGGCCATTATTATACAGATTTCCTAGAGCCCAATCCCCCGCTGTTTTTATATCTTTATGCTCTGCCTGTGGGATTGCATGCGATGAGCGGGCTTTCATTATCCAGTAGTGTATTAATCTTCTGCTATCTCTTGGCCACAGGGTCCTTGTATTTATCCCACAGAATATTGACCTTACTGATGCCCCATGATCTCAAGGGGCAGCATTTAATCCTGCTGGGGTTATGCTTTTCTGAAATTTTATTGCCTACTTTTGATCTAGGACAGCGTGAAAATCTAATGCTCATGCTTATTATGCCCTATGTATTGCTCTGCACACTCTACACTCACAGCACAATGCCTTCGTGCTCTTTACGCATTATTATAGGGGCAGCCGCAGGTCTTGGATTTGCTCTAAAACCCCATTTCTTGATTCCTCTGCTATTTATTCAAGGGGCCCTGCTCTGGAAACATAAAAGAATTAAATTGCTGCTGAATCCAGAGGCCTTTTGTATCGCTACAGTTATGCTGCTTTATTTAGCCTCTATTTTTATCTTAACGCCCGAATATATGACACAGGTTTTACCGATTGTTTTTTATCTTTACTCTTATTATGAATCTCCGCCGCTCTGGATGCTGATCAGCGATCCTTTATTTTTAGCCATTCTGTTTAGCTTGCTGATCAGCTTTATTTCCCTTAAACAAAAAAATACCCCTTATCCGACATTGTTATTGATATTGCTGGCGGCAGGTCTTGGCTTTGTCGTTATTTATTTACTCGCAGGTCAACTTTGGAATTATCACCTCTTACCGGCACTTAGCATCGCTGTTCTATTACTCTTACTAAACCTTAGACAGCTTTTAAAACAAGTAGATCAAGCTCATTTTGACTTTTTAAAACATCCCGGCCTTTGCGCTAATTTTTTTATATCCACTTTGTGCGTGGCTTTAATTGTGGCCATTGTCTGTGGCTATACTGCAGCCGATATAGAGCGCAAAAACTCCAGTCAAAGCCTAGCCAATCAACTCATTCATTCTGTTAATCTCATCAATCAAGGGCCCTTTATGGTCTTCAGCACTCTGATGGAGCCCAGCACGGCCCTATTAGCCCACACACATCTGCGGTCCAGCTCGCGATTTGCAAGCCTATGGCCCATTCCAGGCATCGCGAAACTCAGTCAAATGCCCTTGAATCCTGAAGGGAAGCTTAAATTAAAGCACATTAAAGAGCATATCCGAGCTTTATTGATTACAGATTTGCAGAACAAGCCCCCTTATATTATCCTGGTGGACGAATCCCCTCAAAAACCGCATTTAGATGAGCTCGATTTTAACTATATCAATTTTATGTCCGAGGACGCTCGCTTCAGGAAGATCTGGAAAAATTATCATTACCAAACGAAGGTGGCGAATTATGCTATTTATAGTCGAACCCCTTCAGGATCTTAAGCAATGAGCAGATCACAAAAACACTATATCTCTTTGGAAAGGGTTCGAAATCCTGCTTTGGCTCAGCTGTTATCAAAAGATGGGCCTTATAGCATATATCCTGAAAATTTATCCCCAGAAACAGCAGTTGAAAGCGCTAACGATTCGACATTAGCCCATGATTTCGTAGCAGATATGAAGCGCTGGAATCCCATGATCTATTACCCCTACAGAGAGGCTGGAAAGAATTCTTGGAAATTATATAACCCTAACAACCTAACAGCTGAGGACCCTGAAGCGGAATTTCAGAAGCTCAAATCAATACTGAAAAACCTGAAAGAGGATCGTTATTCAATTTTATTTCGAGCCTATGCTGAACTTTCTCAGCTCTCCAGCTACTTATTTAGATATCCTAGCTACGCAGCTAGCTTAATACTAGGCCTTGAGCTTATCCAAATCGAAGCTGCAGAAACAGTCGCTTCCCGCTGTCACAGATTTCTCACCGTCAGCCCTGATCACTTTCTACACTACAACAATATCACCACCTTTCACACTGCGCCCATGCTGACGGAGGCTCCCCGTGAAAAGAAAAGCGATTCCACCGAGTTTTATGGAAGCATCCATTTTGACGCAACCCTCGAAATTACAGACGTACACTTCAAATTTTGCCCAAAAGACTTTTATTACACAGGAAGCTCTTATTTTGTGAATCTGATGCATTGGAATCTTGAGGCAGAACTAGTCTGGTTTAATAAGACGCTCTTTGAAAAGGCCATAGAATTAAATGCAATAGGATCCCAAGAAGGAAGAAAAAAATTTTTCTTAAGCTTAAACAAAGAACAAAAAGCTCAGCTCATGCAAAGCAGTGATAGCTTGCTCAGACTATTAAAAAAGCATGATTCTTCGCTCTATCAGCTTATTATTAGCAAGCATGTGGAAAAGCTTCTTAATGGTGAGCCCTTAAGTGAACTTCTTTCCTATGAGTTTGATAGCATTATCCATTTGCTGAGCTGCGAAAAAAATGAAGCCATGTCCAAAGTCATACAAAATTTTTATACTGACTTTTACGTGCACCTAACTCGCTCACAGAAAAAAGAATTTCATGAAAAATGTCTGATTGCTTTTCCTGAGCAAGCACGCTGGGCTTCAACACTGGGACCCGAACTGCCTCGGCATCTCGCTTGGCATAAAACCTACTATCACAGCTTGAAAAAAGCCAAAAGCTTGGCTGCTGCTTTTATGACGGCCTGCACAGCACTAGCCATAATGGCTATTGTCGATTTTTTCATTCCTTTTTTGCCGGTCATCACCCTGACCCTATCAGGCCCCTGGGTACTGCCTGCCTTATTGCTGGGTCTGGGCGCGGGTCTTATACTCGTTTCTGCATTGAGCTTGTTTGCGAGAGCAGCCTCGAAAGCCTCTTCGGTGATAGCAGAACTTCCAGCAGAGAGAGCAAATTCTCAACTCTCAATAACATCTGCTCATGGGGGGAGCGCTGTCATAGCGCAGAGCCCTAGTCATACCGCTCTTTTTGCCCCCCCTCCTCAAGAAAAAGAAACAGAGGAAGACCCCTGCCTCGTAGGGCCAATTCATGTATTGCCCGTACAAAACACCCTAACCCCAGTTTGATACAATCTCTCTAATCAACTCGGGCCCTCGATAAATAAGGCCCGCGTACACTTGCACTAAAGAAGCACCTGCCTTAGATTTTTCCTGTGCATCTTGTGCGGATAAAATACCGCCCACCCCCACAATAGGCAGTCGGCTTCCACAGTATTCATGCAAGAGCTTAATCATCACGGTGGATTTTAAAGCCAAGGGTTTTCCGCTTAAACCCCCTTGTTCTGTACTGTATTTTGAGCTACGAACACCCGTTCGATCTAAGGTCGTATTGGTGGCAATAACACCTTCTATTTCATAGCGCAGCAATAAATCGGCCAATACATACAACTCTTCTGGGTTTAAATCAGGGGATATTTTTACCAACAAAGGAACCGAGCGTTGATGCTGTTTAGCGAGTTGTGCTTGCCGCGTTTTTAATGCCTTTAATAAATCCTCCAAATACTGCTCTTGCTGTAATTCACGCAGGCCGGGAGTATTAGGCGATGAAATATTCAGCGTGATGTAATCAGCCAGGGGATACACTTTCTCTAAACAATAACGATAATCCTCAACGGCCTGAGCCAAAGGAGTTTCTTTGTTTTTACCAATATTAACCCCCACAATCCCTTCTAATTTTCGTTGCTTTAAGCGAGTGACTAAATGATCAACACCCTGATTATTAAAACCCATGCGATTAATCAGCGCTTGCTCAGCCTCTAGACGAAAAAGACGTGGCCTGGGGTTTCCAGGCTGGGGTTTGGGGGTTACCGTACCGACCTCCACAAAACCAAAGCCCAGAGCCAGCCAGGCGTCAATACACTCCCCATCCTTATCTAAGCCCGCCGCCAAACCGACCGGATTGGGAAAATGCAGCCCCCACTGAGAGCAAGGCGCAGAGGGCACAGAATCTCGCATTTTCTTGGTCCAAAACAAGGGAAGGCCGTAGCGCAATGAGACTAAGCTTAGGCAATGTGCTGCCTCAGGATTTAGGCGAAAGAGCAGTGGTTTTAAGAGTGAATACATGTTTTTCCCAATACGGTTCTCTGCTATATTAACAGCAGTCTTACTCTGAGATAAGGACCTCTATGCCAGAACAAGGAAGCTATTTTCTATCGACCTATGCCAAGATTGCCTTAAGCGACTGGCACCTGCTGGCTGGATACATTCAGCGCTACAGCACCCCCATTCAAAAACCCGCTGAAAGCCCTGCGGAAACAGTCTCACAGCAGGCCGTTTTACTGTCGGATCTACAGATTGCAGAAGCCTTAAAAGGACCCTACTCCAGCTTTTTAAAACAAAAAATGCTGGATTATGGAAATTTACAGCGCGTTAAATCCAAACACATCACCACCCAAGAAGAATTTTTTAAACGTGAAATGAATGCCCCCCTGCCCACCGAAAAAGACACTCTTTCTGCCGAGATCGTTAAACAGGTTTCAAAACCCACGCTGGAAAGTCTACAAACTCAACTGAATCAAATTACCCAAGAGCATCATCAACAATGGGTGGATGCGCTCAGCTATTGGAAAAATGGCTTGCTTCAATATTTTGATCAAAGCAAATTGGCTTTTTCTGAGCTTGAAATTCAAGATTTTAACTGGGACCAATCGGCTTCAGAGCTTTTCAAAACATTTACTGAAAGCAAAGTTGAATTGCCCAAACTAAAGAAAGGCTGCACTACTTTTGGGGCTTATTTGAAGTTAAAATCAACCCTGGCCGTTTATAGTTCATTAAGTCGACGCATGCAAGCTCACTCCGAAAAAGAGGTGAGCCAGGTGTTAAAACCCCTCAGTAATTATTTTGATGATGTGGAAAAATATGAATTACAAATGTTAGATTCTCAACACGCTCAAACGCTACAAATCCTGCAGCCCATTGCCTTTGCTTTGCCGGCTTAAAAGAAGGGCGGGCACAAGACCCACCCCTACGAAAGATTTAACTTAATTCTTTTCGGGAGTCTTCTGAACAGCTTCTAACAAATCATCCAGCTCTTTGCCTTCTAATTCATCACACATGCCCTGCTTTAAATGACGCGGCATCATTAAGGGTCCGTAGCGAACCCGAATGAGTCGACTCACGGCCAAATTACAGGCTTCAAACATGCGCCGCACAAAACGATTTCGACCTTCCATCGTAACCAAGTGATACCAATGGTTAACGCCCTCTCCACCGGCATCCACCAAATGCTCAAAGCGACCGATTCCATCGGATAAATGAATCCCATTGGTTAGGCGTATGGCATCCTCTTCACTGATCGTTCCCAATATTCGAGCGGCATATTCGCGCTCGATCTGTGTCTTAGGATGCATCAACTGATTGGCAAGCTCGCCATCATTACAAAACAACAACAAGCCTGAGGTATTAATATCTAAACGACCGACACTGACCCAGCGTCCCTGAACGCGCGGCAGAGCATCAAAAACGGTAGGGCGACCCTCAGGGTCACTGCGCGTACAGATTTCACCCGGGGGTTTGTGATAGATTAAAACCCTGGGTCTGGAGGCTGTTTCTAAGAGGTGAACGGCTTTATTGTCCACGCTAAGGCGAGCGCTAGGCTCCACTCGATCTCCCAGCTTCGCCACCTTTCCATCGACTTTAACTCGACCTTGCTCAATCCATTGCTCTGCTTGACGACGTGAACCTAATCCTGCACGTGCTAATACTTTTTGAATTTTTTCAGACATCGCGCTCTTCGGGTACCTCGGAAATGGGATCTTCAATTAAGATCTCTTCTTCTAACTCTAGATCGGCCAATTTATTTTCTGCGGAGTCTTCTTCAGGCAGCTCATCATCAAAAAAGGCATGCTCTTCCACTTCACTAGCCCCCACACCAACCCCCTCTACCTCTAAAGCAAACTGTTGCTGCAGTTTTTGCTCCACTTGATCCATATCCATTAAGGCTTGCAAAGAAGGTAGCTCACTTAAACTTTTCAAATTAAAGTAATCCAGGAATTGTTTAGTTGTCCCAAAAAGCGCGGGTTTTCCAGGTACGTCTTTATAACCCACGACTTTAATCCACTCACGTTCCTGCAGCAATCTCACAATATTGGCATTGATAGCTACACCGCGTACATCTTCAATTTCACCGCGTGTTACGGGTTGACGATACGCCACTAAGGCCAAGGTTTCCAGTAAAGCGCGTGAATAACGAGGGGGCTTCTTTTCCCAAAGTCGTTGCAACCAATTTGCATACTCCTGCCGCACTTGAAAGCGGTAACCACTGGCCACTTCAACCAACTCTAAGGGACGGGATTCATAATCACCCCTTAATTCTGCAAGGGCTCCATGAATATCCTTCGCCGTAGGTTTATTAGGCTCGAATAAAAACTGTAGGCGCTCTGTTGTTAAAGGCTCGCCTGCTGCAAATAAAGCCGCTTCAATAATGTATTTTAAATTTTCAATACTCATTCGAACTCCGTTTCTTGATCATCCAAATTCATCCCAGCCGCTTTTCCTTTCACATAAATAGGCGCAAAAGCTTCCGACTGTACTAATTCAATAGCAGAAAGTCTAATCAATTCCAAAACAGCAATCAGCGTTACTACGACACCGATGCGGCCTTCCTCTACCGTAAACAGTTCAACAAAGGGTGTAAATTGATCTGGGCTAAGCTGCTCTAAAAGTCGCGTCATACGCTCACGCACAGAGAGACCCTCAGGCAAAACTTGATGATTGGCGTATAATTTAGCTCGCTTTAATACATCACGCAGCGCTAAGGTGATTTCAGCAAAATCTACTTCTGGATGAGGCTGCTGAACATCCATCCGCGGTTGAATAACCTCTGTCGCAAAGCAATCACGATCCATGCGTGGCAACTCATCTAAATTCAAGGCCGCTTGTCTATAGCGCTCATATTCTTGTAAGCGCCGCACTAACTCAGCACGAGGATCTTCAGGCTCTTCTCCATCCACCGTGGGTCGAGGAAGCAGCATTCTGGATTTAATCTCTGCCAACATAGCGGCCATGACTAAATACTCAGCCGCCAGCTCCAACTGCAAATCCTGCATCACTTCAATAAAATTAAGGTACTGGCGCGTTAAATCCGCCACAGGAATGTCGAGTATATCCAGATTCTGCTTCTTGATGAGATAGAGTAGAAGATCTAAAGGCCCTTCAAAGGCCTCGAGAATGACTTTCAAAGCCCCGGGTGGGATATAAAGGTCTTGAGGCAACTCTGTGATCAGATCACGCCCTACGCGGGCCAGGTTTTGGGCCTCCGGTATTTCTAAGACATGCATTCAATTACGCCTGTATTTTAAGCTAAGAGAATGATAACCCAGGCAAGGGTATAAGGGAATCTTCTTGGGCACAGCCTGCTAGAAGGCTAAGGACGAATATGCTAAGGTGAGCCCATGAAAAAGCTGCTCTATGATTATTTCCCAATTCTGTGTTTTTTTGTGGCCTATAAGCTCTACGGAATCTATACCGCCACTGCCGTTACTATGGCCGCCGCTTTTCTTCAGGTGAGCATCGACTGGCTAAAATACCATCGCTTTGATAAATTACATTTGATTACGCTAGCACTCATTTTACTCATGGGAAGCGCAACCCTTATTTCTCATGACGATATTTTCATCAAATGGAAGCCCTCTCTCATCTATTGGCTCTTTGCTGCTTTGCTTCTAGGAAGCCAATTTATAGGCTCAAAACCACTGATGAGTCGCCTGCTCTCTGAGCAAGTTCAATTACCCAAAAAAATCTGGACTCATATTAATGTAAGCTGGGGTATTTTTTTTGCAGCGATGGGCGTGGCTAATGTGTATGTCGTTTATCATTATGACACCGACACCTGGGTTAACTTCAAATTATTTGGCACCCTGGGACTCACCCTAGTCTTTTGCATCGCTCAAGGATTTTATGTGGCTCGCCACACTTCGAGCACCCACACTAAACAATAGAGGCTTGCTTTGAATCGTCTTGAGCTCATTCGCACTAAACTCATAGAGGCCTTTGATCCTCTCGAGCTTAATCTTGAGGATGAAAGCCATTTACATAGTGGGCACGCAGGGGCTCGGGACGGACGGGGACATTTTGCACTCACCCTTAAAAGCTCTGTTTTTAACGGAAAAACACGGCTGCAACAACATCAGTTGATTTATCAAGCGCTAGGCTCTTTAATGCACAGTGATATTCATGCTCTAAGAATCAAAGTTAAATAATTTCTTAAGACTCAAGCTGCTTACAATAGGTTTCTTTTAAGAATAAACTCAAGAATGCACCCAAAAGCATGCCCACAGGCAAGAGCGACAAAGCAATTTGATAATCGTGTGTCGAGTAGATTCGAACTCCATTAAGCATAGTGCCATCCCACAAATAATCTAAAATAATACCCACGATCGGCACCAACAAGCCACCCATCATTGTAATCATATTGGTAATCGCCAAAGCTGTTCCTGTAAGACTCGAGGGACTAATTTCTCGGCTCACGGGAAAGATAAGTACTTGAGTGCTGGCAAAAATACCGGAGGCAAATAATACAAACATCAATAGAGTTGCATTGAGTGGAACATAAATAACAATGCCCGTTAAAATAGCCGCAATAACGCCGCCTATGCTCATCAAAGTTCGACGACGACGCAAAGTATCGGATAACCAACCCATGAAGGGCCCACCGATACCCCAGCCCAAAAACAACACTGAAGCTCCTTGGGCGGCTTTTTCCGATGAAAAGTGTAGGCCCTGTCTTAAGAAGGGAATTTCCCACAGCTCCGCAAAAGTGGAAAGTGACATATACAACAAACAACCAAAGGCACCATTGATCCAAATTTGTGGGTTTTTGAAAATACGCCACAATTCTGGCCAGGCGAGCTTTACGCTGTGCAATTGCACCATTTCAGAGGAAGAGGAATAAACAATCTCCTCATTTTTGTCACGCACCACAGCATAAATAACAAAGGCTAGAAACAGGCCAACGACCGTTGCCCAAAAGCAGGTTGCACGCCAACCGAGAAAGTTCACCAAGGTCGTTAAAAAAACAGCCCCTAAAACTCCTCCTGACATACCTAAGGCTAAGGCAATACCCGCAATCAAGCCAAAACGATGTGGGGGTAGCCAAATACTAGCTAATTTCAACACGCCCACAAAAGCAAAGGCAGATCCAAAACCCATTAAGAAACGACCCAATTGAGCGACCAATAAAATCTCCGTGGCCGCAAAAAGATAAGCACCGACACAGCAACAGAACGTCGCCGCGGTTAACAAGCGACGAGGGCCATAACGATCCAGGAGCAAACCCACCAACAACTGCATGGGCACATAAATATAATAATAAATAGCCGATAAATTTCCGAAAGAAGCCGCGCTCAAATTATAGGTATGCATTAACTGCTGAGACATCACGCTCGGTGATACACGCAGTAAGTATTCATAACAGTAAAAAACAGCGCCCAGAGAACAAATAAACCACGGTAAAAGCATACTGTGTTTAGTTGCTTGTGAATTCATTCTTTTTCCTTAAGGTTCAACTTTTCCCAGACAAACTAGGATTTTTTTGAGACTGAAAACAGATTTCAATGACTCAATCTGCCGCTTCAAAACTCCATAAAGGATGCACATCCAAACAGCATTAGCCTCGTAAGAATACGAGGCTGGGGTATAGTACCTAGGCTTAAGTTTGATTACAACCGTAGGGCAAATTTAGGGCAAAGCCTCTTGCGAAGGGGGGGCTTTTAGGCTATAGTTCCGCCCTCCAAAAAGGCCTGAGGATAAAGTATGCAACCCGAAATTCACCCCGCTTATCATGAGATTAGCGTTACCTGCAGCTGCGGAAACACCTTCGCAACTCGCTCTACCTTGGATAAAAATGACCTGCACTTAGACATCTGTGCTAAATGCCACCCTTTCTTTACAGGCCAGCAAAAGCGTATCGATACCGGTGGCCGCATTGAGCGCTTTAACAAGAAATTTCAGCGTCCTGGGTCTCAAAAACCTGATGCAAATTCGGAAAAAGCATAAATCTACCCTTTCCCTCGCAAGGGTGTTTAACAGACACCCTACATAAGTCTCAGCAAAGCCGCTTCAATCACCCGAATACCCAAGCCCTCTTCCCCCCCCTGCTCGCTTAAGTGACGACGCCATTGACGCGCGCCCGGCTGACCTTGAAATAATCCCAATAAATGTCGAATTAAAGAACGCAATCGCACCCCACGCTGCAACTGTTCTGCCACATAGGGTAGATAGGCCCGCACGACCTCTGTTTGAGTTAAGGGTGCTCGAGTGTCCCCATAAAAGCATTGATCAACATGCGCTAAAGCATAAGGATTGGCATAGGCTTCTCGACCCATCATCACTCCATCCAGATAAGACAAATGCATTTGTGCGGCTTCTATCGTTTTAATGCCTCCATTTAAAATAAAGTGTAATGAAGGAAAATCTTGCTTGAGTTGATACACCACTTCATAACGCAGGGGCGGAATCTCACGGTTTTCTTTGGGGCTTAGTCCTTTCAACCAAGCTTTACGCGCATGTACAATAAAACTTTCACAACCGGCCGCTGAAACGCTTTGAATAAAATGATGCAGTTCCGCATAAGAGTCTTGTTCATCTACGCCAATTCGTGTTTTCACAGTGACGGGAATTTCAACGCGGGCTTTCATGGCAGACACACACTCAGCCACCAATTGAGGCTGCAGCATTAAACAGGCGCCAAATTGCCCTGACTGAACACGATCACTAGGACAGCCCACATTTAAATTGATTTCATCGTATCCATAGTCTTGCGCAATAGCAGCCGCTTCAGCCAATTCCGCAGGATGAGAGCCTCCTAATTGAATCGCCACAGGGTGTTCGCACTTACTATATTCCAACAAATAATCTCGGTTTCCGTGTAAAAGAGCGGAGGTTGTTAGCATTTCCGTGTATAAAAGCGTATGGCGAGTGATCAGGCGCATCAATGCTCGATAATGCCTATCCGTCCACGCCATCATGGGAGCCACAGAAATGAGAGGGGCTTTCATTAGAAAAAAATCTGTTGCTCGTCTTGAGCATTGCGCTTCGTTTGCTTAGCTTGATCATTACGATGCGCTTTAAGTGCCAGAAGATAAGCAGCGTCGATATCGCCGCTAATATAATTTCCCGAAAAAACAGAGTCTTCAAAGCGATCAATGGGCTTAGCCGCGGGCCGTGCAGCACGATTAATAGCCGCTGCTACCTCATTAAGATCTTGGTACACCAGCCAATCGGCCCCAATAAACTGAGCAACTTCAGCAACTGATTTATTGTGGGCAATCAGTTCCTCTGAAACCGGCATATCAATGCCATACACATTAGGATAACGAACCTCTGGAGCCGCTGAAGCAAAATAGACTTTTTTAGCCCCCGCTTCCCGCGCCATCTGTACAATTTCTTTAGAGGTCGTGCCTCGCACGATAGAGTCATCTACCAACAATACATTTTTATCGCGAAACTCATCCACAATAGCATTGAGTTTTTTACGCACTGCGCTGTGACGCATAGCCTGCTGTGGCATGATAAAAGTTCTACCAATATAACGGTTTTTCACAAAGCCCTCCGCATAAGGAAGCCCTAAATGCTTTGCCAAAGTCACGGCTGCATTACGACTGGTATCGGGTATGGGTATTACCACATCAATATCATGATCTGGATGCTCTTTAAGAATTTTTTCAGCTAAAATATCGCCCATATAAGCCCGCGCGCGATGCACTGGAATATTATCGATCACTGAATCAGGACGCGCCAAATAAATAAACTCAAAGATACAAGGAGACAGGCGCGTTTGATCAGCACACTGCTGACGATGAATATGGCCCTCTAGATCAATGTAAACGCCCTCTCCCGGCGCGACATCCGCCAACAATTTATAATCTAAAACATCTTGCACAATACTTTCAGAGGCAATGATAAAATCCTTGCCTGAGGCATTTTTTCGCTCCCCATAGACCAAAGGTCGAATTCCATTGGAGTCTCGAAAAGCCAATAAACCATAACCATTGATCATAATAATGGCGGCAAAGCCACCTCGCACCCGACGATAAACGGCTTTTAGTGCCTCAAATAAAGCCTCATGGCTTAACTTAGCTTTTCCACATTGCAACAATTCATGTGCAAATACATTCAGCAATATTTCAGAATCAGAACCCGTATTTAAATGACGCAGATCATTTTGAATCAAATCTTTGGCTAATTCATCGGCATTTGTCAAATTACCATTATGCACAATACTAAGCCCATAGGGTGAATTCACATAAAAGGGTTGGGATTCCAGCGAGCTTAAACTCCCTGCAGTGGGATAACGCACATGGCCTAAACCCATGTTACCTTCCAGTCGCTTCATTTGTGCATCGTGAATGACATCACGCACCAAACCACTGCCCTTGTGCATAAACACACGACCATGATCGTAGGTAATCATGCCGGCGGCATCTTGTCCGCGATGTTGAATGATGGTGAGAGCATCGTAAATTTCATAATTAACAGAGGCAGTACCCAAAGCCCCGACAATACCACACATCAATACGCCTCCAAGGTGCCTTGGGTATCGGAATTATTTTCTGTGCTTGAGCTGTTAGAATCACTTTCTGTGTTTTCCTCTGAATTAGGTTGTTGAAGATTTGAGTCCACCAGAGCTTTCTTGGAAATCCAATCCCCCAACTGTTTAATTTGAGCCGGCAAAAAGCTGTCCAACCAAACAACCAAATCTGCAAAATGAGGCACCAATCGAGATGAACCTAATGCGGAAACAGGCTGAACACTGCTCAAGTTAATAAACATCAGCATTAACCCCACGACCAATACACCCCGCGCCAAACCAAAGAAAATGCCCAGCAAACGATCCATGGGCCCAATGCCCGACTTGTCCACAATAGCGGAAATAATAATATTGATTAAGGCCCCCACAATTAAAACAATCAAAAATAGGCTGGCAAAAGAGGCGAAATAACGCAGTCCTGACGTATGAATATAATGTTGATATACATGCGCACCGAAACTGCCTGCAAATTTAAAAGCAATAATGGCCGCTAGCACCCAAATAGCGAGTGATACTGCCTCTTTAACAAAACCTCGCAAAAAGCTGATGAGGACTGAAATCCCTACAATGCCAAAAATAAAATAATCAATCGAATTGAAATGCGCTGCTTCCATATTTAATCCACAGTGTACTTTTTAACCACGCCGGATAATTTAAACTCCCGTTCCAATTTTTTTTGAACAGCTTGAACCTTTTGCTGATCAATCTCCGGACCCACAAAAACACGAAATACGGTTTTTCCATTAACCAAACCTGAACGAAGATAGGCATCAAAGCCTCGCGCACGCAAACGTCTAATCAAATCTTGTGCTCCTGCGCTGCTCACAAAGCTTCCGAGCTGCACTGTCCATGCATCCGGCGTATTCACTGAAAATAATTTGGGTTGAAGCACCGCCGCAGGTACTGCAGCACTCGGCGCAGGAGTTGTCACTGTAGCAACACCAGCGACCACCGGAAGACCCATAGGAGGTGTCGCTGGAGTCATCCCTGGAGTCGCCTTCGGAGGGCTAGATGGACTGGCCACTATCGGAGTGGTGCTACTAGAGCTCTTCAGCACAGGTGTATTTTCTGCCACCGCTTGTGCCACCACTGTATCGGGAGCCGGTTCTGAAAGTTGAAGTTGCACTTGCGGTAGGGGTGGCACCTTGGGTATTTCCTGAACCAATTCGAGCGCTGGATTATTCGCAGGCTGCGGATCATTGAACAACAAAGGCAGAAACACAGCAATCAACCCTAATAAGACCAAGCCCCCCACGACTCTCTGCTTCATTTTATTGGTCACTCTAAACCCCTGCTTAAGTATCACTGCTTCTGTTGTAGCCTGAAGTCCAGCCAAATACTGCTTTGCCCCTGCTACCGTATAAAAAGAACCAAAAATCACAATTCGATCTCGGGGCGAGGAGCACGCCAAAGCTTCAGCCAAAGCCTCACTCACCGACGCAAAAGTATAACAGTTTTTTTGAGCCCGTGTCTGTATCTGCTCTGCAATATCCTGTGCTCTAGCCGCCCGTTCTACAGAAAGTTCAGACACATACCAAGCATCTATAAGGGTGTACACGGCATCAATACAGCCCTGGATATCCTTATCCTTTAAGATCCCAAAAACAGCTCTGGTTTTGCCAAATTCTGGGGCCGTCATGGCTATATTTTCAGCCAAGTATTTTGCCGCATGAGGATTATGTGCCACATCCAAAAATAAAGTAACTCCCGTAGGCCAATCAAACCGTTCAAAACGTCCCGCCAAAGCAGCCCGCTCTAGTCCGTGCCTAATGGCGCTCTCACTCACTGGCAAAACTTTTGCTAATGATTCGATGACCATCAGAGTGGTCGCGGCATTCTGTAGTTTAAGGCGCGGCAGTGGAAGCCCAGAATAATGAGTTTTGGGTCCCGTCCAACTCCAATGATGCTCATAGGCTTGATAAAAAAAATCTCGATGAATGCAGAATAAAGGAGCCCCGATCTGTTCGGCATACTCCACCACACTGAGGGGTGTGTGAGGCTCACCTGAAATCGCAGGAGCTCCCCTCCTAAAAATACCCGCTTTCTCAGCACCGATGAGCTCACGAGTTTCACCTAAATAGTCAGTATGATCTATATCCACAGAAGCTATTACGGCCACATCTGCATCCACCGCATTGACGGCATCTAAGCGCCCACCCAAACCTACCTCTAACAAGATCACATCGGCTTTGCTTTTTTGGCAAATCCAAAGGCAGGCTAAGGTAGTAAACTCAAAAAAAGTTAAAGTATTGTGCCCTCGAGCTCGCTCAATGACTTCAAAAGCCTCAATGAGTTTAGCCTCATCCACGGCTTGGCCTTCAATACGCAGGCGCTCATTGAAATGGAGTATATGTGGCGAAGTATAGGCAAGGACTCGATAACCCGCAGCAGCATAGATGGACTCCAAAAAACAAACGCAGGAACCTTTACCATTCGTGCCGCCCACCGTAATCACAGGGCAAGGAAAATGGTTCAAATTTAATACGCTAATCAACGGGAGGAGGCGCTCAAGGCCCAACTTCATAGAAGCAGGATGCAGCTCCGTAATGTGATTAAGCCACTCTGGGAGGGATTTCACAAAAAATCAGCCTTCAACTCGGCAGAGTTTGATGGGTTAATTTTGCTAAGACACTGGCTATTTTCTGGCGCAATTCACGTCGATCCACAATCATATCGATCGCACCATTTTCCAATAAAAACTCGCTGCGCTGAAAACCTTCAGGCAGGGTTTGACGAATGGTTTGCTCAATTACGCGAGGACCTGAAAAACCAATAAGGGCTTTAGGTTCCGCGACAATAATATCACCCAGAGTGGCGAGGCTCGCTGACACACCCCCCATTGTGGGATCTGTTAACACTGAAATATACGGAATACGCTCCACAGACAATCGTGCCAATACCGCACTCGTTTTCGCCATTTGAAATAAAGAAAAAACACCTTCCTGCATTCGCGCACCACCGCTGGTGGAAAAACAAATCAAGGGAATATGCGCCGACATGGCCGCTTGCGCCGCTATCACAAAACGCTCACCCACCGCCGCACTCATAGAACCGCCAATAAAATTAAATTCAAAGCTGGCCACCACCACTTCTAAGCCCAGCAGTTTTCCGCGCATCACAATAAGTGCCTCTTTTTCACCGCTTGATCTTTCTGAAGCCTGTAGACGATCTTTATATTTCTTGGAATCTTTAAATTTCAAACGATCCACCGCTTCTACTTCTGTGCCCAGTTCTTGACGCCCCTCCGGATCCAAAAACTGATCTAGGCGTTTGCGCGCTGAAAGGCGCATATGATGAGTGCACTTGGGGCAAACTTCTAAATTGCGCTCAAGTTCGATGCTATACAGAATTGCAAGACAGGATGAGCATTTACTCCAAATACCTTCGGGAACACCTTTTTTTTCAAAGGTCTTAATTTTAGGTAATAGCCTTTTAAACCAACTCATGCTTGTTCAATCCTCACGCTTCAACATTGTCAAAACCAAGCCCGCCATCATATCAAATTATCCGGCAAAAAGAACGGCCCCAATGGGGTTTCCGGCAGCTTAAATTCAGAGGAATACTCTACTTTTACCAAATACAAACCATGGGGAGGGGCCGTCATGGCGGCCGCCGTGCGCGCCCTAGCCTCCAACACCTCCGCAGCCCAAGCAATTTCCTTTGCTCCCTCACCAACCTCCAAAAGCACCCCCACCATATTGCGAACCATGTGGTGCAAAAAGGCATTCGCCTTAATTTCAACGACGATCAAGGCTCCCTGTCTAATCACATGAATTTCCTCTACTTGACGCACGGGTGTTTTAGACTGGCAGTGACTGTCCCGAAAGGAGCTGAAATCATGTCGACCCAACCAATGTTGAGCGGCTGCCTGCATTCGCTCAGCATCCAAAGATCGATAATGCCAAGTGACATTTTTATTCAAAAGGCCCGGCCGCGTGGATGCGTTGTAAATGAGATAACGATAGCGTCGAGATATTGCACGATGCCGTGCATTAAAATGGGAAGGCACAGACTTTACCCAGTGCACGCTGATATCAGGGGGTAAATAAGAATTTGTACCCATAATCCACGCGCGCTCATCACGCTGAGCGGGTGTATCAAAATGTACAATTTGCTCCGAGGCATGTACCCCAGCATCCGTACGTCCTGCACACTGAACGCGCAGCGAGTGATTGGCTACACGCGATAAAGCGGATTCCAAAACCGTTTGTACACTGGGCAATCCTTCCTGCGTTTGCCAACCATGATAAGCAGCACCCACATAGCTTAAGGCTAAAGCCCAACGCTGATCACTCATCGCTCTTCGGGAATTTTCGCCAACAACTCTTTAGCTTGTTGTTGTTGAATAGCATCGCCCTTGGCTACGACTCTTTGCAGCACTGCATTGGCTGCCACATAATTTTCCATCGCCATATAGGCACGCGCCAAATCCAATTGCGCGGGAATACCTTCTGAACTCCCCATAAAATCGTATTCATTTTTGGTATCATCATCGTTGGAAGACGATGAAGACTGCTGAGCTTTGAGCGCCACTTTATGCTTTCTGATGCGATGCACCAGCAACCAGAGTATTAATAAAGCCAATAATACCAGCATGAGTACGGTGTTATTTTCATTATTTATAAAGCCTGAGGCTTTAGTCAAAGCCGCCTGAATAGAATTGCCTGCCAACTGCTCTAATTTGTAATGTTGAGTCGCCATTTGCACTTTAGTTTGATCCACTTGCGCACTTAAGGATTTTAGCACGCCCATAAGTTGCTCAATTTCAGACTGAAGTGCCATCGTTTTTTGCGTTAACAAAGCCAGCTCTTGTTTATTTTCCTGCTGCGTTAACAAATAAGCCTGCGTAAACTGAGTAAAACGATCTTCCAATTCCTGAACTTGCTTTAGGTTCTGCACCTGTTGATGTAAATTATTGGCCGCCTTTACTTGAGCCTGTCGCTTAACTTCGGCACTCACCATTTGCTGAGTACTGGGAGTGGTTGCAGGCACAGCGCTGGGAACCGCTCCACTGTTAGCCTGCTGAAAAACTTGGGCAGGGGTCGATGAAGCAGCAACCCCAGCGGTGACTGGATCTTGAGTCATGGGGGGCAAATCGGCATAGGAAAGTGCAAAAATAATCAATAATAACAAACCACTTAAAAAACGCTTCATAAGACTCTCCTTAGTATTTTGAGTGACGGAAGCTTGACATATTTATGAGGCTCAGGCAACTCAGGCTTTGTGGGATAAGAGACAATAGAGGGTGGGCACCATAAACAAGGTAAAGAGGGTTCCTATGAGCATTCCCGAAGCAATCACCAGGCCAATATCAAAGCGGCTAACGGCACCCGCACCCGTTGCCAAAATTAAAGGCAAGACCCCCACCACCATAGACGCCGTTGTCATTAAAATAGCGCGCAGACGAATTCCCGAGGCCTTTACGATCGCCTCGCGAATGGATAGGCCCTGTGCTTGCAATTGATTGGCAAACTCCACCATTAAAATACCATGCTTACTAATTAAGCCAATCAAAGTGACTAAGCCAATTTGCGTATAAATATTAATCGAGGCCAAACCTAAATTTAGCGGTATCAGCGCACCGCAAATAGACATCGGTACACTGACTAAAATAATAATGGGATCGCGAAAACTTTCAAATTGTGCGGCCAATACCAGAAAAATAATAATCATCGAAAGCAAAAAGGTATACATTAAAGAACTGCCTTCTTGTTTATATTGCCTAGATTGCCCCGAATAATCATAAGACATGCCAGGCTTTAGATGCGCCTGTGCTGCTTTTTGTAAAAAATTTAAACCCTCTTCGATTGTATGTCCTGGCCGCATCATGCCGCTAATAGAGGCAGAGTTGAGCTGCTGAAAATGACTTAAGGCATTGGGTTGAGTTTCTCGAGTAATGCTGATAATGGTGGACAAGGGTACTAACTTTCCACTGCCTGTTTTAATGTACATTCGCGTGATGCTCGCAGGATTGGCTCGATCGGATCGCTCCAATTGCTCAATGACTTTATAACTCCGTCCCTGTAAATTAAATCGATTAACATAATTTTCACCCAGAGCACTCGCTAATTGTTGGGCTACATTGGACATATTAATGCCCAAGGCAGCGGCTTTGCTGCGATCAATGTGAATGACATATTGAGGGGTATCAAATTGCAAAGAATTGCGCACAAAAATAAAAAGGCCGCTCTGTTCGGCCTCAATTTGCAAGGCCTCAGCCACCTCATACAATTCCTTAAAATCACCAATAGAGGTGAGCTGAAAGCTAATGGGTAAATGGCCTCCGCTGACGGGCAATGCCGGCAGAGGAAAGGCGAAAATCTGCAGGCCTGGAATTTGGTTTAACTGTGGCTGAATGCGCGCCATAACCTCATCTTGAGTAGCGTTGCGCTGATTCCAAGGTTTTAAAATCATGCCCGAAAAAGCTGATGTGGAACTTCCCATTCCATTGATAATGAAATAATCTTGAAGTTCCGGAAAATCCTGGTAGATCTTATCTAATTCACCCGTATATTTTTCCAAATAATCAAGATTTCCATAAGGAGGTGCATTCATGGACATAAAGATCACACTTTGATCTTCCGTCGGCGCCAATTCTTTCGTTGAACTTATATATAAAAAATAACAACTCACTAACACCGTTACTGCGACTAAAATTGCCAAGGATCGATGATTAAGAACCCCCTCCAAGCAGTTTTCATAAAAAATCCGAGCGCTTTTAAATTTTTCATCTATAAAGTGAACATAACGACCCTTAATAAATTCTTTATTCAGCAATTTAGAGCACATCATCGGTGACAAGGTCAAAGCAACAATCCCTGAAATCACCACAGCACCCGCTAAAGTAAAAGCAAATTCTGTAAATAAGGTTCCTGTAATACCCTTCATAAAGCCAATAGGCGCATATACCGCAGCCAAAGTAATCGTCATTGAAACAACAGGGATCGCAATTTCACGAGCTCCTTGAATCGCTGCCTCAAACACGGGCTGCCCTTCTTCAATATGACGGTAAATATTTTCAACCACAACAATAGCATCATCCACCACCATTCCAATTGATAAAACTAAAGCTAACAGAGTCAGCAAGTTGATAGAATAATTCATTGCCAACATAAAAGCACAAACGCCTACCAAAGACAGAGGTATGGTTACCAAGGGAATGATTACGGTGCGAAAGGAGCCTAAAAATCCAAAAATAATAAGCATCACAATAATGCTGGCTTCCAGAATGGTGAAGATTACCTCATGAATGGAGGACCGAATATAATCGGTGGCATCATACACTACTCTTTGTTCAAGTCCCGGCGGAAAGGCACGAGCCATAGAAGGCAGAGCTTTGCGAAGATCTGCAATAACGCTTAGAGGATTGGCTGTGGGTGTCGCCTGAATACCCACAAATACGGCTTTCTGGCCATTAAATTTTACGGATGAATCATAACTTTCAGCACCTAATTCAACGCGCGCAACATCGGATAAACGTACACTGGTATTCCTCTTTTGTTTAATCACAAGATTTCGGAAAGCTTCTAAATCTTGTAAATCGGTTTGTGCATTAATATTAATGGCTGTCAATGATCCCTGAGTACTTCCCGCTGCCGCCTGATAATTGTCTGCTGTGAGCGCGCTGGAAACTTCAGAAGGAGTAATTCCCAAAGAAGCCATTTTGGCCGAATCCAACCAAATGCGCATTGCAAAATTACTGCCACCCAAAACTTGAGCTGCGGCAACACCTGAAATGGTCTGTAAAGTCGGCTGAACGACTCGAACAATATAGTCGTTAATTTGTTGAGGATTCATTTCAGCGCTGCTATAGCTGATATACATCAAAGCCACCGAAGCGCCCGTGTCTTTTTGAATAATCGGTTTATTGCTTTGAGCAGGCAGCTCATCACTCACCTGATTTACCTTGCTCATAATATTGGTAAAAGCAGTTTCAGGATCATAACCTAATTTGATATAGGCACTAATGGAGCTGACACTTTGAACACTTTCAGAGGTGATATAATCAATCCCATCTGCACCCGCAATAGCAGATTCGAGCGGAGCCGTAATAAACCCACTCATTAATTGTGCAGAAGCACCCGGATAAACCGTGCTCACTGTAATAACCGTGTTATCCATTTTAGGATATTCGCGCACTTGCAAGTCGGAAAAAATAGCACGAAGCCCCAACAAGAAAATGAGCAGACTTAAGACCAGCGCCAACACAGGCCGCTTAATGAAAATATCCGTAAATTTAGGCATGTGTTATTCTAAACCAAAGCGATTATCGATAATAACCCGTGAACCCGTATGCAACTTCAGCTGACCTGAAGTGACTACCCTTTCGCCCGCCTTTAAACCTTTCTCAACAGACACAAAATGATTTTTAGTTTCACCCAAGCTCACCACTCGCTCTGTTACCTCAAGTATGGGTTCTTTTGAATCTGGGATTTTCTTTTCGGTAATCACGAATACATTGTTTCCATAAGGACTTGAAGTAACCGCCGTATTCGGCACCACAATAACTTTTTCATTTCGATTTAAAACAAGCTCAATCTTTGCAAATAATCCTGGAATTAACTTTCCATTCTCATTAGGCACGGTGGCCTGAACATCCACCGTATGCGTATCTAAATCAACTTTAGGACTAATAGCGGTAATTTTACCCTCAAAGACTTCATTGGGATAACTGTCCAGCATTAAACGTACCGTTTCTCCTAACGCTAATTCTGAAAGAGATTGCTCTGGTATCGAAAAGTTTAAATATAAAGGATGCATAGACTGCAACGTAACCAATACCGTACCGGGTGAAATGTATTGACCTAAATCTACAGCTAAAATACCTAATTTTCCGGAAAAAGGAGCCCTAATATGCTTGAGTGCGAGCAGCTCCTGCTCTTTATTAAAATTAGCCTCCGCTTGTTTCAGATTAGCAGAGGCTTGATCGTAATCTGCTTTAGAAACCACATGCTGATCCAACAATTTTTGTTGCCGCTGGAAAGCCAGTTGGGTTAACTCCCACTGCGATCGTAAATTCTTCAAACTTTGTTGGTCCACCCGATCCTCTAAGTCCAATAGAGCTTGTCCTGCTGTGACAGCTTCCCCCGAATGAACATAGATTTTATGAACCGTTCCAGAGACCTCGGCGCTGATATCAACCCCATGTACCGCCTTTAAAGTTCCCACACTTTTAAGTGAAGGCTGCCAGATTTCTGCTCTAGCAGGGGCCGCTGAAATCACTACGGGAGGCGCTTGAAAATGCGCAAAATAACGCTTAATGAAAAGACTCTTCACAAGGTCGAAAGCAAAGATGCCTCCGAAAACAAGAACTAAGGCCAAAACAACCAGAGTCCGAGCTTTGTGTTGCGTAAATTGAAGCTTCATAAAAGCCTTCGCTATGAAAATGGATTTCCAAAGAGATTTCTTAAGCATCAGAACACCTTAATGGACAAAAGAGCCCGCATTATATACTGATT
>JAKFXE010000035.1 GCA_021731545.1 Coxiellaceae bacterium
GGGGGGCGGCTTGTCATCAGATTGTTTTCCCGCTCCGCTAGTGAAATCAGCAGGATTAAAGGGGGCGGTAATTTTGGCAGGGTTTGTTGTGGTGTTTTGAACAATGAAGTCATGCGCTGTTTTGGAATAAGGCAAATATTCCGGATAATGATTTCTTAATACAAAGGACTCAGTAAAGGGTTGTGGTTGTTGACCTGATTCAGTATTAGGGTAACGAATGCGCCCGCTGATTTCGACAATCGATGGAATTTCGTTGGGTTTTTTAGCAAGGGTGATCAACTGCTCTTCTGTAGGCTCTATTAGTTCATGTTTTCCACTGGGGTTGGCTATATATCTTTTTTCTTCTCCAGTGGCATCATTTGGTTTTGAGAGGAGCTTTAAGTCAATGCTAAAATCAAAAAAAAGTCCTTGCTCATCGATATCCCAATTTATATTGAGATTTCTAAAACCAGGTGTATAGCTATTGCTAATGCCAAGGCCAAGGCTAGGAATTTCATCCATCATAGCTTTTTGAAACTGCGCACCTAAACCTTGGGCCGAAGTGTAGTAAATTTCTTTGGCATAACCTTCTTCTGTAAAGGTTTCTTTTTTGCTTGAGCTGTCTATTTTTGCTTGCTCTCCTGTAAGCGCAGTAATTTTATCGCGAATTTCTTTTTCATAACCCTCTTCACTTCCAACAAGATTGTCGTTTTCATCGTATTTTTCCCGAACATGGTTCCCTGCTATTTTTGTATTGCTTTTAAAATCTCGGATGGCTTGTGCCGGTGTATCTTTTCTTGAGTCTTGATTCAGGGAGTCGGAAGATAAATTGGATAATTTTATTATTTGTTCGGCAGTATGGATTAGGGGTCGTTTTTCCAATTCAATAATAAGATCTTTTTGTTTTTTAAGCGCCTCTTTTGCTGTAGTGAGAATATCATCAAAATGCTCAAAAGGATTTTGGTTGAAAATCGCCAGAATTTTTCCAATCAGTTTTATAAGCCAATGGGCTTGCTTAAATTGGAGGTCATGAACAGGAAGCGTGGGCGCTATTTGTACAAAGTCTTGTAAATCAGCAGCGATATGAGCCGAATTTCCAAAGCGAATGTGATTCAGCATTTCTAATTTTTCATTAATTTGTTTAAGGGGGCTGGGAGCTTTATCTGAAGTATTAAAAACAATCAACAGATCTAGAATCATTAATTTTGCGGAACGGATTTTTTTGTTCTCGCGACGAAAAAAGGAACGTTTTTCGAGATTGGCCTCGTATTGTTTCTTAAGCTCTTCTAGGCTGCGGGACGTTGCCATTGGATGCTCCAAATCAATCTGCTTTAGGTATTAGTATAGCCTCTAACTCCAAAAAGTCTTTGGCTATGTTTTGAGTTTAGGGCTCGTCTGAGCCTCACCCAAGGCAGTATCCAAAAAGCCTTGGAAGAGCTTGAGAGACTCTGTTCTTTGCAGAAAAATCCAGCCAAAGAGGCGGCTGAATAGGTTTCGGTGCTGGGCTAAGCATGTTATGTGTTCATGAGACTCAGGGTGCCGAGCTAAAAAATCTTCCCAAGCGTTTTTGGGGGCCCTTGGAGTCGATGAGGGGTCCCAGGTTTCCCAGGCCTTCAGCGCATCTGTTTCAACGAGCTCAACTAAGGCCTCGAGCGCTTTTGCTTTTTCGGCATGAGGATGAGCCTTAAATAAACCGCAGGAGTAGCTGTGTCGGTTTAGCTGCCTGATTTTTTTCTGAATATCGCCCGCTATTTCTGAGAATGGATCAATACTTGGGATGGGCAGTATATTTCCAGCCACACACGCGATCGAGCTAGTCTCGACAAATTGCTTATAAGAGGGAAGTGTAACGAAAGCTATGAGGCTTGTTTGAGCGTTGGATGTTGCTCCTGGGTTTGCCAAATTGTTGTCGATGGCTTGTAGAGGCCCTTTTTCTGAAGGAGCATTCTCAAGCGTATCGGCTTCATCAGGCTCATCTATTAATAAATAATTGCTTGCTAGATCAAACATAGCACTTGCAAGTTTTTTTTGTAATGCATCGTGCTTGTTTTTAAAGCACGGCGTTTTAAGAGCCCTGATTTCCATCCAGCCGAAGCCCAGCATTTCAGCGAATGTGCTGAGATCAATTTTAAAGAGAATTGTTTGAAATATTAAAAAGATGTCTAAGAAAACAAATTCAGCATCGGTTTTAATCTTAGTTTTGTCCTCAATAATGCTTTTCAAAAAAGCCCGTGCTTCTTTTTTGGCGGATTCTGAAAGTTTTTCTTTCTGAAAGGAGGTGTTTATTGTTTCCATAAAACTAAGCCAGGCCTGCAGATCTGGGCTACTTTCATTCCGTATTTTTGCAGTCTCGTTTAGGATTTGCACGAGCGTATAAAACTCCTGTACAAAGGTTTTCACAGTGGAGGCGTTTGCTCCCTTTTCCAAGGCGTTGGTGGCAAGGCTAAAACTGTCGTTTAAATTGCCCTCATACAGAGCTTGTATTGAGGCATAACAAGTCTTGTATTTAGCGGTAATCGTTTTTTTGTTGGGCATGTTTTTGACCCTCAGCCTGTTTTTGTTTCAGTCTTTATAGTGTAACAGCCTAAACTTAAGGAAATATTAATTTAGGCTTGTACCTATCGTTTAAAATGCCGTATTCTTGCTAGAATTTTGCCCTCGGCTTTCTCTAAAAGGACTTCTGTTCCGTGATACCTGAAAATAGCCCTCAAGTTCGTCCCCCTGCCTATCTGGTTTTAGCAGAGGGCAGCATTTTTGAGGGTTATGCGATCGGGGCTTTAGGCAAAACAGTAGGGGAGCTGGTTTTTAATACTGCCATGACAGGTTATCAGGAGATCTTGACGGATCCCTCCTATAGCAACCAAATGGTGACCTTGACCTACCCTCATATCGGCAATACTGGCATCAATCCCATCGATAACGAATCCTCTAAGATCTATGCGGCGGGTCTGGTTATTCGTGAGCTTTCACCCCTAATGAGCAGCTGGCGGGGGACACTTTCCCTGGAAGAACACTTGATTCAACAGGGGCTTGTAGCCATCGCAGGGGTGGATACGCGGGCTTTGACGCGCCTTTTGCGTGAGAAGGGGGCCCAGAATGCCTGCATTATGACCGGGGTGGGGAGTGCCGCTGAGGCCTTAGTGGCCGCCCAGGCTTATCCGGGTTTAAAGGGGATGGATTTGGCTCGCGTGGTGAGTACTCCCAAAGCCTATGCTTGGACCGAAGGGAGCTATGATTTGGACTCAAAAACGGCAGCCACGCCTGTTTCAGGAAAAAAAATTCCCCATGTTGTAGTCTATGATTTTGGGGTTAAGGCCCAAATTTTACGAGAGCTGGTGGATCGGGGGTGTCAGGTCACCGTGGTGCCGGCTCAAACACCGGCGGCTGAGGTCCTGGCCTTGAGCCCCCAAGGCGTAGTTTTGTCTAATGGCCCTGGAGATCCCGAGCCCTGTGATTATGCCATTAAGGCCAGTCAAGAGCTGATGGGGCGGGGTATTCCGCTTTTTGGAATTTGTTTAGGGCATCAGTTGCTGGGCCTGGCCTGCGGCGCTAAGACTTTGAAAATGAATTTAGGTCATCACGGAGCCAATCATCCCGTCAAAGATTTAAAAACGGGGAAGGTGCTGATCACCAGCCAAAATCATGGCTTTGCGGTGGACCCTCAATCCTTGCCTGCGGACTATGAAGTTACACATGTTTCTTTATTTGATCAGAGCCTGCAGGGTTTTCAGCACCGCTCTAAACCTATTATGGCTTTTCAAGGACACCCGGAAGCGAGCCCGGGTCCGCAGGATATTGCTTATTTATTTGATCGCTTTGTGAGTTGGATGTAACGATGCCTAAACGTACGGATCTTAAAACCATTTTAATTATCGGCGCAGGCCCCATTGTGATTGGTCAGGCCGCTGAATTTGACTATTCCGGCACGCAAGCGTGTAAGGCTCTGCGTGAAGAGGGTTATCGAGTGGTCTTAATTAACTCTAATCCCGCCACCATTATGACGGATCCCGAAATAGCCGATGCGACCTATGTGGAACCCATTACCTGGTCCGTGGTAGCAGAAATTATTGCTAAAGAGCGACCCGATGCGATCTTGCCCACCATGGGGGGGCAAACGGCTTTAAATTGCGCCTTAGATTTGGCGCGTGAAGGTATTTTAGAAAAATATAAGGTGGAATTGATTGGCGCTAAACGCGAAGCTATTCACAAAGCCGAAGATCGACAATTATTTCAACAAGCCATGCAGCGCATTGGTTTGCAAACGCCGCGCTCAGGCTTAGCACACAACATGGAGGAAGCCTGGAAAGTTTTGGATGAGGTGGGATTCCCAACCATTATTCGCCCCTCTTTTACAATGGGCGGCAGTGGTGGGGGTATTGCCTATAATCGTGAAGAATTTGAAGAAATTTGTCTGCGGGGTTTGGAGTTGTCTCCTACGCGCGAACTCTTAATTGATGAGTCGATTATTGGCTGGAAAGAGTATGAATTAGAAGTCGTGCGCGACAGTCATGATAATTGCATCATTGTATGCAGCATTGAAAATGTAGACCCTATGGGCATTCACACCGGGGACTCCATTACGGTGGCGCCTGCACAAACTTTAACGGATAAGGAATATCAGCGCCTGCGCAATGATGCGATTGCTATTTTGCGTGAAATTGGCGTGGATACGGGTGGCTCCAATGTGCAGTTTGCCGTGAATCCGCGTGATGGTCGTGTGATGGTCATTGAAATGAATCCGCGTGTATCACGCTCCTCAGCCTTGGCTTCAAAAGCCACTGGATTTCCCATTGCAAAAGTAGCGGCAAAATTAGCGGTGGGTTATAGCTTGGATGAGCTTAAAAATGAGATTACAGGCAATCGAACCCCGGCTTCCTTTGAGCCTTCCATTGATTATGTGGTCACAAAAATCCCGCGCTTTAATTTTGAAAAATTTCCCCAAACCGAGGCCAGCTTAACCACGCAAATGAAATCCGTGGGCGAGGTCATGGCGATTGGTCGCAATTTCCAAGAGTCTTTGCAAAAGGCTTTGCGAGGTTTAGAAATTGGTTGTTATGGCTTAGAGCCCAAGCTTAATCTTAATGATGAAAACGCTAAAGAAATTTTGCGCCGTGAGTTGCACAGCACACATTATGAACGCTTGTTTTATGTAGCGGATGCCTTTCGTTTTGGCATGAATATAGCCGAAGTAAAACAAGCAACACAAATTGATCCCTGGTTTTTAGTTCAAATTGAAGAATTGGTCAAGTTGGAAAATACTCTGAAGGATCGAGCCTTATCCTCTTTAACTAAAACAGAGCTCTTTTATTTAAAGCAGAAAGGCTTTTCAGATCATCGCTTGGCAGAGTTATTACAAGTGGGCGAAACAGAGCTGCGTCAATATCGACATGAGCTGGGTATTCGGCCTGTGTATAAGCGTATTGATACTTGTGCGGCTGAATTTGCAACGGATACCGCTTATCTGTATTCAACGTATGAAGTTGAAAATGAGGCCAAGCCCAGCGCTCGCGAAAAAATTATGGTGTTAGGGGGCGGCCCTAATCGTATCGGTCAAGGCATAGAGTTTGATTATTGTTGTGTGCACGCCATATTGGCGATGCGCGAGTTAGGTTATGAAACCATTATGGTGAACTGTAATCCAGAAACCGTTTCAACGGATTATGATATTTCAGATCGCTTGTATTTTGAGCCATTAACCTTAGAAGATGTGCTGGAAATTGTCGCCATTGAAAAACCCAAAGGCGTGATTGTGCAGTATGGTGGACAAACGCCGTTGAAATTAGCTTTGGCGCTGGAGGAAAACGGTGTTCCCATTATCGGGACTAGCCCTGACTCTATTGATTTGGCCGAAGATCGTGAACGCTTTCAGCAGTTGATTGAGCGCTTAAATTTGCGTCAACCGCCGAATGGCATTGTGCGCAGCGTGGAAGAAGGTTTGCGCTTAGCCAAAGTATTTGCCTATCCTTTAGTGGTCCGACCTTCTTATGTATTAGGAGGGCGTGCGATGCAAGTGATTTATCATGAGCAAGAGTTGCGTCGCTATATGTTGAAGGCTGAGGGTATTTCTGCAAAGGCCCCTTTGTTGTTAGATCATTTTTTAGATGCGGCCATTGAGGTCGATGTAGATGCGGTGTGCGATGGCAAGGATGTATTAATCGGTGGTATTTTAGAGCATATTGAACAAGCAGGGATTCATTCGGGAGATTCTGCCTGTGTATTGCCGCCTCATAGCTTAAGTCCCGAGCTGCAGGATAAGTTGCGCGAACAAGTTCGGCTTTTGGCCTTAGAGCTGGGAGTGGTGGGTTTAATTAATACGCAGTTTGCATTGCAAGATGATGAAATTTATATTTTAGAAGTGAATCCCAGGGCTTCGCGTACCGTTCCTTTTATCGCCAAAGCCACGGGCCTGTCGTTAGCAAAAATTGCGGCTCGCTGCATGGTGGGAGTTTCATTGGCGGAGCAAGGTTATACTAAAGAATATATTCCGCGTTATTTTTCAGTGAAAAAACCGGTATTTCCTTTCGCAAAATTCCCGGGTGTGGATCCCATTTTGGGTCCTGAAATGCGCTCTACGGGTGAAGTGATGGGGATTGGCTCTAGTTTTAGTTTGGCCTATGCTAAAAGTGAATTGGGCGGTGGTGAAATTATTCCTCATTCGGGGCAGGTTTTTTTAAGTATACGCGATCGTGATAAACCTTATGTCACGCACTTAGCTAAGCGCTTGGTAAAATTAGGTTTCAGCATTGTTTCTACGCGAGGTACGGCGCGCATATTAGAGGCCGCAGGCATTCCTGTCAGCGGTATTAATAAAGTACATGAGGGTAGACCTCATGTAGTGGATATGCTAAAAAATGGAGAAATACAATTTGTGATTAATACCACAGAGGGTGAGCAGGCGATTGCAGACTCTTATTTAATTCGTCGTACTGCGGTGCAGAAAAAAGTATACTACACGACTACCTTGGCAGGGGGTGAAGCTAGCTGCCAGACCTTAGAAGAAAATAATCCGATGGAAATTTGCAGCTTGCAGGAATTGCATGCTCAGAAAATTCCCATTCTGTTATAAACGAAGATATGTTTTTGGCCCACAGAAGATGGAATGTTTTGTAGGGGCGGGTCTTGGTCCCGCCCAAAAACAAAAGCGGGCGCGCGCAAGGAGCGCCCCTACGTGAAAAATGATCTACATGAACAAGAGGAAAATCCCATGGCGACTATTCCCATTACGGTTAAAGGTGAGGCTCAATTAAGAGCTGAGCTCAGTGATTTGAAATCGGTGCAAAGGCCCAGGATTATTCAAGCGATTTCGGAGGCGCGTGCGCACGGCGATCTTAAAGAAAATGCCGAATATCATGCTGCCAAAGAGCAGCAAGCCTTTACCGAGGGGCGTATTCAGGATATTGAAACTAAATTATCCAACTGTACGGTCATTGATATCAGTAAAATAAACAATGAAGGCAAGGTTATTTTTGGCTCCACAGTGACTTTGGTGAATGAAGAAAATAGCCAGGAGGTCATCTATCAAATCGTGGGAGATGATGAGGCAGATATTAAGCTGGGAAAAGTTTCAGTGAATGCGCCCGTGGCGCGTGCCTTGATTGGTAAATTTGAGGGTGATAGTGTGCAGGTCACAACGCCGCAAGGGCAGAGTGCCTATGAGATAGTGAAGGTGGAATACAAGTAGTCGTCCGTTTAGGCTGCCTCTCGAAATGATTGTTTTGGTGTCTGGCTCCGCCGGGAAAGATTCTAATCCATTGATTTAATGTGTTGCGGTGCCTGACTCCAAAATAAAAATCAAAAATTTTTGAATAAATAGAGATGGCCTTTATTTCCATTTAATATTACAACCCACGCTGGGTTTCTGCTCAGGATCCACGGGGTTTCCTTGCAATATCGCTTCTAGGGCTGCACAAAGATCTTTGCCGGTGACGGGAACTGAGTTGCCGGGGGTGGAGCCATCAAAACGACCGCGATATACGCAGGCTAAATCTTTATCAAAAATATAAAAATCGGGTGTGCAAGCCGCGTGATAAGCCTGCGCCACTGCCTGGGTTTCATCGTATAGATAGGGAAAGGGAAAATGTTGGTTGAGAGCTGCGGCTTTTAATTGATCGGGAGCATCGTCAGGATATTTTTGAGCATCATTGGCGCTAATGGCAATAAATTGTATGCCTTGGCTTTGATAGTGATTCGCCACTTGTACTAATTTATTTTGAATATGTTGAACATAGGGGCAATGATTACAGCTAAAAATAATTACGGTGGCGATCGATGATTTTAGTTCATCTAAGCTCAGATACTGATTAGATACTGTATCGAGCAAGCTAAAGGCGGGGGCGATGGTGCCCAAGGGCAGCATTTCAGAATGGGTTAAGCTCATTATGTTCTCCGAGTCTAAAAAGAGTGAAAATTATAGAGTAGGCTCCCTTGTTTTCCTATAGAATTCTGTTTATAGTCTAATGCCATATCGGCGTCATCGGGTATGGGTCTGCTTCTTAAGACTTCATTTTCTGCGTAACGTCCACCTTAAGTCCTTAACCCTTAGGTAAATCATGAAATTTTTATCTTGTATAATTTCGGCATTGTTGCTGTCTGTTGCATTGTGTGCAAAAGCAGAAATACCTTTTAGCGATCCCGTTAAACCCATCTACTTGAATCAAAGCACCACACAAGTCGTTTTAAAATTAAAATCAAATCCCACAACGGGATATGCTTGGTTTTTAAAATCTATTCACGGTCATTGGTTAAATGTAGTTTCGCATCACTATGTGGCCCCCTCTACTCGATTGATGGGTGCGCCAGGCTATGAATTATGGACTTTTTCGGTCAATCCCAACATGCAGCAGATGCCTTTTAGTACTGAAATCGTGATGATTTATGCACGTCCCTGGGAAAAAACGGAATCAACCCCAACCACCTTCAAGATTTTTTATAGGCCGACTGAAAGGAGTGCTCCATGAGCGACAAAGAAATCAAAAATGTGCTAGCGCTTATTAAAGAAAAAGAGATTAAATTTCTGGATTTACACTTTACGGATACGCGTGGCGCGGATCGACATGCCAGTATTCCCACCGGTGGAGTGGATGCCAATTTTTTTACGGAAGGAAAAATGTTTGATGGCTCCTCCGTTCCGGGTTGGAGGAGCATTAATAATTCAGATTTAGTCTTGATGCCAGATTTAAGTACGGCTGTTATCAATCCTTTTTGTGAGTCTGCCACTTTAAATATGCGCTGTGATATTTATGATCCTATCAGTATGGGGCCCTATGATCGCGATCCGCGTTCCGTGGCTAAACGTGCGGAAGCTTTTTTAATTTCAACGGGCATTGCGGATCAATCTTTCTTTGGTTCTGAGCCCGAATTTTTTATCTTTGATGATGTGCGCTGGAAAATTGAAATGAATCGTGTGTCTTATGAGCTGGATTCTGAAGAGGGCGCCTGGAATGCTGAACGAGAATACCCTTATGGAAATATGGGTCATAGGCCCGCGGTTAAAGGGGGTTATCTTCCGATGCCGCCCATTGATTCTTCACAAGACCTACGTTCAGAGATGTGTTTAATGTTAGAACGTATGGGTATTACCGTAGAGGCGCATCACCATGAGGTTGCGACCAGTAATCAAAATGAAATTAGTTTTCGTTATGCGAGTTTATTAAAGGCGGCGGATAATACGCAATTGCTAAAATATGTGGTGCGCAATGTGGCGCATCAACGTGGCAAGACAGCCACTTTTATGCCCAAACCTTTGTCGGGAGATAATGGCAGCGGTATGCATTGTCACCAATCTTTAGCGAAAAATGGTAAAAATTTATTTACGGGTGAGGGTTATGCGGGTCTTTCAGATCTTGCGCTGTATTATATTGGGGGCATTTTAAAACACGCGCGCGCCTTAAATGCGTATACCAATAGCGCAACGAATAGTTACAAGCGTTTGGTGCCGGGTTTTGAAGCACCCGTCACTTTGACTTATTCTGCGGGCAATCGCTCTGCCGCTATTCGTATTCCCTATGTGACCAATCCTTTGGCGCGTCGCATTGAAGCACGTTTTCCCGATCCTTGTGCAAATCCCTATTTAGCCTTTTCTGCCATGATGATGGCGGGCTTGGATGGCATTCGTCAAAAAATTCATCCGGGTAATGCGATCGATAAAGATTTATATGAACTGACTCCGAGGGAGGCCGGGGGCCTTCCCTCCGTCTGTGCTTCGCTCAACGAAGCCTTGCAGGCCTTGGAAGCAGATAAGGGATTTTTATTAGAGGGTGGAGTCTTTACCGAAGATATGATTGAAAGTTATATCGATTTAAAGCGTCGTGAAATCCAGCGCGTTAATATGACGCCGCATCCGGTGGAGTTTGAGTTGTATTATAGTTAAAAAGGGTGTTCGTCATAAGCTAAGATCCTAGATGTTGAAACCGGAAAAACGTCTTCCCATATTTGGGATAATATATTATACTTAAGGGCAATAAATAGACGATAAGGACTAATAAATTGACCCTTATTTTAAAAACACCGGAGGATGCTCGTGAGGACTTGGCAGGCCGAGCCAAAGCCATTCGACTGGGTATGAACCTCACTCAAAAGGGTTTGGCAAAACGGGCAGGCATTTCCCCTGGCACGATCAAGCGATTTGAAAAAACAGGGCATATCTCGATGGACTCTTTGCTGAAGCTCGCTCTTGTTCTGGGGGCATTAGAGGAGTTTTACAGCGTATTCAAATTAAAAATCGCCGCACCATCTTCTATTGACGAGCTTTTTGAAAAACCACGCGCTCGGGAACGGGGAAGCTTGAAATGATTACACTAAAGCCGGCTCCCGTTGTCATGCTCAATGTTTTCCTTGGGGAAGTGCCCGTTGGCAGGCTGGCCTTGCGCGAGCGTCACACGTGGTTTCAGTATGATGCGGGCTTTCTAAGCAGTGGGATAGAACTCTCACCCTTCAAGCTGCCGCTTAAGCCCGAGCTTGTGAGATGTGAAGACTATGTGTTTGACGGGCTGTTTGGCCTATTCAACGACTCCTTGCCGGACGGCTGGGGACGTTTGTTGCTAGACAGGCATATGCGAAGCCGTGGTATAGCGCCGGATAGCTTAACGGCGTTGGATAGGTTGGCGCATGTAGGCAGGCATGGCATGGGAGCGCTGATGTACATCCCCGATTATAGCGAAGCTACGCACAGCGATGTGCCACTTAAGCTGGACAAGTTGGCGGAGGAGAGTCGTCAAGTTTTGGAGGGTGAGGCACAAGAGGTTATTGAGGAACTGCTTGCTCTTAACGGATCATCACAGGGTGCGCGACCTAAAGTTATGGTAGGCGTGAGCTGTGACAAAAAGTGTATCGTTCAGGGTATAGGTGATCTGTCCGAAGAGTTTGAGCATTGGATGATCAAATTTTCATCCAGTGCAGATGTGCAAGACCAAGGCGCTGTTGAATACGCCTACAGCCTAATGGCGAAGGCGGCGGGTGTCGATATGCCTGAAACACATTTATTTGCTGGAAAATATTTTGGCGTGAAACGCTTTGACCGAGAAAAAAACAAGCGTATCCATGTTCATACTGTAAGCGGGCTTCTTCACGCTGACCATCGCATGCCTGCAATGGACTACGAGGATGTGCTTAAAGCAGCGCTTATTTTAAGCAAATCAATGGCGGAGGCGGAAAAATTTTTTCGTATCGTCGTATTTAATATCTTCGCCCACAACCGTGACGACCATGCGAAGAATTTTTCTTTTCTGATGGATGACAAAGGTGCATGGCACACTGCGCCTGCCTATGACTTAACGTTTTCATCCGGCATTGGTGGTGAACACAGCACGACTGTTATGGGTGAAGGTCGTAACCCTACTCGAGAGCATTTGCAGGCCTTGGGCAAAAAAATTGGATTGAAGAAAACGAAAGAGATTATCGATCAAACAGCAGAAGCCGTTTTGGGCTGGAACACGCTGGCGAAGGAATGTGGTGTGAGCGCCGACATTATTCGCTTAATTGACGATAGGCTGAGATAGGCGGCTGTATCATTTTATTTGAAAAACAGAGCTCAACTGTTTTCAAGCGTGGTGTGAGAACTCAAGATTTTATCCACCAATACATTTTTCAATCGCACATATTGGGGTAATCCATGGAGATAAGGGGGATAGTCTTCACCTTCAATCAAGGGTTGTAGATATTCGCGGCAAGCTTGCGTAATCCCAAAACCTTCGGCATCGATAAATTCAGCGGGCATTTTGCGTTCTACATTGGCGACTTTTTCCAAAGCCACCGACCCTATTTTCCAGCGGCAAGGGGTTGAGCTTTCACGCTCTGCAGTCAGCATCACATCGGTTTTTCCTGCTAGGGCGTATTCAATGGCGGCTTTGCCTAAGGCATAGGCTTGTTCCACATCGACTTTGGAGGCAATGTGCCGCGCGGCGCGTTGTAAATAGTCCCCCACCGCCCAGTGATGTTTGTGACCTAAATTGTCTTTAATTAAGTGTGCAATCATAGGAGCTACACCGCCCAGTTGTGCGTGCCCAAAGGCATCTTTTAATCCAGAATCGGCTAAGAGTTTTCCCTCAGGATCACGCAAACCTTCTGACACCACCACGACGCAGTAGCCGTAGTGTTCAACACTGTGCTGTACTTTGGCTAAGAATTTTTCTGATTCAAAGGCACGCTCAGGAAAGAGAATAATATGAGGGGCATCTCCTGCTTTTTGGGCACCTACGCCGGCGGCGGCGGCAATCCATCCCGCATTGCGTCCCATGACTTCCAAGACGAAGATTTTGGTGGAAGAGCCTGCCATGCTTTGTACATCCAGCGCGGCTTCTTGCGTGGAAATAGCAATGTATTTTGCCACCGAGCCAAAACCTGGACAAAAATCGGTGTAGGGCAAGTCATTGTCGATGGTTTTGGGAATACCGATAGAGATGAGAGGATAATTCATCTTGCGGCTCATCTGCGAAACTTTAAGAGCAGTGTCTTGTGAGTCATTGCCCCCATTATAAAAAAAGTAGCCGATGTTGTGTGCTTTAAAGACTTCAATTAAGCGTTGATATTGTGCTTTATCTTCTTCTAAGCTTTTCAACTTGAAGCGGCAAGAACCAAAGGCGCTGGCGGGTGTGTGGCGTAGAGCTGCAATATCCGCAGAAGACTCAAGACTGGTATCGATTAAGTTTTCATGTAGGGCACCTAAAATCCCATTTTTGCCCGCATAGACTTTGCCTAGCTGCTCAGGGTATTGGCGCGCTGTTTCAATCAAGCCGCAGGCGCTGGTATTAATGACCGCGGTGGGTCCGCCGGATTGAGCGTAGAAAATATTTTGAATGGTCATGGATCTTCCTTAAGGGGCAGAGGCGCTATTGTGACGAGGGATGTTTTGCTTGTAAAGGATTTGCTAGAGCGTATACACTGGCAAAAGTTTGAATGAAGGATCTTGAATGAAACATATTCATATTATAGGGATTTGTGGCACTTTTATGGGGGGTGTCGCGTTAATTGCGCGTGAGCTGGGTTATCGAGTCACGGGCTCTGATCAAAAAATTTACCCTCCTATGTCAGAGACTTTAAGGGCTGCCGGTATTGAGATTCAAGAAGGCTATGCGGCCTCACACCTTCAGCCTAAGCCGGATGAGGTCATTATTGGTAACGCCATCTCGCGGGGTAATCCTGAAGTAGAGCAGGTTTTAAGAGAAGGTATTCCCTACAGCTCTGGTCCTCAATGGTTGGCTGAAAAAGTCTTATTCAATCGCTGGGTATTGGCAGTATCGGGGACGCATGGCAAAACCACTACAACGGCCATGTTGACCTGGATCTTGGCGGCGAATGGACTTAAACCAGGATTTTTAATTGGGGGAGTGCCCCAAGATTTTCCTGTCACAGCGGCCTTGGGGCATGATCCCTTCTTTGTGATCGAGGCAGATGAATACGACACTGCTTTTTTTGATAAGCACTCTAAGTTTTTGCATTATCGCCCCCGTACGCTTTTAATCAATAATTTAGAATTTGATCATGCGGATATTTTTGAGAATTTGCCCGCTATTCAAAAACAATTTCACTATTTATTGCGCACCGTTCCCAGCAATGGCTGTGTGATTCATCCCGCTCATGTAGCGGCGATTGATGAGGTCATTGCACAAGGCTGTTGGAGTGAGTTGAGTTCATTTGGCTTGGATCAAGGAGATTGGCAGGCCCGTAATATCAATCACGATGGCAGTGAATTTGAAGTGTGGCAACCCGAAGGGGGTGTTCATCAGCTGCAGTGGTCCCAATGTGGCTTGCATATGGTGAGCAATGCTTTGGGCGCTATTGTCTGCGCACATCATGCAGGGATTTCAGTCGCTGACTCCATTACCGCTTTGCAAAGTTTTAAAGGAGTGAAGCGCCGTTTAGAAGTGCGTGGTACCGTGAAAGGTATTACGATTTATGATGATTTTGCGCATCATCCCACCGCCATCCTAAGCACTTTGTCGGCTTTGCGCAGTAAAATTGGTCGGGCACGATTGATTGCGGTGATTCAGTTTGGATCTAATACGATGAAATTAGGGGTACACCAGGAAGCCTTGTTGAATGCTTTTAAGGAAGCGGATGAATTGGTGATGCTGGATCCACACGATCCTCATTGGGATATTAAAAAATTAGCGCAGCAATTGTCTATTCCCAATCAAGTGTGCAGCAGCGTGGATGAAATGCTGGCCTATTTATCAAAAACCCTCAAAGCTCAGGATCAAGTTTTGATTATGAGCAATAAGGATTTTGGCAATGTGCATCAGCGTTTGTTAGAGGCCATGGCTTGATGTGGGTGAATGAGCAGCCGCCGCTCGGCGTGCGGCGAGTTCTGCGCGCAGTCTTTGCAGGGCACTTTTGTTTTCTGCTGGAGTAGGTGTAGCTTGGATGCTGCGAGATGACAACGGAGGAGGAGAAAAAAATTTCACGGGCTCTTCTGCTTCTGGACTGGGTGAAGCGGGCGGTGTGCCGATATCAAAAATTCCCGGAGATTTTGTTTGCTTTGCAGGTTCCTTTGGTTCTGGGCTGGGTGAGCGAGGTGGTGTGCCAATGAAAAAAGAGCTGCTGCTTTTTGTTCGTTCCACTCGAATGCTATCATCATCCGCTGTTGGGCTGGCCTTAGGATCAGGACTTCTCGGCGTTGTACTTACCGTTTCAGTGGGGTTCGGTGTCGAAGCGGCTCGAGCTGTTTTTCGGGCGGCTTTCCTCATCAGCGCTAAATAACGAAGCGCCCTTGTTTCTCCTTCTTCAAGATGCCTTGATAATTGCCCTTTAGTGGTTTCGATGGCGTGATAGGCTTTCACCGCATTTTTTTGTTTTAAAATAGCTTTTTTTGAAGTTTTTGTTTTAAGGTTTTGAATGATCGTATTCAGTTTTTGTTGGGTACTGCGAATGTAGCTATCAAGAATATCCCTTCTGTTTTCATAAAGACGGGCAATGAGCTGCTCATCTGCTTTCACAAATAAGGTGGCTGGTTCTGAAGAAGCCTTTTCTTTTGTATCCGCATTATAGTCGGGCTCAAGGACACAGCCGGTGATAGAAACACCAGCAAAACCGGGAAATTTATTGAAAAATTTTATGGCATTTGCGATGTCAGAGTTTGAGAAAGCACTCCAAAGTTTTATGTCTTCTGCAGCTTCGACACTATTTATTCCACAGCCTTCTAATGACGTTTTTGGCATTCTCAGTTCATCTGAAAGCTCTTGGGAAGATATTGAAAGTACTTTAAGCAGATGCTCTTTAACAGCGGAATTTACTTTGTAGAGACAGAAGAGTGGAGATCTAGGCTCTGCTCCTCTTGTCACAATTTCTGCCATGGAGTCAGGTTTAAGAGGCGGTGCAGGAATTTTTCTAATCGCTCTTTTGTCTGAAGTGTTTATTTCTGGTGCTGGCTCATCGCTTTCAACAATAGGGGGTAATGTAGTATAACTACGTTTTTGCTGGGGTGTCGTTTCTGTTTTAGCCAGAAGCTGGGCAAGTCCAGGGGTGCTGGGCCGCCGTGGCAGAGGGCTGCTCATTACGTCTCTAGGATCGCTGGCCTTGGGGCTAAACAAAAGAGGGCTAAGGACTTCCTTTCTGCTGGGATTTTCTAGGCCAAGGGGTGCTGCATCAAAATCTGCTTCTGCTAATACTAAAACCCTTTCTACTGGAGTGTTGATAGAGGGGGGGATAAGGCTCATGGGCTCAGGTCTTTGTGGTGAGTTCTGAGGCGTGGCGGCATGAAAGGCTGAAGGACGTCCGGGGCTACCAGGAGGCGTTCGTAAAGAATGATCTCTTGGGCTTGGGCTGCGCTTAGTGTCGCGTGACATGCTTTTATCCTATGCAGTGAAGTCAATAAAACTAGTCTACTCTCCCAATATTAAGAGAATGTTAAGGCCACCTCTATTTATTCAAAATTTTGATTTTTATTTTGGAGTCAGGCACCGAAACACATTAAATCAATGGGTTAAAATCTTTTTCAGCGGAGCCAGACACCAAAATAATCATTTTGAGAGGTGGCCTTAAATCAGCAGATTAAATTAATTTTGTGAAAGCTAAAGAAAATTACCTAACAACTTGTTTTATATAAAATTTACTTGGGCCTAACCACCAATAAACTGCCCTTCCAATGCAGGCTGTCCAATTGTCGGTTGTGTCTAGGGCGGGCAATATACAGGACTTTCCAGGACCAGTCACCCCTAAGGGCAGGACTTAGATAGTGGATAACATCTTGATCTTGATAGGTGAGAAAAAAGGCCCGCTCAGGATCGCTGAGTAATTTAGGCAGTGGGGTGTGATAATCGGCAATGCCTAGCCACAGCGCCATATTGCTGTTTGCAAATTCAATATTAGCTTGCCAGAGTCGCAGTTCGATAATCGACTCGGAGTGGTCTAAGCGTTTTACCATAAAGAGCGTGGGGCGCTCATTGTGATAGAGGGGGCTCAAGAGCGGGGTGTGCTGCTCGGGATCATTGGTGCTTAGGCGGCGCAGTAGATTACGCAGATCTATTTTTCGTTGTAGCTCATGCCAGCCCTGCTTTTCTAAACTTATCTTAATGGAGTTGAGTGAGCCCATCCATTGCACATTAAAGGGAACGATGGCTTTGCCAAAACGATTTAAGCGATACGCAGGTAAGTAGTGGGTTGGGTTATTCCACCATTGTTGAGGGCTCACGTGAATCTCAGGATACAAAGGTCTAAAGGCGGTTAAGGTTGGATTAAAGGCTTTGATGGAATATCCGCACCATAGGCTGAGCAGCACACCCGAAACAATGAGTGGCCAAAAAGGGCTTATGTGGGCATCTTGATTTTGATTGTGTGTGTAGACAATGATGGTCAAGAGCAAAAGTGTAGACCCCAAGAGATAACTCGCGATCACATCGCTCAACCAATGCGCGCCCAGATACAATCGAGATAAGCCAATCAGCAATAGAATAATGGCGGTAATGGTATAGGGAATCCAATACCATATTTTTTTATACTGATGTCCGATGGTGAAGGCAATAAAACCCAAGACACACACACTGATCAGCACATGAGCGCCTGGGAAAGAAGAGCCATGTTCAATCACCATTAAACCCGTGGGTCGTGGATAAGGGAGAATGGTTTTGAAAATAAAGCCCATCATGGAGCTTAGGCCGGCTATCCACCATAAATACCAACCCGCCTTTAATTGTTTGGCGACTAACAAATAAAGCCCCAATATAAAAGCAGTGCCCAGCATAACGCGCACATCAGCGAGTAAAGTAATAATGGTAAAAAAAGCATTGAGGCGGGGTGTATGGAAGCTTTGCAGCAAGTGAAAAATAGGTTTATTGAGATGGGTTAGGGGCCCCAAAGTGGCGACATTGATCACGACAATGATAAACAGCAATAAACATAAGAGGGCTAAGCTTAAACGCATCAATTGCAAATGATCCTCTGGATGAGTTTTATTGCTAATTAAGTTTAATACATGATTTAAGTGAGGCTTGGATTGAAATTGAGTCCAAATGATTTTAATAAAATGCTCGCTGTATTTTCCGATAAATTTTAAAAAGCGCTGCATGGACCAAAAAATAAACCAGACCACAATAATAATGGCCACGCCGCCCAAGATAAATTGCGAGGCTTTTCCAGGAGGCAGTTCCAATGAGAGTGCGCCGAGTAAAAACCCGGGCAGAATATATAAGATGGCCCATAAAATAGCAGAGGGGATGGCAGCGCACAGAAAGGGGATGATTTTGAAGCGCATAAAGCCCGCAATCAAAGGGATCGTGCTGCGCACAGGCCCGATAAAGCGCCCGATGATAATGCTTTTCCCGCCGTGTTTTTTAAAAAAATCTTCACCCACTGCCAACCATTTGGGATGTGTTTTAAAGGGCCACATTTGACGAATATGCTGATCGTAGTGAACGCCGATGCCATAACCCAGCAGATCGCCCGCAAAAGCGCCCACAATAGCCGCACTGATGGTTTCAGTGCCGGGTAAAATAGCGGCGCCCACTAAGCTGCCCACAGCCGTCATGGTGACAGAGCCGGGAATCAGGGTGCCGAGCAAGGGAAGGGATTCTGTAAAGGCGATGAGAAAAACAATTAATAGGCTCCATTGTTGATGGAGATTTATAAATTGAATGGTGGCATGCAAGGATTCATGAAACATGCATTAATTCCTTTTAAAACTCACCGGCCGCTTGCCGATCTGCATGATAGGAAGATCGCACCATAGGACCACTGGCCACATGGGTAAAGCCCAGCTGTTTTGCCATTTCCCCATGTTGTTTGAATTCATCGGGTGTGACATAGCGATCCACGGCAGCATGATGACGACTGGGTTGTAAATATTGGCCCAGGGTTAACATATCAACTTCATGTGCACGCAAATCTTTCATCACTTGTGTGACTTCATCAAAGCTTTCACCCAAGCCTAGCATCATGCCCGATTTAGTCGGAATGTGGGGAAAGCGTTGTTTAAAATTCTGCAATAATTTGAGCGACCAGGCATAATCAGAGCCTGGGCGAACGGGCTTGTATAAACGCTCGCAGGTTTCAATATTGTGATTAAAGACATCGGGCAGTCCTGGAGCGATGGCATCCAAGGCCTTTTCCATGCGTCCGCGAAAGTCGGGCACCAAGGTTTCGATTTTAATGTGGGGCATCAATTCACGCACCGCATGGATGCAGGCGGTGAAATGTGCAGCACCGCCGTCGCGCAAATCATCACGATCAACAGAAGTGATGACCACATACTTAAGCTGCATGCTTTGAATTGTTTTAGCGAGGTTGGCGGGCTCTTCTGTATCCAAGGGATCGGGTCGTCCATGCCCCACATCACAAAAGCTGCAGCGACGAGTACATTTGTCGCCCATGATCATAAAGGTGGCGGTGCCGTGACTAAAGCATTCGCTTAAGTTAGGGCAGGAAGCTTCTTCGCACACCGTGACCATGCGATTGCTGCGCAGTAAATTTTTAAGATCGCTGACTTTATTATTCGTCGGTAATTTAACGCGAATCCAATCGGGTTTGCGCAAAGGCTCGCTTTGCTCAATCTTAATAGGAATGCGGGCTAATTTGTCATAGCCTTTTTTCTTAATGCTGGGGTCTTGAATCGTTGAGTTCATGATTTTCTTTTTTCTTTGTTAGGATGACACCAAATCGACGCTAGTATACCCGAAATTTTTAAGGATGTAGGGAATAATGTCTTTTTCAATCTCAGAAAATTCAAGCTCAGGCTTGAGATCCCGGAGCTGCGTGATCGCAAGATTGTGATAGCCACAGGGATTGATATACGAAAAAGGTGTTAAATCCATATCCACATTCAGGGCCAGGCCATGATAACTGCAGCCCTTGCGCACGCGCAAGCCAATAGAGGCGATTTTGGCTTCATCCACATAAACCCCCGGGGCTTCGCAGCGAGAATGGGACTTTAAATGTAAATCCGCCAAGAGCTCAATCACTGAATTTTCTAAGCGACTCACCAGTTGGCGTGGACTTAATTTTAAGCGACGCAAATCGGCTAATAAATACACGACTAATTGTCCAGGCCCATGGTAGGTGACTTGACCGCCACGATCGCTCTGCACAATGGGAATCGTGTGTGCATCTCGTATATGTTCTGCTTTGCCTGCTTGCCCTTGAGTGAAAACAGGGGGATGTTGCAGCAGCCACAATTCATCGGGGGTGTGGGCATCACGCTGATCGGTGAAGGCTTTCATGGCTTCCCAGCTGTTTTTATAATCGCACAGGCCCTTGTGCTGAATAATAAGTCGAGTCGTCATAGTGCGGCGATGATTTCAGGGGCATCGGTGAGTGATTGATAGAGGGCGTCCAGTTGCGCTTGGTTTTCGGCAAAGACTGTAATGGAAAGTGACAAATAATTTTTATCTTTACTGGTGCGTTGAGTGATCGCATTTTCTGTTAGAGTAGGAAAAATTTTTCGCGTTAGCGAAAGAGCGGTCGTTTCAAATTCCGGCGTGTTCTTACCGAGCACCTTTACGGTGAACTCGGTAGGAAACTGTATTTTAAGATCAAGTTCTTTTTCGTGGGTCATGAGGCATGAAAGAGCGAGAGAATTTGATCCAGGCTTCGTGCAAAAAACCCTCCTTCAGGCACGCTGACCAAAGCGACCAAGGGTGCAGAGGTGATGAGTTTTTCGTTGAGGCTGACATTCACACTGCCGTAAGTGCGGCCGGGTTGAATGGGTGCCACCAATTTTGTACTGAGGTTGGTGCTGGCTTTGGCTTGTTTAAATTGATTGAGTTGCGTGGTGACATAAAAATCATGAGCGACCCCCAAAGGCACAGAGCTGCTTTTACCCTTCCACACACGCGCAGTGATGATAGGCGTATTGGCCTTGAACGCTAAATGGGTTTCAAAGAAACGGAAACCATAGGTGAGTAAACTTTGACTGTCATTGGCACGATTATTGTCATTGGGCTCGCCCATCACCACCGTAATTAAACGCATTGAGCCGCGTTGAGCAGAGCTGACCAAACAAAAACCTGCATCATCGGTATGGCCTGTTTTGATGCCATCGACGGAAGGATCGCGCCATAATAAACGATTGCGATTAGGCTGTTTGATTTTATTGTAGCTGTACCACTGTTGTTTAAAATAAGGATAGTATTCAGGAAAGTCTTGAATCAAGGCGCGAGCTAAGAGCGATAAATCATAGGGTGTTGCATAATGATTGGGGTCTGGCATGCCGGTGGAATCATTATAGTGTGTGTTCTTTAAGCCTAATTTAGCGGCGGTTTGATTCATGAGTTGTGCAAAAGTGTCTTCATTGCCGGCGATGTGTTCGGCTAAGGCAACGCAGGCATCATTTCCAGAAGCGACTACAACACCTTGAATTAAATCACTGACAGACACCTGACTGCCCACTTGAATGAACATGCGAGAGCCATCCATATGCCAAGCTTTTTCGCTGACCAATACGGTGTCGTCTAGATGAATTTGTCCACTGCGCAAAGCGGAAAAAGTGAGATATAAAGTCATCATTTTGGTGAGGCTGGCAGGATCCATGCGCTGATTCATATTCTTTTCAGCCAGCACTTGGCCACTGTTGGCATCCATCAGCACATAACCCTTGCTGCTGGGCAGAGCGGGAGCGGGAGGAATCATGGCGGGAATGGCCATCTGGGTATTGAGATGGGTATCGGTGGTGGGCACAATGGCCCCGGGAGCTGCCGCTAGGGCTGTGCCTGCCCACAGTGTGAGGCTGATGAGGGTAGCTCGGGTTAACAAAGTGTGAAGGTTCATGGCGGCGGACGCTCCTGTCTTGAATGCTCAAAGGTCGCTATGCTAGCACAAGGAAAGGGAGCTGACACCCCTGCCGGAATCTCGAAAAACATCCTAAATTTTGACGCGGGGCCTTTGCAAGAAAGCGCTGGCCTCTATTTGAAATAGGAGGCTTAAGCACTCTTAGGAGGGTGGCATTTATCAAGGACGATGAGAACGCGTGGGGCCACCGCCCCGTGTAATGGGATTAACACATAAATCAGTGGGTGAATGCGAGGGGCTGCTCACCTGCAGCAGCTGACTAAAATCACAGTATCTCGAAAGCTTAAGTGCTTGTATGCCATGATCTTCTGCAATAAAAGCGTGTTTCACTGTTGCCTCAGAGACTGCATCAAACTGATCTTTGTATTTTTCACGCAGGCTTGCTAGAAAAGCTTTTTGTTTTGTTTCATCGATGTGAAGTGCTCCGAGGGGTTCTGCCTCTGAAGACTCTAAGCTAATACAATAGTTGTTCCAGGCTGCTAAAAGTTCTGATTTTTCCTCGGCGCTCATAGACTCCAGTTGAGCCTTTAGTTGAGCTCGAATAAATTCGTTCAACTCTTGTGGAATATCCATCATCTTAAGCAAGGGATGATCGACTACGGATTGGAAAAGGCGTCTTTTCACCCCTGAAAAGCAGCTGGGTTTGTCGCCTTCTAAATCATCATAGTGTTCTGGGCTTGAGCGCCCTGACTGTGTTCGTGTCTTATCCCAATTATGCGCACGAGCGATTAAGGCTAATTCTGTCAGAAAATGAGTCAGGCGATCTTGGGCAGAGCCTGCTTGAGGCGGCATGCTGGTGTCTTGAGCGGCTAAGCACAACAAGACAATCAAGCCCTTGTACTCCTCAAAAGTAGCCCAACGTTCTTCACGACGATCAGGATTAACAACCACATAGCTCGCATTCGGTGCCATCCAAGCATTAGGTTTGCTGAGATAGCGAAGGACCGTATGATCAGTGTGCTGATAATAGGCCTTAAGAGCTTCTGCGCGCTCCGCTTCCGTGAGAGACAAGTCCTGAAAATCTTTCCATGTTACAGGCAGTGGAGTTTTTTGATCCTTAATCATAACGCTTGCGGGATTTTCTGTGTATCGAGCTACTAGTTGTTTACGGAAGTCTTCAAATAGTTTTTCAATGCCTTCGCGCTCCATCAAAGGCTTATAATGCGCCTCTGCTTGTGCTAATCGCTTTTGCTCCCCTACGCTTAAGGCCTGCATAGCAGATTCGCGATTTTGGGCGAGCGCTCTTAAATCCAGTCCGCCCTGAGCCTCCGTGTGATAATAATTATTTTGCAGCGCCAGTCTTTGAACTTCAGGAATGGCTAATAAAACAGTCGCCGCCAGTTGATTACCCGTGGTAATGGCTAATCGTATCAACTCATTCTCGGGGCCATTTTCAACACGCTGATGTGCCAAAGCTCTAACAGCCGGAATATTCAATAAGAAATTCAATTCTGCCAACAAGGCAGGTGTTTCAGCGGAAGCCGGGTGCGTACGACGAATCAAATTGCGCGCCATGTAAAAGCCGCGTTTAATTTCATCAGGATCGCTGACATCAAAAGCAACCCCAGGATGTTCTAGTGCATACGCTTGAGAGCGTACCTGCAGTGTGCTGAGTTGAGTGGCGATAAAAGGATTTACATAATCACCATACTCATTTTGGTGCATTTCAGCATGGGCTAGCATACTCGGATATAAGAGCAGCCAGTTGATAACAGCAGGATAGTTTTTTCTAACCACCTTATAAAAAGCCGCATAATCCCCTGCCGCGATCATCGCGCTCCGTTGCTCGGGCGTAGCCCAGTCCCACAGCTTTTCCAGCACGAGCAGATAACCCTCGCCAGCCGCCTCGCGAAAAGCCGCATAATCCTGCGCCGTAATCATCGCACTGCGTTGCTCAAGGGTAGCCCACTCTCGCAGTTTTTCCAGCACCGGCAGATGACCCCTGCGAGCCGCCGCGCGAAAAGCCGCATAACCCTCCCCATAAGTCTCTGCCGCGATCATCGCCCTCTTTTGCGCATCGCTAGCCCACGCCCACAGCTTTTCCAGCACAGGCAGATGACCCCGGTCAGCCGCATAGCGAAAAGCCGCATAATCCCCTAGATAATCACTTGCCTTGATCATCGCACTGCGTTGCTCAAGGGTAGCCCACTCTCGCAGTTTTTCCAGCACCGGCAGATGACCCCCGCCAGCCGCCTCGCGAAAAGCCGGATAATCCCCTCTATAATCCCTTGCTTCGATCATCGCGCTATGTTGCTCGGGTGCCCACGCCCATAGCTGTTTCAGCACCGGCAGATGACCCCTGCCAGCCGCATCGCGAAAAGCCTCATACCCCTCTGCCACGATCATCGCGCTCTTTTGCGCATCGCTAGCCCACTCGCGCAGTTTTTCCAGCACCAGCAGATGACCCCTGCGAGCCGCATAGCGAAAAGCCTCATAATCCCCTGCCGCGATCATCGCGCTCTTGCCTTCAGGAGTGGTGATTTGCTCCCATAGTTCCTTTAGTCTTGAAAGATCACCTCTGTTGGCTGCGCCTTGAAAGTCTTCTGTAGTGGGCATAAAACCCTCCTCTGTGAAAATAGCGATAACTGAAATCAGTATAGAACAGAATTATTAAGCCAGTATGAAGGCCCTGCCGGAATCTCGCATCTTGGGGGTAAATCGGTATATACTAGCCAGCCTTTGTGTAGAGGATGCTATGAATATTACGAATATTGCGGCCTATAAGTTTGTGACGGTGCCAGAGGCCGAGCTTCCGGGCGTGCGGGCCCAGCTAAAGGAGGCCGCCTTGGCGCTAAAGCTCAAGGGGACTGTCTTATTAAGCACTGAAGGCATCAATCTGTTTTTGGCTGGAAGCGCCGAGTCGGTGGCCTCTTTCAAGCACGTTTTAGAGGCGAGCCCTTACTTTGCTGGTCTCAGCTATAAAGAAAGCTTCTCCCATTCACAACCGTTTACGCGGATGTTGGTGCGCCTTAAAAAAGAAATTATTTCGATGGGCCATCCTGAAATTCAACCCGAGCGCCAAACAGCCCCGCATTTGAGCCCCCAGGAACTCAGGCAGTGGTACGAGCAGGGCAAGGACATGATTGTTTTGGATACCCGAAATGACTATGAGGTTCGTTTGGGGAGTTTTGAATCCGCCCTGCATTTAAACATTAAATCCTTTCGTGACTTCCCTAAGGAAATTGAGCGGCTTCCCGAAGAGATAAAAAACAAAGCCATCGTCAGTTTTTGCACGGGCGGAGTGCGCTGTGAAAAAGCAACACAACTGATGTTGGAGCGTGGGTTTAAAGAAGTCTATCAATTGGAAGGCGGGATCTTAAATTACTTTGAGCAATGCGGAGGCGCGCATTATCAGGGAGAATGTTTTGTCTTTGATAAGCGTGTGGCGATAAATGAAAAGCTCGAAGAGACCACTACGATTCAGTGTTATGGTTGCCGCAATCCTTTAACGCCCGCTGAGCAAGCAGTGTCAGCGGGCATTTGCCCGCATTGTGGTGCCACAGAATTTTTAAAAAGCGCAACGCTCTCGCCTGCGCGAGTGGATCATATGAATATTCAAGCGAGTGAGAAAACATGAGTCTAGATTATTTGGAGTTTGAGCAACCCATTCAAGAGCTTCAAGAAAAAATTGAGGCCCTGCGTTGTGTGGGAGCAGGACAATCGGTTAATTTAAGCGAAGAGATTTCGCGTCTTCAGTTAAAGAGCGAAGCATTAACGCGTACTGTTTTTGCTTCTTTGAGTGCACAACAAATCGTGCAAATGGCGCGCCACCCTTTGCGCCCTTATACCTTGGACTATATTGAGCATATCTTTACGGATTTTGATGAGCTGCACGGCGATCGTCATGGTGCGCGTGGCGCACCGATTGTGGGGGGTATTGCTCGCCTAGACGATAAACCGGTGGTGATTATTGGTCATCAAAAAGGTCGAGGCACTAAAGAAAAAGTAGAGCGTAATTTTGGCATGGCCACTCCAGAAGCTTTTCGAAAAGCACTGCGTTTAATGGAATTGGCGCAACGCTTTAAATTGCCGGTGCTTACCTTTATTGATACGCCAGGGGCCTATCCTGGAATGGAAGCTGAGCAAACTAATCAGAGTGAGGCCATTGCGCGCAATTTATTTGTTATGTCGAATTTAAAAACACCTATTATTTGTACCGTCATTGGTGAAGGTTGTTCCGGTGGAGCACTGGCGATTGGGGTGGGCGATCGCGTATTGATGCTGCAATACAGTTATTATTCTGTGATTTCGCCCGAGGGCTGTGCTTCTATTTTGTGGAAGAGTGCCTCTAAAGCAGGCGAAGCGGCAGAAGCGTTGAATTTAACGGCCGAGCGTTTGCATTCTTTGGGCTTGATTGATGAAATTGTGCCCGAACCCTTGGGGGGTGCGCATCGCAATATCCCTGCAATGGCTGCTGGCTTAAAAGAGCGTTTAATCGCTAATCTAAATCAGCTGGAAAGCCTGAGTATCGATGAAGTTTTGGAAAAACGCTACCAACGTCTATTGGATGTGGGTAAGAAGTAGTTGTTAGAAAATCCTGTTCAATATCAATCGTATCGAAAAATTTGGATGGCCTACAGTGGTGGGATGGATTCCAGCGTATTATTGCATTTATTTTCTGAAGTTCGAAAAGCAAATCCTTCTCTTTTGTTAGAGGCCGTGCACATTCACCATGGTTTAAGTCCGCATGCGGATGCATGGCTTATGCATTGCCAAAAACAGTGCGCGGAATTAAATATTCCTCTAAAAATTATTCCCGTGCGTGTTGAGGCTCGTGCAGACTTAGGTTTGGAGGCGGCGGCACGAGCTGCGCGCTATCGAGCATTGTCTGAATTGTTGCAAGAAAATGAGGTGATGCTCACCGCACATCATTTAAACGACCAAGCTGAAACTTTTTTACTGCAGCTCTTGCGGGGCGCGGGCCCTAAGGGCTTGGCTTCAATGCCTTTTAAGAAACCTTTAGGAAAAGGTGTGTTATGCCGACCTCTACTTAAACTGTCTCGCATTGAGCTTGAGCAGTATGCACGCTCTTATGCCTTGCAGTGGATTGAAGATGAAAGTAATGAGCAAGAAGCCTTAAGCCGTAATTTTTTGCGGCACGCGGTCTTAAAAGCAGTACAGAAAAAATGGCCTTCAGCGCTCAAACTGATGGCGCGCAGCGCAGAGCACTGCGCTGAAGCTTCGGATCTTTTGGATGAGTTGGGATCTCAAGACTTAATTCGATTAAAAACAGAAGATCCATTTCAGCTGAATCTGCAGGCATTAAAAAAATTGAGCGAAGCTCGTCAGCGCAATGTGCTGCGTTATTGGTTTAAAAGTTTAAATTTTCCAGTGCCAGAAGCCAGGCAATTGCATGAGTTAATGCAGCATCTGGTCAATGCTAAAGAGGATGCGCAGCCTCGGGTCTGCTGGGGTGATATTGAATGCCGGCGTTTTAATCATAGATTGTATGTAATGCCACAGGCGTTATCTGAAAAGCCTAAAAAAAGTTTTGCTTGGAAGGAAGAGGCCGCAGAGTTGCTGCAGTGGGTGGGGGCCGAAAAATACAGTGCGATTGAGCAAGCCGTTCGGCAGCTCTCGCTAAAAGTGGGCGATCAGGTGAGCATTCGTTTTCGCCAAGGAGGCGAGCGTTGTGCAGTGCCGGGCCGAGTGGGAACGCATACACTGAAGAAATTGCTTCAGGAGTGGAAGATCTCGCCCTGGGAGCGAGCACAATGGCCTTTAATTTATGTGAATGAGGTCTTGGCGGCTATCGTTAGTCCTGATCTTGTGTGAAAGCAGTTGAGTGCCTGCTTATTCAATGTAAAATGAGCGCTTTGTTTCGAGGGATTTATGAAAATCGTGCATCAGCTGCTTAAAGCACTGCGCTATGCTCTGCAAGGCCTGTGGGCGAGCCTTCAGCATCAGCTGGCGTTTCGATTGGAGCTCATCCTTTCCTTGGTTTTACTTCCTTTGGCGGTGTATTGGGGCGAAAGCGCGGTAGAAAGAGCACTTTTAGTGATGAGCTGGTTGTTGGTTTTGGTCGCGGAATTATTGAATTCTGCTATTGAGACCACGGTGGATCGCATAGGGCGAGAACATCATGGTTTATCCGGCAGAGCGAAGGATATTGCGGCGGGAGCGGTGTTATTGAGCTTAGTGAATGCTTGTGCGGTTTGGGCCTTGATTTTATGGGGGAAATAAACCCCTCACCCTCGATGGATCGCAAATGCGATCCATCTCGACCTCTCCCACAAGGGGAGAGATAAACAAGATTAAAACTTTTTTGAGATAAAAATGAGTCAAGAACCCGATCAAGTAACGCCCCAAAACTATATTCGTAATTTTTCCATTATTGCGCATATTGATCATGGTAAATCGACTTTAGCCGATCGCTTTATTCAACGCTGCGAGGGCTTGTCGGACCGAGAAATGAAAGCGCAGGTGCTCGACTCCATGGACATTGAGCGTGAGCGCGGTATTACCATCAAAGCCCAAAGTGTCACCTTGCACTACAAAAGCGAGGATGGTCATGAATATCAATTGAATTTTATCGATACGCCAGGCCATGTGGATTTCACCTATGAAGTCTCTCGCTCGTTGGCCGCTTGCGAGGGCGCCTTGTTGGTGGTGGATGGCGCGCAGGGCGTAGAAGCGCAAACGGTCGCGACCTGTTACACCGCGATTGAACAAGGTTTAGAAGTAGTGCCAGTTTTAAATAAAATGGACTTGCCTCAGTTTGATGCGGTGCGCGCGATGCAGGAAATTGAAGATGTGATTGGTATTGATGCTTCCTATGCGATTTCAGTCAGCGCAAAAAGCGGTATGGGTATTCCCGATTTATTAGAGCAGCTTATTCGAACGATTCCTGCGCCAGAAGGGGATCGTAACGCAGAATTGCAGGCCTTGATTATCGACTCTTGGTTTGACAGCTATTTGGGCGTGGTTTCTTTAGTGCGTATCAAACAAGGAACTTTAAAGAAAGGGGACAAAATCCGCGTGATGTCGACGGCTAAAGATTATCCTGCGGATCAAGTGGGTATTTTTACCCCAAAACGACAATTGCGAGAGGCTCTGTACGCAGGCGAAGTGGGTTTTGTGGTGGCGGGCATCAAGGATATTTTTGGGGCTCCCGTGGGGGATACTTTAACGCATGCCAAGCGGCCTGCTGCTCAAGCCTTAGCTGGTTTTAAGCAAATAAAGCCCCAAGTTTTTGCGGGCGTATTTCCGATTAATTCGGAAGATTATGAGGCTTTTCGCGAGGCCTTATCGAAATTACGTTTAAATGATGCGGCTTTATTTTACGAGCCTGAAAGTTCTGAGGCCTTAGGTTTTGGTTTTCGCTGCGGTTTTTTAGGCATGCTGCACATGGAAATTGTGCAAGAGCGCTTAGAGCGTGAATATAATTTAGATTTAATTACAACTGCACCTACGGTGGTGTATGAAGTCATCACCAAAAAAGGTGAAACACTGTATATTGACAATCCCAGTCGATTGCCTGAGGCTGTATTGATTCAAGAAATTCGAGAGCCCATTGTGGTGGCTAATATGCTGCTTCCTCAAGAATACCTGGGAAATGTTATTACCCTGTGCATTGAAAAGAGGGGTGTTCAAAAGAAGTTGTTGTATCTGACCAATCAAGTCTCGCTTTGTTATGAGCTGCCGATGAATGAAGTGGTGATGGATTTTTTTGATCGCTTAAAATCGGTGAGCCGAGGTTTTGCTTCTTTAGATTATGGCTTTGATCATTTTCAGGCGGCGGATTTAGTGAAGCTTGATATTTTGATTAATGAGGAAAAAGTGGATGCTTTGTCCATCATTGTGCATCGAGAACATACTTTGTCTCGGGGGCGTGAGGTAACGGAGCGACTGAAAGAGCTTATCCCGCGCCAGATGTTTGATGTGGCCATTCAGGCTGCCATTGGTGTTAAGATCATTGCCCGAACAACGGTGAAGGCCTTGAGAAAAAATGTAACAGCAAAGTGTTATGGTGGAGATATTTCGCGTAAGCGAAAATTGTTAGAAAAGCAAAAGGCAGGTAAGAAGCGTATGAAACAGGTCGGTAGAGTGAGCATTCCGCAGGAGGCTTTTTTATCGGTGCTCAGAGTAGAAAAATAAATATAAGGAAAATAAATGATCGATTTTAATTTTGCATTTTATTTAACGGCAGTCACAGCGCTCAGCGGCCTTATCATGCTGATAGATAGTCTATTTTTAGCGAAAAAGCGTCGTGCTAAAGGCAAGCCTATGCCCTTAGTCATCGATTATGCGCGCTCCTTTTTTCCGGTGTTGTTATTGGTGTGGGTGATTCGCTCCTTTATCGCGCAACCTTATCGCGTGCCGACGGGTTCACTGGAGCCCACTATTTTGCCTGGCGATTTTATTGTGGTGAGCCAATTTTCCTATGGTTTACGGCTTCCGGTGTTGGATAGCAAAATTATTCCGGTCTCTGAGCCTAAGCGTGGGGACATCGTTTGTTTTCGTTGGCCTGTAGACACAAAAGTGGTTTTTGTAAAGCGCGTTATTGGTTTGCCAGGAGATCACATCGTTTACAAAAATAAAATGCTCTATATCAACGGTGTTTTGGCAGATCAAAAACTGATTTCCAAGAGTTTTGATGTTGAACCCGGAGGGCGCCAATATCCTGCTTACTTGAAGTCTGAAAATTTGGTGGGTGTTCAGCACGATATATTGGTACAAATCAATGGGGGTGATTCCACGCACTATGATGTGGTTGTTCCACCAGGACATTATTTTATGATGGGTGATAATCGTGATGATAGCGATGACAGCCGTATGTGGGGCTTTGTTCCGGAAGAAAACTTAATTGGTAAGGCTATTTTTATTATGATGAGTTGGGATTCAGAAAATCATAGGGTTCGTTGGACTCGCATAGGTGAAGTGATTCATTGATGGACGCATTAGCTCAATTACAGCTCAATTTAAGCTATCAGTTTAAAGATTCGGAACTGTTAAGGACGGCGTTGAGCCATCGCAGCTTAGGTAAAAACAGTAATGAGCGTTTAGAATTTTTGGGTGATTCTGTTTTAAGTTTTGTGGTGACTTCAGAACTGTATCAGCGATTTCCCGATTTGCAAGAGGGTGCTTTAAGCCGCATTCGAGCCTCTTTGGTCAATGGTGAAATCTTAGGGCGCTTAGCCAAAAACTTGAAAATAAATGAATGTTTGCGTTTGGGCGCGGCTGAACTTAAAAGCGGGGGTAGTGAGCGAGCCTCTATTTTATCCGATGCGCTTGAGGCTATTATAGGTGCCATTTATTTAGATGGAGGCATTGAGCGCTGTGCTCAATGCGTACTGGGGTGGTTTGAGCAAAATTTTGAAGATTATACGCGTTTGGTGGTGGATAAGGATGCGAAGTCTGCTCTTCAGGAATGGACTCAAGCGAATAAATTACCTTTGCCGGATTATAAAATCGTCGCCGTCTTAGGCGCTGCCCATAATCAAACCTTTCAAGTTTCTTGTCGTATTGAGGGCTTGGAGCATCTAACCCTGGGCGAGGCTACGAATCGTCGCAATGCGGAACAGCAGGCTGCAGAAAAATATTTGGAGTGGCTACCCAAAACATGAGTACTCAAACACACTGTGGTTTTATCGCTATTGTGGGTCAACCTAATGTGGGCAAGTCGACTTTGCTCAATGCTTTAGTCGGAAAAAAACTGAGCATCACCTCAAATAAACCTCAAACCACGCGGCATCAAATTTTAGGCGTTAAAACCCTAGACTCTGTGCAAATGATTTTTGTAGATACGCCCGGATTGCATCAACAAGAGTCCAGAACTTTAAATCGCCTAATGAATCAAGCGGCCAGGTCCTCTTTAGAAGAGGTAGATCTGGTTTTATTCGTGATAACGGCCCTGCATTGGAACGATCAAGATGAATCTGTTCTTCAGTTATTGATACAGGAGAAATCAAACGTTATTTTAGTCATTAATAAAGTGGACATGGTACGTGATCGCTCAAGATTGTTACCTTTCATGGATAGGTTAAGCCAACGCCATTCTTTTGAGCACATTATTCCCATTTCAGCGAAAAATGGAATTCAGTTATCTGAGCTTCAGAAATTAATTATTCACTATTTACCCGAAAGTCCTCATTTTTACGAGGCGGATCAAATAACCGATCGTAGCGATAGTTTTATAGCCTCTGAAATGGTTCGTGAAAAGCTAACGCGTCACTTAGGTCAAGAGCTGCCTTATGCTTTGACGGTAGCCATTGAAGCCATCGAACAGCATGAGGGTATTTTAAAAATTGCTGCGGTTATCTGGGTTGAAAAAGAAGGCCAAAAGGCTATTGTGATTGGCAAGGGTGGTGAGACTTTAAAGCGTGTAGGGGAAGAGGCGCGCCTGGATATGGAGCGCTATTTTGAACAAAAAGTTTTTTTAAAACTCTGGGTTAAGGTAAAATCGAATTGGGCTGACAACGAACAGCTCTTGAATCATCTGGGTTATGGAGAATGATGGATGAATCGAGTTCCTTTAACGCCCGTCTATGTATTGCATCGCCGAGCTTATCGAAACACCAGTCTATTAATTGATTTTTTTTCACAGCAGCATGGGCGTGTGAGCGTGGTGGCGCGCAGCGCCCGAGGCCCAAAGTCGCGCTATCGTGGCGCCTTGCAGCCTTTTACGCCCATGTTGGCCTCCTGGTCAGGTCAGGGAGAACTAAAAACACTGAATTTATTGGAAGTCGAGGGCTCTGCCTATTGGCTCCGTGGAAAATCCCTGTTGTGCGGTCTTTATTTAAATGAGTTATTGTTGCGCCTCTTGCATCGACAAGATCCTTACCCCCATGTATATCATATTTATCAAATGACCTTGTCGGCTTTATATAAAGCCCAAGCCATTGAACATGCTCTGCGCATTTTTGAGAAAAATTTGCTGCATGAGTTAGGCTATGGATTGTCTTTGCACTGTGAAGCGCAGTCGGGTATGGCGATTAACGAGCAAGCCTATTATTACTATCATCCTGAAATAGGTTTTTTGCGCTCCTCTGATGGCGCTGAGGAAGCGCATCTATTTCAGGGGAAGAGTTTATTGGCTTTTCACCAAGATCAATTGCGGGATGAACAAAGTCTAAAAGATGCTAAGCGTTTAATGCGTTTAGCATTAAGCTCGCACTTGGGTCATAAGCCTGTCGCCAGTCGAGAATTATTGATGTAGGGACAATTCTTTTGGGCGCACACAAGGAGCGCCCCTACGCAGTGTAATAAGAACAGCTTAAAAAGAGAGGGTACGCACTATGAAGAAAAACAAAATCCGTCTGGGGGTTAATATCGATCATGTCGCTACCTTACGCCAAGCGCGGGCTTCCGCTTATCCGGATCCTGTTGAAGCGGCCTTGAGCTCGATTAAAGGTGGGGCAGATGGCATTACCTTACATTTGCGTGAAGATCGGCGGCATATTCAAGACCATGATCTGGAGCGCTTAAAAAAAGTGCTTACTGTGCCAATGAATTTAGAGATGGCGGCCACCGATGAAATGTTGCAAATCGCTCAAAAAATCAAACCCGAATTTTGTTGTTTAGTGCCTGAGAAACGTGAGGAGCTAACCACCGAAGGGGGCTTGGATGTTTTGGGGCAAGAAGCTAAGTTGCGAGCATTCTGTCATAGGTTAATGGAGTCTGGTATTAAGCTTTCTTTATTTATTGATCCTGATCTTAAGCAGGTCGATGCCGCGCAACGTTGTGGAGTTGTTGCCATCGAGCTGCATACAGGCGCTTATGCCGAAAAAGCCTGGGAAGGGGATCTTGAACACCAAGAGCTTGATACAATACTGAAAGCTGCAGAACATGCCGCTCAGTCGGGTTTAATCGTAAATGCAGGTCATGGTTTAAATCGCGCCAATGTGGCGCCGATTGCTTCAATTCCTGTAATTCATGAACTTAATATTGGACACAGTTTAGTAGCGGATGCTGTTTTTGTGGGAATGGAAGAGGCAGTACGCAGAATGAAAAAAATGATGTTGGAAGCTCGAGACTCGGTGTTGGATTAAAATTCGTTTAGCTCACATTCTCCATTCGAATAATAAAACAATGCACTTCCTCCTTCGTGCCAGGCGCCTAATACAATTCTGCGCGTAGTAGCATCCAATGCGTGAATCGCGGGCCGATGAGTGTGTCCATGAATCATTTGTTGTGCTCCCTGCTTTTCTAAAGCTTCGATGACCGCCGAGGGTGTTACATCGGTAATTACTTTTTCCAGCTGAGCATGACGTTGATGACTGTATTTCCGAATACGGCGGGCCACATAGCGTCGAATACTAAAAG
>JAKFXE010000056.1 GCA_021731545.1 Coxiellaceae bacterium
AGTCTGCTCTTAGCCATTATCGATTGTCTGACAATTATATTCGCTTTTACCTAAAATATATTGAGGCCAATAAAAGCAAAATAGAGGCTAAACACTTTGACAGACAGCCTTTATCATCTCTTTCCGGGTTTAACAGCATTATGGGTTTGCAGTTTGAGAATTTGGTTCTAAATAATCGAGAATTTGTTTGGAAAAAATTGAACATCCATTCTGTTGATATTGTGACAGACAATCCTTATTTTCAAAGAGCTCAAATAAGAAAAAGGGGTTGCCAGATAGATTATTTAATTCAGACAAAGAGCAATGTTCTTTATGCGTGTGAAATTAAGTTTTCAAAAGATGAGATTAAGTCAACAGTTATCAGCCAAATGAAGGAAAAAATAGAAAACTTTCATTTGCCAAGAGGGTTTTCAATTATGCCGGTTTTGATTCATGTTAATGGCGTGACTGAAGGTGTTGGTGATGCTCAATACTTTAGCCATATAGTTAATTTTTCGGAGTTACTCGCCTAAAATTGATGATCTTGAAACTCATCCTGTGTCTAGTAAGGGCGAACTAACTTTTTGTACATTGGGTTGCTGGGGGGGTTGCCTTGTGTCAAAGCACGCGGGCTTTAAGGCTTCCTTCGGCTAAAGTTGCGCTAATCAGATCCCCCGTCTTGACCTCAGTGGCTTTGCGCAAAATGGATTGATCGGAGTCTTTTTTAACGATAGCAAAGCCGCGTTTTAGAGTATCCAGGGGGCTATAGGCATGGAGTTTATCCATCAAAGATCGTAGTGCAGATTCGTTGCGTTGAAGATAATAATGCATTTGAATTTTGAATTGCTTCTGAAGTTGCATAAGCTCCTTAGAAAAGAGTTGAATGCGATGTTCGGGATGCTGTAATCGTTTGCTTAAATTGCTTAAGCTCAGCTGTGTTTGTTTTATAAAGGTGGTGATGAGGTGTGTTAGGCGATTGCGTAACTGCTGCGTGATCTGTATATATTCAGCCGCATGGGGGCTCGCAAGTTCCGCCGCCGCAGAAGGGGTTGGGGCGCGCACATCGGCCACAAAATCCGCAATGGTGAAATCCACTTCATGCCCTACCCCCGTGATGATAGGGATCGTGCTGTTAAAAATAGCATAGGCCAGTGCTTCGTTATTAAAAGGCCATAAATCTTCTAAAGATCCACCCCCGCGCGCGAGTATTAAGACATCACATTCTTGGCGCTGATTGGCCGTGTGTATGGCTTGGATGAGTTGCGCACTGGCGCGCTCTCCTTGAACTTGTGCGGGATAAATAATAACCGGGATGCTGGCAAAACGGCGTTTCAGTACATGTAAGATATCGTGGAGGGCCGCTCCCGTAGCTGAGCTAATAATACCGATTTGTTTTGGAAATTTTGGAATGGATTTTTTGTGAAGTTCTAAAAATAAACCCTCGGCATCCAACTTCTTTTTTAGGGCTTCAAAAGCGCGTTGCAGTAAACCCTCACCCGCTGCTTCCACGTGAGAAACAATGAGTTGATAGTCACCGCGAGGCTCATAAAGACTGACTTCTGCATGCAGTAATACGTGCAGTCCATTTTTGAGCTCAAAATTGAATTTTTGGCGTTGGCCTCGAAATAAAGCGCAGCGCACTTGGGCATCTGCATCTTTTAAAGAAAAGTAGCAGTGACCGGAGCTGGGTTGAGCGAGATTAGAAATTTCGCCCTCAATCCAAATATGGCCTAAGGCCTCCTCCAACAGAGAGCGGGCACAGGCATTGAGCGCGGAAACGCTTAAAATATTTTGATCGGGTGTCTTCATCTGAGGCTATTATTAAGCAGATCATACAAGTGTAATGTCTGGAATGGTATAGGAGAGGAGGCTTTGTTACAATGCCGCATGCTTAGACTCTTAGCCTTTGATACTTCTACTGAAGCTTGCTCAGTGGCCCTATGTGTGGGAACTGAAACCGTGTCTCGTGATCAGCGAGTTCCACAAAAGCAGTCTGAATTTATCCTACCGATGATCGATGAAGTCTTGGCCGAGGCCTCTCTAAGCTTGTCACAACTCGATGCGATTGCGTTTGGGCAGGGCCCCGGTAGTTTTATGGGTTTGAGGATTGCTCTGGGCGTGGCAAAAGGTTTAGCTTATGGAGTGGATTGTCCGCTGATTGCGATTTCAAGTTTACAGAGCTTGGCGCAAAGTGCTTATCAGCATTATGCCGCTGAGCAAGTGGTAGCCGCTTTGGATGCGCGTATGCAGGCGATGTATTGGGGTGTATATGAAATTGATTCAGAAAAGGTGATGCAGACTAAAATTCCTGATGCTTTGTCTGCTCCTGCTGAACTTACACTGCCTCAATCTGAAGTGTATGTGGCGGCAGGCAATGCTTGGTCAGTGTATGAAGCAGAATTGACGCAGCGTTTAAAAACACAGCTCAGTGCAGTTCATCCTGAACTTTATTCTGAGGCCAAGGCCATGCTGGTGATTGCAGCACAAAAATATCAGCGCAAAGAGTGGACGAGCGCAGAAGCGGCAGAGCCTTCTTATATTCGAGATCAAGTAACGCATTCGTAGCAACTGCCTGGGTCTACCCCAGTGCTGTTATCCCATGCGAAGGCGCCGGACCCAGATTAAAATAAGTAAAATGCATTTCCCGCGTGAAACATGGGAGAACGAAAAAAGAAATGATTTAAACTGGGCCCCGCAGACAAGCCATGGGGTGATAGCTAAAAAAGGACAAGGGGTGCCGCGCCCATTTCAAATTGACAAAGTCAGGTCTTGCCTCCAGCTTCAAAAATTAAAAAACATATAATAATGAGCATGTTAGGAGTACTTATGGCGCAGAATATTCACAAATTGACAATTGCTGATTTGCGGCTATAACGCCGCATTGGAAAAATAGATGGATAGGATGTGCTTAAGGCCACCTCTCGAAATGATTATTTTGGTGTCTGGCTCCGCTGGAAAAGATTTTAACCCATTGATTTAATGTGTTGCGGTGCCTGACTCCAAAATAAAAATCAAACATTTTGAATAAATAGAGGTGCCCTTAACCAATGGCTAAGTTTATAGGACGGCATGAAGAATTAAAACTATTGAAAATCTTGTTTTAAATAATAGAAAACAAATAAAAAATTTATTGGGTGTTTATCCGGATGAGATTGTAAATGATGGTCCATTTTTTCAGAGAAAAACAGACCGTCAAAAAGGTTGTCAAATTGACTATCTTGTTCAGGCGAAATTTGGCGTGCTTTATCTGTGTGAGATTAAATTTGCCTTCAAAGGAATTCGTTCGGATGTTATTGCCGATGTCCAATAAAAAATTGATCGCCTAGCATTACCCAGAAATTTTTCAGTCAAGCCTGTTTTATTGCATGTTGGTGATGTCCATGATGAAGTATTAATGGGTAACTACTTCTCGAAAATCATTGATATTTCGAAATTATTGTATTGTGCGCAGTCTGGATAAAAAAAGAGAGCAGATGGAAATATTTGAACTTCTTGCGTAGGGGGTCGGACGAAGAGCTTTTTCGTACAAATTATTTTCGATTTCTAAGTCGGTCTAAAGGCCTTCCCCAAAATACCTCTTCTCTGGCAATGATACCTGCTTCTTTTTCACTATGCGCCTCTGGATTTCCGGTGAGTGCGGCAATTTTTTTCAATACATCCTCTGGGAGTTTTGAAAAAAAACAAAATTTTCCATTAGGGTGTTTCGGATTACGTCCTCCTTGGGCAAGCAGACGAGCATTTTTTCTGATCTCTGAAGAAGAACTTAGTCGTTTAAGGAGTGCGTCATAGGCTTCTGCTACAGAGGGCTTTCCGAATATTTCAGGGTGTTGAGGGAAGAGCCTCGCTGCCCACTCCAAAGCAAAGCTGGTTCGAATCAGTCTCCTAAATTCGGCTGGTTTTGTTAAGAGAGTCTGTATCAAGGCATCAGCCTGTCGAGGTAAGAGCTTGGTTACATGCTCTAGAACATTAAGGCTTCTAATCAGCCGCGTAAATTCGGCTGGGTTGGTTAAGAGGGGTTGAATGAGGTGTATTTCAGCCTGCCGCATCAAGGTATCCTTCTGCTGAGGGAAGAGGCTGGTTACATGTGCTAGACGATTAAAGCTTGGAATCAGACCATGAGGGTTTAGAATCAGCCGCGTAAATTCGGCTGGGTTGGTTAAGAGGGGTTGAATGAGGTGTATTTCAGCCTGCCGCATCAAGGTATCCTTCTGCTGAGGGAAGAGTTTAATTGCGCACTGAAAATCATAGAAATTTTTAATCAGTCGCGTAAATTCGTCTGAGTCTGTTAAGAGGAGTTGAATGAAGGGTGTTTCAACTCGCTGAGGAAACAGCTTTCTTGCTACCCGTTCCAGACTTTCAATGTCCACCAGGCCTCGGGGCTTGAGGGTGCTGTGATTCTCCGGAGTTAAGAAAAAGGAGTTTATCTGATTAAAAGTAGTGCGGGAGGCAGAGTCCTCCGTAGTCTCAGTTAAACCACGCTGTATTATTTCAGCTAATTGCTGAACCTGGTCATTGGATATTTCGGCATCAGGCAGCGTATTTAGAAATGTTCGAAGTGCTTGAATGTTCTGAACCTGGTCATTGGATATTTCGGCATCAGGCAGCGTATTTAGAAATGTTCGAAGCGCTTTAATGTTGGCTTGATCCCCAAATAATTTTCGCCATATCCCCTTTTTGTCATCGTAGAAAGTACGAATCAACGTCATTAGCTGAGATTTCATAATCGTTTTTCCTGATCCTGGTTAATGCCCTCATGCGAAAGAGGGCGTTAAAGTACGTTTATCTAAGATGATAGACTACAAAACTTAAGGAAATATTAAGGGCACCTCTATTTATTCAAAATGTTTGATTTTTATTTTGGAGTCAGGCACCGCAACACATTAAATCAATGGGTTAAAATCTTTTCCAGCGGAGCCAGACACCAAAATAATCATTTCGAGAGGTGGCCTTAAGGTGTTCAAATATTTTTTTAAAAGTGGGCACGAGGCCCGCCCAAAAACAAAAGTGGGCGCACACAAGGGGCGCCCCTACGCAAAATGGGGCGTTTTGTGGGGGCAATTGCTGCGGCACATCCCTGTGCCTTGTGTTGTAGGGGCAATTCATGAATTGCCCTTTGGAAGATAGTTTAATCTACAATTCTTGACATGTGAAAGGCCAATTGCTGCAGCACATCCCTGTGCTTTGCCCCTCGAAGACTCGGGGTCAGCGGCTTTGCCGCTGGGCAAAATGTGCAATCCTGCACATTTTGTCGTGAATTGGCCCTACGGTCATCAGCAAAGCTGATGGATTGAATGTGCAATCCTGCACATTTTGTCGTGAATTGGCCCTACGGTCATCAGCAAAGCTGATGGATTGAATGTGCAATCCTGCACATTTTATCGTGAATTGGCCCTACGGTCCGGCAAAGCCGATGAATAGATCAGCTAACCCCGTAAATACTACGAGCTGAAAATCTTTATTTAACTCTGCTAAATTTAATCCAGCAAACGTTGGGAACAAGTTAAAACTTGTATTATGGGTAGGCTATGCTTGGCTTATTCATCTTGAGTTGTGATTTTATATCAAAAAGAACCCAAATAGGCTTTAAGCTCCTTTAATAATTCCAACTGCTGTTCATCTAAAGTTTCATTCTGGAGTATGTTGTCGAGCTCTTGTAGGGCTGCTTTGATGCTGAGTCGTGGCTTGGAGGTGTAATCTAGAGTTAGGGTTTTTTCATCACCGCTTCGAAGTTTTTCACGATGCGTCTCGAATAATTTTTTCTGTTCCTCTGTTAAAAGCTGAGGATAGTTTCGCGCTAAAATAAAAACGGCTTGATGCAATTGCTGAGTATTTAAAAACTGATCCAATAGTGATTGAATCTGTTTCTCGGGGCTCCTATGAAAGCGGGCGTTTAAACTTTCTTCTTCTCGACTGGGGAATCCACGCTGATATAGAGCGGCATCCAGATCAATATTCTCAACTTTAGGGTATTGATAGTTTTGATGGTAATCACAGACTTGATTGAGTAGTTCTTGATGTTGAGCTAAAAATTCTTTATTGGCATGGGTCTGCTCGAGGCGTTCTGGACTTAAGTATTTTGTAAAGCGGGGAAGGGTGGGTAATAAAATAGGGGGTTCCGCGCAGCGTTTTCGAAAAACATAACAAGATTCGGCAAAGCTCTCTTTGGGAAGCTGAGTTAAATCGGGGTAGTCCAAGCGCAACCACAGGCTTTGGTTTTTGTAATGCAGATGGGGTCCTAAAGATAATACGGGCGCTTGGTAAAAGTTTTTTGAACCCAGCTTTCCTTGAATCAGCAGGGCTTCTTTAAAGCGCGCATCGATGTTTTTATAGGCGGGTGTTAATTGCGCCATGCGCTCGGCCTCTGTTTTTTTATCAAAATAGCCGACGACATAATCCCACATTTTAGCTTCTTGTTTGAATTTCTTAGCAAGTTCCACCGTAGCGAGTACATCGACTATGGCGCTGTGGGCCTGACCCTGTGCTAATTGATTCAGTGCATTAATATTCTCTAGTTTTAAATTAAGCTGACCCTCTTTTTCAGGCCATTGAATAAGGTCTGGGCAAAATAAATAATACAAAATAGCCATGGGGTACAAGTCCATGCGGCTGCATTGATTTGCATACTGATGGGTATAGGGGGCCAATAAATTTCGATAGAAACTAAAACGCAAAAACTCATCATCAAAGCCCAAGGTATTATAGCCAACACTAATCGTGTTGGGAGTATTCAGCAATTGATGAATAGTGCGCATGGCTTCCACTTCAGGGGCTCCCTGCACGAGCTCTTTAATACCAATGCGGTGTGTAATGCTGGCCCAGGGAGAGGGGATGGTATCAGGATTTAATTTAATTAGGATTTCATGACGCTCAAGTTCATTGAGTTCACTATCCGTTTTGACCGCCGCAAATTGCAGCACTTGATCAAAGCACTTGTTTAATCCGCTTGTTTCAATATCGTAAAAAAGATAGGGGCGCCCCTGCATATAAATGAACCTACTGGCTGAAGTGGAGTGTCACTCGATGTACTTTGGGGATATGGCCGGCGGCCTCTTGATACAATTTTGACAACTCCTGAAGAGAGTGTTTTGTATCGTGCAGTTTAATGAACACCTCTATATCCAGACGGCCTTTTAGATAGTGCAGCACTAGTTTTTCTATGTATTCATATCCGGGTAATTTTTTCCAGTGTTTTTCCAGCTGACTCTGAAGGGCTGCGCGATTGGGTAAATCAATGGAAGGCATCTCGTGTTCGTCATCTTCAGGATCAATGTGCACGGTGACATCCATGACATTGCCAATGTGGTTTACTAGGCTTAAATGAACTTCTTCGGCAATATGGTGGCCTTCAGAAACGCTGATTTTAGGATCTACAATAATATGCGCATCCACAAAAATGCTGCCCCCTAAAGAACGTGTGCGTAACTGATGAATGGATTGCACACCAGAAACGGCTTTAATTTGTTTGATAATGCGTTGTAACATCGTGTTGTCGACAGCAGTATCGATGAGCTCGTGCACACTCTGCATAATCATAGCAATACCCATTTTAATAATGAGCCCGCCAATGATAAAAGCCGCTGTTGCGTCTAGATAGGGAATGCCGAGATAGGTACCTAAAACACTGGCTAATACAATCAATGAAACAAAGGCATCGCTGCGTTTGTGGTAGGCATTGCTGTGCAGTAAATTAGAGTTAATTTTAGTGCCCGCCGCTTCCGTATAGCGATACAAAGCTTCATTGGCGATAATTGAAATAACAGCCGTAATAATAACGGCTAGGCTGGGCGGAACTAGGTGTATGCCTTTTAATAGATGATCAATGGTGTCATAGGCTAAACCTAGGCCCACCGCGGTTAACATAATGGCAATAATAATAGCCGCTACTGTTTCAATGCGGCGATGTCCATAGGGGTGTTCCTTATCCGGGGTTTTCCCACCGGCTTTGGCGGCTAAAATCACCAGCGCATCGCTGAGCAAATCCGAAAAAGAATGTAAACCATCGGCAATTAAGGCTTGTGAGTGACCGATGTAGCCAATCAGTATTTTAACCAGCGCGAGCAAAAAGTTGATGACACCATTGATCAGCGTAACGCGCTTGATTTCAGAGTAGTGATGCAAGTGGGCCATAAAGAATTCCGATGGAAGGATATGATGGGGGTTTGATAACATTTAATAGGGTTAAATGCAATTATCCATTGAGTGTTTCTCCACCAAAGAAGCTGTGCTCCCAAGCTCTAGCTTGTGATATAGTACAACTATGGTACTATATTGGCCCAAAATCCTTGAGAATACAGATAGATTATGTTGAAAATTAGTAAGTTAGCAGACTACGCCATTGTAATTATGGATCACTTGGCCCGGACTTCAGGTCACTTTAGTGCGAGCCAGCTAGCAGAGCTCACGCGCTTGAGTGTGCCCACGACCAGCAAGGTTTTGAAATTACTGCAAGAGGCGGGTTTGCTGACATCGGAGCGTGGAGTTCGTGGAGGCTATCAGTTGGCCAAAAGTGCTCAAGAAATTAATGTGGCTGAAATGATTAGCGCCGTGGATGGCAGGCCCGCTATGACGGAGTGCGGACATAATCACAGTCAATGTGAGCGGGAATCCGTGTGTGGGGTCAAAGGTAATTGGCAGTTGATTAACAAAATGGTGTACGCGGTATTAGCCAATTTAAGTTTAGAGGATATGACTAAACCCTTAAGTCAGCCTTTGCAATTTTATAAGAAAAGTAACGAAGCTTAAAATGATGAACCAAGAACAAGCATTTATACAAGAGACTGTGAATAAAGGCTATCAGCATGGATTTGTGACGGATGTTGATGCTGAAACTATTCCGCCGGGCTTAAATGAAGAGGTCATTCGTTTAATTTCAGCTAAAAAAAATGAACCCAAGTTTTTATTAGAGTGGCGGTTGAAAGCCTATCGTTATTGGCTTGGCATGAGTCCTCCCGAGTGGGCGCAGGTACAATTCCCTGCCATTGATTTTCAGGCCATTAGTTATTATTCCGCACCCAAATCTAAAAAAGAGGGCCCGAAGAGTTTAGACGAGGTGGATCCTGCTATTTTGGAGACCTATAAAAAGTTAGGTATTCCTTTATACGAGCAACAAATGTTGCAAGGCATTGCGGTGGATGCGGTGTTTGACAGTGTTTCGGTAGCGACCACCTTTAAAGAAAAATTATCTGAAGCGGGTGTTATTTTTTGTTCGTTTTCAGAGGCGGTGCACACATATCCTGAGCTGATTAAGCAGTATCTAGGAACGGTCGTCCCCTATAGAGATAATTTTTACGCCGCCTTGAATTCAGCGGTGTTCAGTGATGGTTCTTTTGTGTATATCCCTAAAGGAGTGCGCTGCCCCATGGAATTGTCCACCTATTTTCGCATTAATTCAGCCAATACAGGACAATTTGAACGAACCCTCATTGTGGCAGCCGAGGGTAGTCATGTGAGTTATTTAGAAGGTTGTACTGCCCCCATGCGTGATGAAAATCAGCTGCATGCTGCCGTGGTGGAGTTGGTGGCTTTAGAGCGCGCCTGCATTAAATATTCCACCGTGCAAAATTGGTACCCGGGAGACGCGGAGGGCAAGGGCGGCATTTATAATTTTGTGACGAAGCGGGGTGCTTGTCGAGGGGCGCATTCTAAAATTTCGTGGACACAGGTGGAAACAGGCTCGGCGATTACTTGGAAATACCCCAGTGTTATCTTGCAGGGAGATCATTCGGTAGGAGAATTTTATTCGGTAGCGCTTACCAATCATTATCAGCAAGCTGATACCGGAACCAAAATGGTACACATTGGAAAAAATACGCGCAGTACGATTATTGCCAAAGGAATATCGGCAGGGCATGGACAAAATACCTATCGAGGATTGGTTCGAATATCACCCACCGCCGAAAATGCGCGCAATTATACGCAATGCGATTCATTGTTATTAAAGGACAAGTGCGGAGCTCATACTTTTCCCCATATTCAGGTTAAAAATACATCAGCCAAAGTTGAGCATGAGGCCACGACTTCCAAAATAGGAGAGGATCAGTTGTTTTATTGCCAGCAGAGAGGCATTAAAGCAGAGGATGCGGTGTCCATGATTGTGAATGGTTTTTGCAAGTCCGTTTTTCAAGAGCTTCCGATGGAGTTTGCGGTGGAAGCACAGAAATTATTGGAAGTGAGTTTAGAGGGTTCTGTGGGTTAATCCAATTACGGAGAATATTAAAATGATAGAAATAAAAGATCTCCATGTTGCTGTTAACGGAATTGAAATTTTAAAAGGGATTAATTTAAGCATCTCTCCGGGTGAAGTGCACGCCATTATGGGACCGAATGGCTCCGGTAAAAGTACTTTGTCCAATGTAATAGCCGGTCGCCCTGAATATGAAGTCTTATCGGGCAGTATTAGCTATCAAGGAAAAGATTTATTGGCGCTTCAAGCTGAGGAACGCGCAGTAGAGGGGTTATTCTTAGCGTTTCAATACCCTGTTGAAATTCCCGGCGTGAATAATTTGTATTTTTTACGTACTGCCTACAATAGTCTTCGACGTCACCGGAATGAGCCTGAATTAGATGCGGTTGATTTTATAGATCTGGTTCGATCTAAGCTTGCGATTGTGAATATGGATGAAAAGTTTCTGAAGCGCTCGTTGAATGAAGGCTTTTCGGGCGGTGAGAAAAAGCGCAATGAAATCTTGCAAATGTTAGTGTTACAGCCAAGATTGGCCATTTTGGATGAGACAGATTCAGGCCTAGATATTGATGCCTTGCAAATGATTGCCAATGGCGTTAATTCACTGCGTGATTCAAGTCGATCCATTATGATGATCACGCATTATCAGCGTTTGTTGGACTATGTGAGCCCGGATTATGTGCATGTCTTGGTGCAGGGAAAAATTATTAAATCAGGGGATAAATCATTAGCTCTGGAATTGGAGGCCAAGGGTTATGGATGGTTGCTTGATGAGCTTATGGTAACAAGTTGATGCACGCTGAGAGAATAAGTTTGAATTCGCTGGTATTTTCAGATGCCTGCCTTTTGGAAAAAGATTCTAGGATAGAGGGCTTGCCTCAAGGCCTTATCCTGTCTGATCTTGAAACAGCGCGCCTACATCATCCAGAGCTATTCCGAAAAGTTACGGATAAATCAGACTCCGCTTCTTTGAATACAGGATTGTTTTGTTATGTCCAGAGAGGCATTCAGCTAAGCGATCCTATTCATGTTTTATTTAAGACGATGACTTCGGGCCAGCAGGATATAAGCAATTTTATTTATCTTGAGGAAGGGGCTCAGCTGAGTATTTTTGAAGAATATGGTGGTTTAGATGAATTAGACTCTGTTCATACTATCCATTCTGTAATTCAGCAGCAAAAAAACTCGGTGTTGTCTTATACAAAGCTGCAAGCTGAAGCTAAAAATACACGGCATTTGGCTATAACAGAGGTATATCAGAGACAGGGGTCTTTATTTAGATCAACGATAGTATCACTTGGTGCACAATTCTCTCAGGAGGAATTGTGCATTGATCTGCAGGAGCGCCAGGCGGAGTGTGAACTCCAAGGTTTTTATCATGCCCGTGAGCGACAGGTGATGAAGCATCATAGCTTAATTCAGCACTTAGCTGAAAAAACCAGTAGTCGGCAAAATTACAAGGGTATTGCGAGAGATCAGGCTCGAGCAGGTTTTCGCGGACGCGTTAAGGTCTATCCCTGTGCGCAACAGACGAATGCTCAACAATCCAATCAAAATTTATTGCTCTCCTCGAAAGCCGAAATTGATGCTAAGCCGGAATTGGAAATTTATGCAGATGATGTGAAATGCAGCCATGGCAGTACGGTGGGCCAGTTGGATGAGGCAGCGCTTTTTTATTTGCGCTCTCGAGGTATCGAGCAAAGCGCCGCACAGCATTTATTAAGCTGTGCATTTGCTATGAGCGTATTAGAGGATGTTTCTCATCCGGAAATTTTAAGACATATTAAAAACAAGGTGGTGGAAAGCTTAAGCGACACTCAGTGCTGTGGGGTGTGCCAGGATGACTAAGTCTATAATAGAAGCTCGGGATGATTTCCCTATTTTGAAAACGCGGATGCATGCCAAGCCATTGGTGTATTTGGACAGTGGGGCTACCACCCAAAAACCGCAGGCGGTTATCGATGCTATGAATCATTACTATGAGCATGATAATGCCAATGTGCATCGCGGAGTCTATGCCTTAAGTGAGCGAGCAACAGCGGCGTATGAAAAGGTGAGGACCCAGGTGCAGAAATTTATCAATGCACCTTTATCCAGTGAAATTATTTTTACAAAAGGCACGACAGAGTCTATTAATTTGTTGGCTTCAAGCTTGGGTGCATTGAAAATAGGAGTTGGAGATGAAGTTATCATCAGTGAAATGGAGCACCACTCCAATATTGTTCCTTGGCAACTGCTTTGCGAGGAAAAGGGGGCTGAGTTAAAAATCATTCGAGTCAAAGATGAGGGAGATCTGGATTTAGAGCATTATTACTCTTTGTTAAATCCTAAAACAAAATTAGTTTCGGTCAGCCATGTTTCGAATGTCTTGGGTACTATTAATCCCGTGAAAGAAATTGTTCTGGCGGCACACTCCAAACATATTCCGGTGGTGTTGGATGGAGCACAAGCAGCTCCGCATCTTCCCATGGATGTTCAGGAATTAGATTGTGATTTTTACGTATTTTCGGCGCACAAAATGTATGGACCCACGGGGGTCGGCGTGCTCTATGGGAAATCATCCTGGTTAAATCAAATGCCCCCTTATCAAAGTGGGGGCGATATGATCAGTGAGGTGAGTTTCAAAAAAACGAGCTTTAATGTCTTGCCTTATAAATTTGAGGCGGGTACACCGAATATAGCCGGAGTGATAGGTTTAGGTGCGGCCATAGACTATTTGAAACAATTTGATCGGATAGAGTTAATGCAGCACGAACAGGGTTTGTTAGAAAAGGCTACCCAAGCACTTTCAAAAATTCCGACTTTAAAAATAATAGGCACAGCAGAGCCCAAAATAGGCGTTATTTCTTTTGTGATGGATCAAATTCATCCGCACGATATTGCGACTGTTTTGGATAGTGAGGGGGTGGCGATTCGCGCAGGTCATCACTGTGCGATGCCGCTGATTGAACGCTTTAAGCTCCCAGCAACAGCCAGGGTGAGCTTTGGATTATATAATAATAATGCGGACATAGAGGCGTTGTTGAAAGCCTTAAACAAAGTGATACAGCTCTTTAAGTAGTGTGGGGTCTAATATGTCTGATTTACGTGATTTATATCAAGAGCTGATTATCGATCATGGTCGAAAGCCACGCAACTTTGGGTCCTTGCCTTTGGCCAATCATATTAAGGAGGGTTTTAATCCTTTGTGTGGTGACAAATTGTTTGTGTATCTTAAAACTCAAAACAATATACTGGAAGATCTGAAATTTGAGGGCTCTGGCTGTGCCATCTCCGTGGCCTCCGCCTCCTTGATGACTGAAGCCATGAAGGGAAAAACAGCTGAACAAGCTAAAGAGCTCTTTAGGCAGTTTCACGCGATGGTGATGGGTGAGCTCGAGGCTGAAGCACTGCAAGATTTAGGCAAACTCAAGGCATTGGCGGGGGTCTCAGAATTTCCGGCCCGCGTAAAATGTGCTTCGTTGTGCTGGCATACTCTGATGGCCGCTTTAGAGTCTCCAGTATTATCACTTAAGCTTGAAGATTTTCACGATGATCAGCCTGTTAAAACAGAGTAGGGGTAAAAGATGAAGGCTATTATTTCCATGACAGAGGCCGCTGCCCAACATGTCAAAAAAATCATGGCGCGCACAGAGGGCGCTGTGGGTTTTCGATTGGCGGTGAAGGAAACGGGTTGTTCGGGTTTGATGTATGTGCCTGAAGTTATTAAATCCGCTCAAGCGGATGATGTCGCTGTGCCCATTAGCTCGGATTTAGTGGTGTATGTAGACAGTCATTCTATTCACGCCTTAAAGGGAGCGGTGATTGATTATCAACGTAAAGGCTTGGGGCAAGAGCAATTGGTATTTAATAATCCTAATGCTGAAGGTGCTTGTGGCTGTGGTGAAAGTTTCAACTTGAAAAAAACCTCGATTAACGGCCAATTTCTATGAAAAAACTCACTCGGAATCCTCATGTATTAGCGCATACACTCCGGCTCCTCGCTCATTTTTTCTGCGAACTTGGCTCGTTACTCAAGATTTTTAAAAAATGCGTTGGGTGGATAGAATGGAAATGATCATACTCAGTCGAGATTGTATTGCCTATATGGTGCCCTCCGGTGCGCGCATGATGTTGCACCAGGGCACTGAGGTGAGCATCACTCAGGATTTGGGTGATACTTATACGCTCAATGTGTATGGAAACCTGGTGCGCATTGATAACAAAGATGCGGATGCGCTCGGTAAAACAGCCAAAAATATTTTGAGTGATTTGCCAGAAGGGGCTAGCGTTGAAGAAAAAGTGTGGGCACAACTTAAAACTTGCTATGATCCTGAAATTCCCGTGAACATTGTTGATTTGGGCTTAATTTATTCGTGTGATATAAGCAAGACTGTTGAAGCAGGATGTGTGGTTAAAGTTGTGATGACCTTGACCGCACCCGGATGTGGAATGGGTCCGGTGATTGCAGGCGATGCTAAAGCTAAACTATTAGCCATCCCTGAAATAAAAGAAGCTGAAATTGAAGTGGTATTTGACCCACCCTGGAGCCGAGAGATGATGAGCGATGCGGCAAAATTAGAATTAGGAATGTTTTAATATGATGACCAAACACGTCACAGCTCGATCGTATTGGGTCTTTTCTCTGGTGGCCCTATTTTTATTTTATGAAATGGGGGTTCAAGTTTCGCCCAGCGTTATGACTCATCAACTGATGCAGGCGATGAATATGGGTGCGGTGGGTTTGGGTTTAATGTCGGGTGTTTATTTTTATACCTATACCGCCATGCAAATTCCGGCGGGATTATTATTAGATCGTTTCGGTGTGCGTTATGTGGTATTGGCGGCATTATTGGTCTGTGCTTTGGGTTCGGCACTTTTTGGTTTTTCTGCTTCTCTAGTGTGGGGCTGTTTGGCGCGTCTATTGATGGGCTTTGGTTCGGCTTTTGCTTTTGTATCGGTGTTGTCTGTAGCCGAACGCTGGTTCCCTGCGAAGCATTTTGCGCTGCTGGCAGGTATTGCACAGTTGTTCGCTGCTCTAGGGGCGATTGGAGGCGAGCTGCCGATGGCCTTTAGCGTTGATCACTTTGGTTGGCGTGAAACGATGTTTGCCTTGGCCTTCATCAGTATTATTCTGATGGTGTTGATTGCAATTTTTGTGAAAGAGCCTTCTTGCCAAACTTCAGAACCCATTCATCACTGTGACCAGGGAATATCAAACAGCTTAAAAAGCATTGCGCGCCGAAAACAAACTTGGTATTTGGCTTTCTATGCCTTTTTAAATTGGGCGCCGATGGCCATTTTTGCTTCACTGTGGGGAGTTCCTTACTTACAAGCACACTATGATTACAGTAATACGGAAGCAGCCTCTTTGGTCAGCTTGATGTGGATCGGAATTGGCGTGGGTAGTCCCATTATCGGTTATTTATCGGATTTTATGGGGAAGCGCAATTTTTTACTGCGCTTTTCAGCGGGCCTGGGGCTCGTGATTTCTGGGGTGATTTTATATGTGCCTCATTTGAGTGCTGTGTTGATTGCCATTTTATTGTTCTTGTTGGGTGTGTCTTGTTCAGGGCAAGTCTTAAGTTTTGCAGTGGTAAAAGACAATGCGCCGCATCATCAGCGGGCAACCTCTATTGCCATTAACAATATGGCGGTTGTAGCTTCGGGAGCCTTGTTACAACCCCTGGTTGGATTTTTATTGTCTCAGCATGCGAGCGGATATGGTATTGAATTTGCACGAGGCTATACGGGTAACGATTATCAATATGCTCTGGTTGTTCTGCCAGTCCTTTATTTTTTAAGCTTAATCACCAGCCTGTTTTTTATACGAGAGACGCACTGTCAAAATGTCCACGACGAGTAAGCATTGGCTGGAAGAGCATTTCAACGATCGCTATGTCAAGCAAGCACAGAAAGAGGGCTATCGTTCACGCGCGGCCTATAAGCTCCTAGAAATTAATGCTAAGGCCCAGTTGATCAAAGCCGGTATGCGCGTGGTGGATTTGGGAGCCGCGCCCGGGGGGTGGTCGATGGTGGCTCGAGATCTCGTGGGCCTTCAAGGCCAAGTAATTGCGCTCGATATTTTAAAAATGGATCCCTTGGCTGGGGTTGATATTATTCAGGGTGATTTTACCGAGAGCTCAACCCTAGATCAGCTCTTGAGCCTATTGAATGATAGTCTCGTAGACCTTGTAATCTCCGATATGGCCCCCAATATAAGCGGGATGAGGAGTGTGGATCAGCCGCGGGCCCTATATCTAAATGAATTAGCCTTGGAGTGTGCTCAGCAAATTTTACGGCCACAAGGGGCCTTTTTGGCCAAATTGTTCCAAGGCTCAGGTGTGGAGCACTTTGGAAAAGAGCTGCGCCAGCACTTTAAACAGGTGAAATGGTGTAAGCCGGATGCCTCTAGGGCGCGCTCTCGAGAAATCTATGTATTAGGAACAGGATTTGTAGGCTATAATCACTCTTAAATCGACAGGGAGATCTTTGTTTTGAATACCATGTTTAAAAATTTATTCTTGTGGCTGATTATCGCCATCATTCTCATCACCGTCTTCAACAATTTTGGCCCCCAACATAAAACGGAGAGTCAGTATTCCTACACTCAGTTTGTTGAGCAGGTGAATAAAGGGAATATCAAGAGTGCTGTTATCGATGGTTCAACGATTTCGGGCACGACGGCCAGCGATCAACGTTTCACCACCTATCTGCCGATGCCCGATCAATATTTGTTAAGCGATATGGTCAAAAAGGGTGTGAATGTGGTGGGTAAACCCCCTGAAGAACAAGGTTTGTTGATGCACATTCTAATCAGTTGGTTCCCGATGTTATTGCTGATCGGTGTATGGATTTTTTTCATGCGTCAGATGCAAGGGGGCGGGGGTAAAGGCGGGCCCATGTCTTTTGGACGCAGCCGCGCGCGGATGTTGGGTGAGAACCAAGTTAAAATAACCTTTGCGGATGTGGCAGGTATACAGGAAGCCAAGCAAGAGGTGCAAGAGTTGGTGGAGTTTTTGCGTGATCCCGGCAAATTCCAAAAATTAGGCGGAAAAATTCCTTGTGGTGTGCTTTTAGTGGGCCCTCCCGGTACCGGTAAAACCCTCTTAGCTAAAGCCGTTGCGGGTGAAGCGAAAGTGCCTTTCTTTACGATTTCAGGCTCTGATTTTGTGGAAATGTTTGTAGGTGTAGGCGCCTCTCGTGTACGCGATATGTTTGAACAAGCCAAAAAACAAGCACCTTGCATTATCTTCATTGATGAAATTGATGCGGTGGGTCGTCATCGAGGTGCAGGTTTAGGGGGTGGTCATGATGAGCGCGAACAAACCTTAAATCAATTGCTGGTTGAAATGGATGGCTTTGAAGGTAATGAAGGTGTGATCGTTATGGCGGCAACCAATCGCCCTGATGTATTGGATCCTGCTTTGCTGCGCCCAGGTCGTTTTGATCGTACCGTCTATGTGTCTTTGCCCGACATTAAAGGCCGTGAAGAAATTCTTAAAGTACATATGAAAAAGTTGCCTTTAGCCGATGATGTTAAAGCCGCGGTGATTGCACGAGGTACTCCAGGATTTTCCGGCGCTGATTTAGCGAATTTAGTGAATGAAGCAGCTTTGTTTGCAGCGCGCGCTAATAAACGCACGGTCGATATGTTTGAATTTGAAAAAGCCAAAGACAAACTCATTATGGGTACTGAGCGCCGCTCTATGGTGATGAGCGAAGAAGAAAAACGAGTGACGGCTTATCATGAATCCGGTCATGCTATTGTGGGTTTATCAGTTCCCTCGCATGATCCTGTTTATAAGGTCAGTATTATTCCACGTGGACGTGCTTTGGGTGTGACGACCTTTTTACCGGAAATGGATCGTTACAGTTATAGTCGCGAACGTTTGGAAAGTTCCTTATGCTCTTTGTATGGGGGACGCATTGCAGAGTTACTTATTTTTGGTTTAGAGCATGTGACAACAGGGGCTTCCAATGATATCGAGCGTGCTACAGAATTGGCGCGCAATATGGTGACCAAGTGGGGCTTGTCCGACAAGCTGGGCCCTGTGACTTATGGTGAAGATAAGGGCGAGGTCTTTTTGGGGCATTCTGTTTCGCAAACCAAAGAAGTCTCTGATGTCACGAATCGAATCATCGATGAAGAAGTGCGTGCGATTGTGGATCGCAATTATGCGCGTGCTGAAAAAATCTTGAAAGATAATGTCGATACATTACATAAGATGGCCGAGGCTTTGATGAAGTATGAAACCATCGATGAAAAACAAATTAAAGAAATTATGGAAGGCAAGGAGCCCAGTGAGCCTGAAGGCTGGAAGGAAGTGATGCACGATCTGCATCAGCATAAAGACCACGAAGATAAGCCTAAAGCTAAGCATAAACCGACTAAATCAGACAAGGCTCATCACTTAAAAGAAGGTGCAGAGCCGGCTTAATGTGGTGCTTCAGAAGTGTTGAAATTTTTTCGTAGGGGCGGGCCTCGTGCCCGCCCGCTTTTTCTTTTGGGCGCACGTAAGGGGCGCCCCTACGCAAGATGGAATGCTTCCAATGCGGCTTGAATTTAAAAATGCTCAGCCCAAACTCATGGGTATTCTTAATCTTTCTCCCCATTCATTTTATAAGCCTTGTAAGAACTTAGATGATGCCATCGCATTGGCCGCACAGATGGTGTCCGAGGGTGTGGATATTATCGATGTGGGCGCTGAGGCAACGAATCCCTCTTTAGCTACGATAAAAGATTCTTCGGCTCAAGTTGAAATAGAAAAATTACTTCCGGTCATTGAAGCCATTCGCCAGCGCTTTGATGTTTTAATTTCCGTTGATACGAGTCAAGCCGAGGTGATGCGAGCGCTTATTGCGGCGGGCGCTACTCTCATCAATGATCAGCGTGCTTTACAACTGCCAGGTGCATTAGCGGCGGTGGTGGAATCAAAGGTTTCAGTGTGTTTAATGCACGGCTTTGTTCCGAGGCGTGAAGCGGGCAGTAGTACACCTGAAACCCTATTAGAAACGATAAAGCGGGATTGGCGAAGTATGTTGGATCGCTATCAAGCGGCGGGATTGGAAAAAGATAAGATTATTCTGGATCCTGGTTTTGGTGGGGGACACTATGGCAAGAATACGGCAGAAAATTTTTATCTGCTAAAGCATTTGGACGAATTGGTGGCTTTGGGTTATCCCCTTTTGGTGGGTTGGTCGCGCAAATCAATGTTGGGTGAGGTGCTGGGGGCTCCCGCTGAAGATCGACTCTATGGCAGCATCGCTGCTGCGATATTAGCGACTTTAAAGGGAGCTGCCTTGATTCGTACGCACGATGTGGCTGCGACAAGGGATGCATTAAGGATCATTGAACGCTATAATGCCGCCTGAAATTACAGCGGAATTATTGATGTAGGACCAATTCATGATCGACGGTAGGGCCAATTCACGAATTGGCCCCTCATGTACCAGAATCGCAGATTGAAGTATTTTCCGAAGGGCAATTCATGAATTGCCCCTACGGTACAAAGCAGAAGGATGTGCTGCAGCAATTGGCCTATACAGGGTGCGTAGCCATTTTTTATTTCACGGGACAGAGCATGACTAAAAAATATTTCGGTACCGATGGTATTCGCGGTGAAGTGGGTAATTCACTGATTGAGCCTTCCTTTGTCTTAAAGCTGGGTTGGGCTGTGGGTAAAGTATTGGCGCGAGAGGCACAGGCCAAGGTGTTGATTGGCAAAGACACGCGCGTCTCGGGTTATATGTTGGAGTCGGCCTTAGAGGCGGGCTTATCTGCGGCGGGAGTCGATATTCTATTGCTGGGCCCGATGCCGACTCCGGCCATTGCTTATCTCACACGAACCTTGAGAGCCAATGCCGGCATTGTCATCAGTGCCTCCCATAATCCGTATTATGATAATGGGGTGAAATTTTTTTACGGCAATGGCTTAAAATTATCCGATGCATTAGAGCGTCAAATTGAAGAGCAGTTGGATCAACCCATGGTGATGGTAAAGTCCGATGAATTGGGTAAAGCAGAGCGTATTGATGATGCCGCTGGCCGCTATATTGAATTTTGCAAAAGCACCTTTCCCACCCATCTGTCTTTAGCCGGTTTAAAAATAGTCGTGGATTGCGCAAATGGCGCGAGTTATCACATTGCTCCCAATGTGTTGCACGAGTTGGGTGCTGAAGTCATTGCATTAGGGGTTTCACCCGATGGTTATAATATCAATCTTCAGTGCGGATCGACACAGCCTGAGATTTTACAAAAAGCAGTATTGGAGCATCAGGCCGATTTGGGTATTGCTCTGGATGGAGATGGTGATCGCGTTTTGTTAGTGGATCATCGAGGAGAGTTGGTCGATGGCGATGAAATACTCTGCATTTTAGCTAAAACCATGCGCACGGAGCACAAGCACAATTTTGGTGTGGTCGGCACTGTGATGAGCAATTTAGGTCTTGAGCAAGCTCTGCAAGATTTAGGCATCGAGTTTGTGCGCTCTCCCGTGGGCGATCGTCATGTGATGGAAGCTTTGCAGCATCATCAGTGGATTTTGGGTGGAGAGTCTTCGGGACATATTGTGAATTTAAATTTAACGACCACCGGCGATGGCATGATTACAGCCTTACAAGTATTGCGCAGCATGTGTCTTGCTGAAAAGAGCTTGCATGAACTTAAAAAACTGATGACTAAGCGGCCCCAAGTGTTGATTAATGTGGCGGTTAAGAATAAGTTTAAATTGGATGATTATCCGCTTATTCAAAAAGAAATTGCTGAGATTGAAAAAACTCTGGCGCATCGAGGTCGCGTATTGTTGCGCGGTTCTGGCACGGAATCTGTGGTGCGCGTGATGGTTGAGGCGGATGAAAGCGATCGTGCTCAACGCGCCGCCGAGACTCTGGCCGCGGCCGTCGCGCGGTTTTTATAGGGCTATACACATGCAACAAAACGCTAAAGCCCATCTTCGTCGCCTCGGCATTTTTAGCTTAGTGATGATTACGGTAGGCTCCGTCGATAGCATTCGCAATTTGCCGACCACTGCACTCTTTGGCAGTTCCCTTATTTTCTTTTTTACGGCAGCAGCACTGTGTTTTTTATTGCCCACGGCTTTGGTTTCAGCGGAACTAGCTTCTTCTTCGACAGAAAGCGGGGGAGTGTATGCCTGGGTGAAACATGCTTTTGGTGTGCAAACAGGATTTGTGGCAGTTTGGTTTCAGTGGATTGAAAATATTTTTTGGTATCCCGCTATTTTAGCCTTTGTAGCAGCCACCGTCGGTTATTTAATTTCCCCTGAGTTGGCAACCCATAAAGTTTTTTTAACCTCGGTAATTTTAATCGCTTTTTGGGGGGCAACTATCATTAACTTATTAGGCATTCGCTCCTCTGCCCTGTTTAGTAGTTTTTGTACGATTGTAGGTTTAGTCATTCCTATGCTGATGATTATAGTCTTGGGTGCTGTTTGGATGGTGACTGAACGCCCCATTCAAATTCATTTTAATATGCACTCCATCATCCCTCATTTTTCCGATACCCATCTTTGGGTTGCTTTAACGGGCATTATGCTTTCTTTTTGCGGTATGGAGATTGCAACGGTACACGCAGGTGATGTGCGCGATCCGCAGCGCTCTTATCCTTCTGCGATGTTAATTTCAACCTTGGTATTGTTGTTTACCTTAATGTGTGGCTCTTTGGCGATCGCGGTGGTATTGCCGAACAATCAAATTAGTTTGGTGGCAGGCTTAATGCAGGCCTTTCATGCTTTTTTTGCAGCCTACAATATGGAATGGGTTTTGCCTTTTATTGCGCTTACACTGGTGGTGGGTGGAATGGGCAGTGTGAGCAATTGGATTATTGCACCTACCCGAGGATTATTAGTGGCCTCGCGCGATGGTAATTTACCCAAGCATTGTCGGCACGAAAATCGCTTGGGTGCGCCCAGTGTGCTGTTAATTTATCAGGCTGTGATTGTCAGCATTATCAGTCTGGTATTTTTGCTGATGCCCACAGTGAATGCCTCTTATTGGTTGCTGACGGCCTTAGCCGCGCAGCTCTATATGGTGATGTATGTCTTGATGTTTGCCGCAGCGATACGGCTACGCTATAAAAAGGCCCATCATTCTATGGTAAAAGCCTTCAGAATCCCGGGAGGCAATTGGGGAATATGGGTGGTTTCGGGGGTGGGCATCGTGGCTTCATTCTTAACCTTTGTAATCAGCTTTATTCCTCCTGAAAATATTCAGATCGGCAGTGTATTCGTGTACGAAACTTTGCTGGTTTCGGGCTTAATTTTAATGAGCTTGCCCCCTTTTATTTTGTATAGACTGTGCCGTCGCCCGAATTGATCCCCAGTTTTTGCTTGAGTTTTCGCTCACTTAGCTCTAGAATGCCTTGCTTTGAAGGTGAGCCACATGCACATACTCCAAGAAGCCCTGACCTTTGATGATGTACTGCTCGTCCCTGCCCACTCGACCGTATTGCCTAAAGATGTTTCCCTAAAGACCCACTTAACGCGCGAAATTCAGCTGAATATCCCTTTATTATCCGCTGCGATGGATACCGTCACAGAGGCGCGCTTGGCCATCGCCCTGGCGGAGGCCGGAGGTTTGGGTATTTTGCATAAGAATATGTCCATTGAGCAGCAAGCAGAAGAGGTGCGCAAAGTTAAGAAATTTGAAAGCGGTATTGTTAAAGATCCTCTCACCGTCAATCCTCACACCACCATTGAAGAATTAATGGCTTTGGCGAGTCAACATCATATCTCCGGCATGCCCGTGGTGGAGGGAGATCAGCTCGTAGGGATTATCACCAGTCGCGATATTCGTTTTGAAAATGATTTAAAGCGCCCGGTCTCCGAGTTGATGACCCCCAAAGAACGTTTAATCACCGTGCCTGAAGGCACAACGCATGAAGCCGCCATGGATGTTTTTCGCAAACATCGCCTAGAAAAAGTATTAATCATCAATGATCGCTTTCAATTACGTGGAATGATGACGGTTAAAGATATTTTGAAAAGCCAGCAAAATCCTTTTGCCGCCAAAAACGAATCAGGACAATTACGTGTGGGTGCAGCGGTGGGTACTTCTGCCAATACGGCAGATCGCGTAGCGGCTTTAGTCGCGGCGGGTGTGGATGTCATTGTGGTGGATACCGCACACGGGCACTCTCAAGGAGTACTGACGCAAGTGGCCTGGGTGAAAAAACATTATCCCGAAGTTCAAGTGATCGGCGGCAATATCGCTACTGCAGAAGCCGCCCTAGATTTAGCCAAGGCGGGAGCCGATGCGGTGAAGGTGGGGATAGGGCCAGGCTCTATTTGTACCACACGCATTGTGGCGGGTGTGGGGGTTCCTCAAATCAGCGCCATTGCCAATGTGGCTGAGGCTTTGAAGAAGAAAGGCATTCCTGTCATTGCGGATGGAGGCATACGCTATTCGGGTGATATTGCCAAAGCTATTGCGGCCGGTGCTTCCACCGTGATGATCGGTGGCTTATTTGCAGGGACTGAAGAGTCTCCGGGTGATGTGGTCTTGTATCAAGGTCGTACCTATAAAGAATATCGAGGCATGGGTTCCTTGGGTGCTATGGATCAAAATTTTGGTTCCAGCGATCGTTATTTTCAAATCGGTAGTGCGCGCGATAAATTAGTGCCTGAAGGAATTGAAGGACGCGTTCCTTACAAGGGCTCTTTAAATGCGGTTATTCATCAATTGATGGGGGGCTTACGCTCCAGCATGGGTTATACCGGAGCGGAAAGCATCGAAGCTTTGCAAAGCAAAACGCAGTTTGTAAAAATCACAGGTGCGGGTGCCCGAGAATCTCATGTGCACGATGTTAAAATTACCAAAGAAGCACCGAATTATTCGGTCAATGAATAAATTTGGTTGCGTGCATTATTTTTAAAATGAAAAAACACATATCATGAACCACATCCACCAACAACGCATTTTAATACTCGACTTTGGTTCTCAATATGCACAACTCATCGCGCGCTGCGTGCGGGAGCTGGGCGTATATTGCGAACTGCTGCCTTGGGATATCGATGAGCAGTCTCTGCGTGACTTTAAACCCCAAGGCATTATCTTATCCGGCGGCCCTGAAAGCGTCATTCAAGAAAACTCGCCGCGTATTTCCAATGCTGTCTTTGAATTGGGTTGTCCTATTTTGGGGATTTGTTATGGCATGCAAGCTCTGGCAGAGCAGCAGGGGGGTTCCGTATCCAGCGCACATAAATCTGAATTTGGTTTTGCGGAACTGCGGGTTGAACCCGAAAATACCTTATTGCGTGATATTCAGGATGAGTTTTCAAAAGAGGGCACGGCTTTATTAAAAGTATGGATGAGTCATGGTGATTATGTTTCGCAGTTGCCTGCTGGATTTAAAGCTATAGCAAGCACAGCCAATTGTGAGCTAGCGGCTATCGAAAACAGTGAAAAAAAATACTATGGCTTGCAGTTTCATCCTGAAGTAACGCACACCCCCCAAGGCAAAAAAATATTAAGCCGCTTTGTGCACGACATGTGTGGCTGCGAAGCCCTGTGGACACCTCAGAATATTATTCAAAGTAGCGTAAAAGAGATTCAAGCCCGCGTGGGCCAAGAGCGAGTGCTCTTGGGTTTATCGGGAGGCGTCGATTCTTCCGTCGCCGCTGCTTTATTGCACAAGGCGATTGGCGATCAATTGATTTGCGTGTTTGTGGACACTGGGCTCTTGCGTTTACACGAGGGCGATCAAGTGATGCAAATTTTTGCAGAGCACTTGGGTGTCAAAGTGATACGCGTGGATGCACAGCAGCGTTTTTTTAAAGCTTTAGCTGGAGTGGAAGACCCCGAACAAAAGCGAAAAATTATTGGTAAAGAATTTATCACTGTTTTTGAAGAGGAATCGCATAAACTTCAAGGTATTCAATGGTTAGCTCAGGGCACCATTTATCCGGATATTATTGAATCGGCAGGACAGCAATTTAAAAAAGCCCATGTGATTAAATCACATCATAATGTGGGGGGATTGCCTGAAGAAATGAAGTTAAAGCTCATCGAGCCCTTGAAAGAATTGTTTAAAGATGAGGTGCGCACACTCGGCGTTGAGTTGGGCTTGCCCAAAGCCATGGTTTATCGACATCCTTTTCCGGGCCCAGGGTTAGGTGTCAGAATTTTAGGCGAAGTGAAAGCCGAGTACATTCGTATTCTGCAAGAAGCTGATGCTATTTTTATCGAAGAATTACACGCGGCGGCTTTATACGATCAAGTCAGCCAAGCCTTCGCCGTTTTTTTGCCTATAAAATCCGTGGGAGTCAAAGGCGATGCGCGCAGCTATGAGTATGTGATTGCCTTACGCGCCGTTGAAAGCATCGATTTTATGACTGCCCATTGGGCACCCCTGCCTTATGTTTTTTTAGGTCAAGTGAGTCATCGCATTATCAATGAAGTCAAAGGCATCTCCCGGGTGGTCTATGACATCTCCGGCAAACCCCCCGCGACGATTGAATGGGAGTAGTAGGGGGTCAGATAGGTGTCTGACACCTATCTGACCCCCTCTTTTGTTGATGAAAAACAATGTCTGATCTTGATTTTATGCAGCGCGCTCTGGAGCTGGCCCGCTTCGCCCGAGGCCAGGGTGAGGTGCCGGTAGGGGCTGTGGTAGTGCTCGAGAATAAGATCATTGGTGAGGGCTATAATCAGCCCATTGCTCGCCACGACCCCACAGCCCATGCGGAAATCATAGCTTTGCGCGAGGCCGCCCACTACAGCCAAAATTACCGCTTGCCTAAGGCCGCGACTCTTTATGTCACCCTGGAACCCTGCGCCATGTGTGTGGGGGCTCTGCAGCATGCCCGCGTGGGCCGCCTGGTTTTTGGGGCCAGTGATCCCAAAACCGGAGCCGTCGATAGCGTTTATAAGCTTTTAAATCAACCCGTTAGCCACAAAATTGCCTGGGAAAAGGGCCTGCTGGCGGAAGAGTCTGCAGCCCTCTTGCGTCACTTCTTCCAAGAGCGCCGTTAAAATCATTCTTTTAAGGCCGCCTCTCGAAATGATTATTTTGGTGTCTGGCCCCGCTGGAAAAGATTTTAATCCATTGATTTAATGTGTTGCGGTGCCTGACTCCAAAATAAAAATCAAACATTTTGAATAAATAGAGCGCCCTTAAGAGTATCTTAAGAAATCTGGTTTATACTGGAGTTATTCAAAGAGAAATGAGGTCAGCACGATGCCTACAGAGATGACATATAAAATTGATTTACCGGGGGAATTATCCGAATTTTCGGGGGGTTCTCTTGCGGATTACCTTCGTGATAAGTCAGAAGATTACGTGAGTACGTATCTACCTAGGGAATTTTTTCCATCGGGTGAAGGTAGCTATTTTTCAGACTTTGAAAATGCACGCTTAATGAAAAATGCTGCTGGAGAATGGATTATTGAAGATTCTATTCCTTCTGAAGATGGTGTGAAAAAAACGGTGCCTTTAGCAGAATTTCTTACTCAGACTTCGCAGGATATTGCTGTCCTAGAACTTATACAAAGACTTGTTGAAGACGCCCCTGAAGGTAAAACCTTTGCTGAAATAAAAAAGTACATTGCCAGCTTAGAGGGGCAATTGTTAGAGGAATCAAAAAGATTTTTTCGGGACTGTTGTATATTTTATAGTAGCCGCGTTATGAGTAGGTCAGAAGACGGCGTGTTAGCTCGACTCTTCCCTTTTGTTAGAAGAGAGGGGATTTTGCATCATTTTATAACAGAGTACTTCAAAAAGTTTGACCAGGTGATGCCCGTTGAGTTTCGTACAGAAAGCAGTCAATCAGCTATACAGAGGAGTGGTGAGGGAGCCTATTGTTGCGTTCAAAATATAAAATGTAAGTTTTTATCCTATAAACAAGACGGTGTTCTTGTTGATGAAAACTCTTTCTGCGAAGGTATGATTCGCCTTAGTTATAACATTAAAGATGGAAGCTTAGAAGAAAAACCTATGGTATTACTCAGCGTGGCAGAACATGTAGGACAAAAATTAATCGGTCAAGATATAGGCGCACAGGGAAATGGGAATTCCACAACATCTCTTGTTTTCAGCAAGGCCACCCCAGCCGATTTGATGTTGCAAAAAAAGCGCGAGTTACAAGCCGATCGAGATCCTTTGCCTGAAGCTGTTCAAGATTACATCGTGCGTGAAAGTGTGTTGTTTGGGCGAGAACTAACACCGGAGAATATTCAAGAGGTTGTGCGAGAAATTACTACGGGCAAGAGTTTAGCTTCCCTTGCGGAATTTTTTGAGCAAATTAAAAATAATGTGGGGACTGTTTCAAATCAAGATTCCGAAGGTAGCAAGCTTGGCGTGAAAGGACAGCCCAATAGAATACTGAATATTTATGGGCAATCGAAGTTAATGGCCCAAGCACTCATTGGGTGGCGTTTTTCAGAGTTTCAAACAAATAGTACGCCTGAGTTTGTAAAATTAAGAGCTGACTTTGTTCGTAGAGCTAAAGAAGCTATTCGGCAGAAAGGAGAAGCCAAAACTTTTAATTCAGCCTTTAATCCATCATCAAAGGGTGATGAGAGAGGAGCTTTAACTTTTCTGATACGCAAAGGTAGGGTTGAGTTTCAAAAAAAATATACGGTGGCCACACCATTTATAACAGAGCTTCTTCATTTATTTGACCAAGCTGAGACTTTATTTTCGGAAGACTTAAGTTATGTGACCAAGGCTGGACAAGCCTTAATAGCACAGTTTTTCCCAAACTACGTGCAGCTTAGAGATGGGGAGCCCGTGTTAGAGGGTTTGGATAGAAAGGAGGAGGTTCAGGTATCTCCTTTGCTGCTAGTGAAGCATGTCAATACTGTGTTTTCTGAGACCTCTCCTTTTGACACTGAGATGACTCGCGAAGATTGGGAGAAAGCATTAAGTGTTTGGCTGGCTCGCACGGTAAGCATTGGAATTTTTTATTTGCAAGCCGTTTTTAACGCTAATCCGGATTTATTTAAACAATTAAAAGATTATTATGGAAAGCAGGGTTATCTGTCTAATGAACGTGTATTTTTGGGTGACCTTATTAATACGCTCACTCAACTTACTGCAAATTTTCAAACAGAATCGATTGCCCGTGGTTTAAGAGAAGATTTGGGGTTGAGCAATAATGAGGAGGATTCCGAGGTACTTAAGCGGAAGCTTGGAGCGCATCCCCTGCGTGCTTATACTTCTAGGACTGATATCTTGATTCAGGCGGCTGTAGGGGGTGGTGGGATTCCGGCTTTATCATTGCCCGAAAAGTATCAAGGTGATTCATACGGAGCTCTTCATTACTTAGTATACTTATTGGTTAATATGCATAATCCTGAGACTTTAATGCCCGAAGATTTGAATAATCGTAACAAGCTGTATGAATTAATATTTAATCCTGATCAGGCGAAAGTTTTATTTAATGGGAACCTGGATGCAACCGTGTCCTTGCCTAACAGTAACATGACCAATGATGCGAAGTATAAAAGTTTTTGTAGGCAATTAGAGGCCATCAAAAAAATATTGCCTTCTTATTATGCAGAAATCCTTCATGGAATTGTTGTTGAACATAGAGATTTTTGCTTGGAATTGATTCGTTTTCCTGAGCGGGGCTGGACTGTTAAGAATTATACGCTATACGCTGACATGGCCTCTGCTATTTTTGCTAATGCCGAAAGCGAGCCTGAAAAAGAAGCGTTGTTGAAGCTTATACCGACGGATAGGTATTCTGAGGTAGTCGCTGCTATTTTTGCTAATGCCGAAAACGAGCCTAAAAAAGAAGCGTTGTTTAAACTAATTCCCAAAGACCGCTATCCGATGATTGGAAACGCTGCTGAAACTTTTAAAGAGGGTGCTCGTCAGGATTTTTGCGCGAGTGCGGTTCGAGTGGCGGTAAAAGACTATCTTCAAACAAAATGGGGCATCGCTTCAGATCTTGTTTCATTTGAAAGCCTTCCTAAGAAGCTTCAGGTTCGGCGAAACATCGCAGCGGCGTATCAAATTTTGGAATTATTGAAGGGTTTGGAGGCTCATCCAGAAGCTTATGATTATGTGATGTCGCAAGTTAAGCGCTTTCAAAAAATGGCCAGCATTTATGGTGAGCGTTTGGGCGGATTAAAGCAAAGCAGTACTTTTGCTAAGAGCCTGGATTTTAAAATAGCCTATGATGGAGCCAAAGCGGCCTCTATTCCGCATGATTTTTCAGCAACAAAAGAGACTGCGGATGACATTAATACAGATCATGTAGATGCCAACAAATGGTTCTCACGCTATTTCTTTAAGAAACTTAAAAATTTTATAGCGCGAGAATCAGCCGCTTTTAGCCTTGGTAGTTTAGGCGCTGTGACTCTCATTATGGGAGTCCTTATAGTGGTGGCTGCGCTGGCCTTCCCACCCTTAGCGATTCCACTCTTGGCAGGAGTGGGTTGGGCTGCTGCGTTCGGTATTGGCTTGGCTATTGTGGGTGGCTTGGCTCTTTTTGGATCTTTTCTGACTGGGTATGGGACCAATGCTAAGGTGCGCATTAAAGATAAATTGGGCGAGGCTCCGCAGCCTACTGTAACACCGAAGGTGAGTGATTTGTCTACGAATACTCAACAGCCTGTCGTTCCTGAGAATAGGCGGCTTGGTGTCACGAGCTCTAACAGCGGTAGCCCCATCATGCTGGACGTGGTAACCCCCCCAGCAAGCCCTAATGCTAGTAAAGAGCAAAAAACAACAGGGCAAGAAACAACAGAGCAAAAAACAACAGGGCAAGAAACAGCATTATCAGAAGAACAACAACGACGACCTGTGTCTCCGCTGGGATCGAAACAATAATCTTAACTTTTAGAGATGCGCCCTCTAACGAACAAAGCCTGTAATAGAAGCTGCACGAGCAGAGCCCGCAGCCACTCTGGGGCTTGAGAGACGGCGGCTTCTGTGGAGCTCTGTTCTTTCTGTGGCGTATGAATTCAATACATGGATATCCGCTTTTGAGTATTGTTGTGCTAATTGTTGATATTGAGCCTTCTTTTCTTCTAGAGCAGCATACAATTTTTCATCCTGTTGGCCATAAAAAGCATTGTGAATAAAACGGTTTGCAGTGTCGGGCAATAATGCTTCAGACACTTTAATAGTGATACAGGCTTCCTGATAGAGGTGATTGCGCTGTTGAGTGTAGTAAAGCTTGAGCCTTTCTTCCTCAGAAATTTGATAGCCATTTTCCATAAATTCTCGTGCAGCCCTTCTTCCGCTGGAATTGTCGAGGCCTAATACACTATGCATAGGATCGATTTTGTGCGTAGAGGCCACGAAATGATTATAGCAATTCGCGGCACAGTAATAGGCTTGAGCTAATAGAAAAAAGCCTGGGGCTTGATAGCGATCGGCCATGGTCCTAGCCTGATCGAGCAGTGAGAAAATGCGCTCCTCCGGAAAAGCTTCGGGAGGGCCAATGCATTCCAGAGACTTCATTTCAATCTCAAGGAGGCCACTGATGCATCTGAAACTGTTGAAGGCCTCCCCCATGTTAAAATAAGCTGCTGCCTGTGTTTTTAAGGAAGGAATAAGATCTTGAAACAAAGGTAGAAGCGCTGCTTCCATTTTTGTTGAACAGAGTGTGGAAAAAGAGCGGAGCTCTCTTTGGCGTAATTCTTCTAGCAATTTGGCTAAAGACATATTTTTTAATGATACAAAAGAGCCTTGTTGGAGCGAGGCCTTGGCTCTTGTTTCAGCTCGAATCATCCAGGGTTTAGCGAGCGCCTTTTCACCCATTTTTTCGGAATAGAGTCTGTGAATTAAAAGGGCAATGCTGTAAGGTTCGTCCGAGCTTGAATAGAAGGCTGGTAGTGTGTCGATAAGGGCAGCATAAGCTCGTCTTTTTTCAGGCTCATTCAGCTTGAATTTAGAATGCTCTAAATCCATTAAGTGAATAAGGGCGATAGTCCAGTGAAGTGTTTTCTTCAGCTCAGGATCTTTTTCATCCACCACGACAAGCAGTTTGTGTATATAACACAGGGCTGCTTCGAATTGATTCGCCTGGATAAGCTGATCGGCCTTGTAGTAATACATCAGCTGTGTTGGGTTAAATGAGGCTTTTGAGGCCGAATTTGAGAGTAATGTCAGCGGATGGGGAAGCTCTGTGCTGAGGGCGTTGATTAAATCGAGGGCTTTCAATCGTTCTAGGCGTTTAAGCTGAAGTTTTTGAGGTGCTGTGCTGGCTTGAAGCTGAGCTTTTTTGAGGCACTCTTCGGCTCTTATTTCTGAAAATGATTTGTTGAGCCTAAACATTTCTAAGATTTCTTCGGATTCGGGGCCATTGAGAGGCTGCTGGGCTAAGACAGCGCATTGTTCGGCACGCGCCTCGTACAGCACATGCAGTAAGCGTTGAATTCTAAAATCATGGGGAGTTCTTTCTATATACATTTCCAGGTGACTAATGGCTAGAGTCAAATCTTCAAAGCCATCTTGACTGATGGGAGTTTTCAATCCTAGGCGCGCTAGCCGGTAGGCTTTTATTAAAAAGCGATGAGCCTTTATTTTTTGAATAGCAAGTTCATTGTTCTTTAGGGCCTCCATTAGTTGGCTGTCGTAACGTTCAGCCACGCGGTCGATACCTGCTGTGTACAGGACGCAGCTTTGCAGCAGCAGTGAGGCCAGAGGAATATCTTCATCTTGACTGAAGTAGGTATTTAGATATTCCCTATAGCGGATTGCATCGCTTTGTTGATAGAGATGTGTGTAGACAGCGACAATTAAACTTGTATTGGGATCATTGCCCAATCGGGTTTTCCATAATAACGTTTTGATATCGAAGGGGTGTTTCAGCTTCAATTGTAAATAAGCTAGCAGTAATAAGCTTCGATAGTCAGATATATTTTTCATATAAGTGCGTTGAGAAACTTTGTCCTTGGTTTCAGTGAATGTTAAAAACTGCATGAGCTTATCTTCGGCAGCGGCATAGTGTCCCGCTTCTAGGTCAATGAGAGCTTGTTCGGCCGCATATTTCATACAGATATAGGTTTTGCCCACTCGGTAGGCTGCAAAGCCTGCCAAAAGATCAAAGTAGTAATGGTCTTCAGCCCTTGTATCAAGGGGTGGAGAGATAAAAACAAACTCCGAAGAGGGCTTTGTAAGGGCTATTTTTTTCCAGAATTCCTCAGCCGCAGGGCTGTGAATCAGGCCTAATAAAATTCTGCTTTTGGGTAGGTGTTGAGTGCGCACATAAAAAGCCGCGAGCTCAACCAATTCCACGAATTTTTTTTCCGCCAGTATTTTTTTGAAGACTTCAATGACGACTTCTTTTTCACGTAGAGGAGGATTTTTTTGGATAAGCTCAATCAGGCGTTTTTCTAAGTCTATTAATGGGGGAGAA
>JAKFXE010000098.1 GCA_021731545.1 Coxiellaceae bacterium
ATCTACCACCGCGAGAAGAGGCAGGTAGCCCACCGCCGGATTTAAATCTACCGCCGCGAGAAGAGGCAGGTACCTCACCGCCGGATTTAAATCTACCGCCGCGAGAAGAGGCAGGTACCTCACCGCCGGACTTAGATTTAGCGCCGCGGAGTGCTGCCGCTGAAGCGGAAGAGTCAGCCCCAGAGCCAAAAGAATCCTTATTGGATAAAGTGCAGAAATTCTTTGAATCTTCCGAAGACTCAGGTACATCGGCTTCGGATGAAGGCACACCACCCTCTGTAGGCACACCGTCTAATGAAGGGGCTTCTTCTTCAGATGAAGGCGCACCACCTTCCGAAGGCGCATCAGATGAAAGTGGTAACAATCCATCTGTTTCTTGCACCTTTGGAATCAATGAAAACGGAACTCTTGTAACAAAATGTGAAGCTGTGGGTGGCGGTGCAAAGAAATAGAAAAAATGTCAGACTAATCTTTGAGACGGCTTTTGTGAAAATCAACTTACAGCAGTGAAAATAGCTATCAATTTGGCTGACGATTCTATCTGGGCTAATTTAAATGAATTGTTAGAGAAGTCACGGCTTTCAACACACCGGAGACATCCGCTTCGACTCTTCTTCTAGAGATTCTTTTCGCGAAGTAGTGCGCTGATTTTTATCAGGATGCTCATCGTAGAAATGATCGGATAAATTTCGATTGAGGCGTTTTAGATGATGACAAGGAAATTCAGAGCAGTGTTGGATGTAATCGTAAATATGCATGTGATCCTCCTGACTGTATTGAAATCTCTTTATTCACATTAATGGCATAGGCTAAAAAAAGCAACCCAGTAAATGTTGGGGGGTTGAGGCCGTATTCAGCGCAATTTGGCTCTGTAGTGCTGGGCAATTTCTATGCTATACTTTTTGCGTTGTGGGTCTTGGGCTTAACTAAAGAAGGAATAGGGATATGATGAATAAGCTGACTAAAGTGGTGGCAGCATTTGAGGTTGTCGGCGGCGCGATTGGTGTGGTGATGGGGATATGGCCACTCTTTAAAGTACAGGGTGCTGAGGGCACACTGGAGAGCAAAGTCATTTATTTTGCTATTTGCATTGGCTTTTCACTGTTGTATGCCTTGTCTATTTATGCAGGAGTGGAACTTTGGAAGCAGAAAAGGATTGGTTATGTGCTCTCGATTTGGTCACAAGCAATACAGATTCCTTTAGTGGCTTCGCCCTATCTTATTTATAACTTCTTCTCGGCCATTAGCTTGTCGGTGATGATGAGCCAGTTTGGGCCCAGCATAAAGTTCTTAATTGGTAATAGTTTTTCCTTGGGGCTAATGCGTCCAGATACCCCTTTAGTGGGCGGCATCAATTTAGTGGCTTTGGCTTTGTTAATTTATTTGGTGCATCGTCTTCGTCGGGTTAATCCTCTGTAAATTGGGGTAGCACTCCTTGTGTGCGCCCGAAACCGTAGGGGCGCTCCTTGCGCGCGCCCGCTTTTGGGTGGGCACAAAACCTGCCCTTTGAGGTTGAAATGTTTTACAGGGGCGCCTTCATCTCTTTTCTTTCAAAACAAAATACGTCAACGCAGCTACTACAAGAATAATACTTAAGTTTAAAATAATAACGCTGTGCAAGCTAGATAAGGCAGAATATTGTAGCGTGCTGATAATGAGTTTTTGTTTCTCGGGGCTAAGTTGTTGCAGCAGTTGTATAAAGATGTGCTGTTGGTTGGTTAGGAGTTGATGGATATTGCTCATTTTGATAAAGGAAATGGAGTCCGCGTGCATCAATTTGATAACCTCTAGCTTCCCAGCATGTGTAAATAAAATGCTGCCGATGGAAATGGAAAAAATGGCGGCTAAAAAGAGGGTGGTGGATAAAATACCGGAGGCTTCTCCGGCTTGCTGAGCGGGTAAAGAGCGCATGCCTAAATTTAGGGAACTTGACATACCTAAGCCCAAGCCAGTGCCACAGAAGAATAAAGGAAGCCAGAGGCTGTAATAAGTGGTATTCAAATTAATAAAACTAAAGCCGATAAAACCCAGCGCCATACCTAAAGAGCCCGTTAAGGCAATTCGACGCAGACCCCAGCGCTTAATCAAATAGTTCGCGCCTAAAGAGGCTAAGAACATGCTTGCGCTCATGGGCATCATGGCAATACCGGCCTCAAAGGGCGTGTAGTTCAGCAATAAGCTATTTTGCGTGTATAAATTAAAGAAGTATAAAACGGTGAGTAAAGAAAATATCGTGCTGCCTAATGCTGCAATACTGAGCATAAATAATGGATTTTTAAAGTGTGAAAAATCGATTAAAGGACTTTGAGTGTAAGACTCTACTCGCCAAAATAAAAATAAAATTAACAGGCCCCCCAATAATGAGCCTAGGGCCTGTAGATTCATCCAACCGATATCATTGCCTCGCACTAATCCCAGTACGAAAAGAAACATTCCCAAAATGAATAAAATTAAGCCTAGAACGTCGAGGGGTTGAGGTGTAATTTTGGCATTAAGTGAAGCGGGAGGTTTCAGACAAAAAACAGTTAGCAATAGCACTAAGCTTAATAGAGGCAGCATTGCCCAAAAAATAGCATGCCAATCGTACAGTATGGTTAAGTATCCGCCCAAGCTGGGCCCAACCGCATAACCCAGACCCATCGCAGCTGTGACCGCGCTAATACCCATCGTTTGATGTTGTTCATCGAGATAGGTTTTAGCAATGGCGAGAGCTCCTGGTGTGACCAAAGCAGCGCCTATTCCCTGAAGAGCGCGCCCCAGTAGCAATACAGTAGTCGAAGAGGCAAAGCTGATGATGATGAGGGCCAGCCAAAAAGAACAGATGCCCAGCATGAACAAAATGCGTCGCCCCAAAAGATCACCTAAGCGCCCGCCTACAATAATCAGCGAGGCAGCGACTAGAAGATAAAGATTCAAGGTCCATTGAGCATTGCTGGGGGAAAGATTTAATTGACTTTGAATGGCTGCCACCGCATTGGCCACAGCCGTTGTATTAAAGTTCACATAAAAAACAGACAGGCAGAGCGTTACCAAAATGAGATAATCATTTAGGCCCATGTCTTTAGGGCGGGAAAAGAGTTTTCGCAACATTCATTCAATCCCTGAAATCAAAGCGTGATTGTAATTTTAATTGAACGACTAAACAAGCTGAGGTTTCACGGATGATGGAATACAAGCCCCTGAGCTTTTTTAAACTCAGGAGTTTGTGAATTAAGATACTTGTAGCATGGCGGCAGCAGGCTGTTGTGTAGTGGCTGAATTGCCAGAGGGTTTTTTGCCACTTGGAGTAGCACTAAAGAAATTACTACCGCCCCATGAAAGTGCTTTAGCCCTGGCCAGGCTGCTAGGAGTGCTGGCGATAGCAAAAAAACGAGGGCTAAGGTTATAAAGGAGTTTAGAAAAGAAAGCTCTTACAGGGCTGATGCTGTTGCTTGGATCTGGAGTTGAGGAGGTATCAATGCGCAGCCCAGGCAGTTTCCTCTGATCTTTTTGGGGTGGGATAGCTGCAGGAATGGGAACGTTGGTATTTGCAAGTGTTGAGGTGTTTATAGCGCTCTCAATGGCTTGCAAGCGACATTCTTGAGCCTTGAGCATTCGAAAATTATTTTCCATGATCTCGCGCGCTGCGTTAGGGTCTGTGTTCAGCAGACGCTTAGCGATCACATCATTGCGATCATTTAAAAATTTGCAGAGCCTAATCACAGCCCAAATGCCCCCGAAAACGCCCAAGGCAATCATAGCGGGTGGGCCAATAAGGTTAATGCCTGCGAAGGCCGTAGCAGCCATTATGGAAAGCCTGACCAGCAACATGCCTGAACCAGCAGCTCCCACAAATTCATTGAGACGGTTGAAGAATTTTTTTGCAACGGTCCATGCTTTAATGCGAATGCTTTTTTCTTCGGTGTTAAATTTTTCCATAAATTCTAGGCTATCGTGCGCCACCACAATCGCTTTAATGGCCTTGAATTCCTCCTGCTCCGCTGTTTTAGAGGGATTTTCAGCTAATATTTTTCCAACGCGTTGGCGTAGTGCAGCATTGATTTTTCGTTGCTGATTTAATAACAGCTCCAAGCGCAGCAGACGAGTGTGCATGGGATTGGCCTCAACGGCTTTTGCAGTTTCTGTATAATCTTGATTGTTTTTATAGCTTCTTCTAGCTTCCACTACGGCATAGGCGAAACCCATGGCTAGGGCAACACTGACCCAGCCGATTAATAAGGGACCTGCAAAGGCAATGGCAAATTGAAAGTGCACAAAATCGGCAATAGGCCAGACGGCAATAAAGCCTAAAATAAAGCCCAGAGCGGCTCGGATAGCCACGTGAGCGATAAATCGAAGACTGTTGCCCCAAGGGGTCCTGGAAGTCGCGTTCGCTAGACTGTAATCCCCTCTAAAGAATTTTACGATAGAGCGGGGAAGCCATGATTTTTGCTCTTTAGGGTTAATTTTGGGAAGCTGAGTTTCTTCGAGCTGATTCTCAATGGCTTGACGTTGTTGATCGCTCAATGTTGTGGCGAGCGTTATTTCAGCTACGGTTTTTTGTTTGCTTTGTTCCGCTCTTAGTAAAAGCTCAACCGTGTTTTTCATCTCATCGGTATTGGCTCTAAGATCGCGTGCTCGGTAGGCGACGATAAAACGAGCTACTAAAAACCCTACTCCCAAGGCCAGGGGTATGCCAAAGGCAATGGCAATACTGCTAAAGGGCAGCAGCGTTTCAATGGCCAAGCCCATGCCAATAAATCCGAGCCCGGTTAATGCGGCCAGTGACCAGACCACCCAATACACCATCGCTCCATTAAAAACAAAGTTAAAGGCAATCTCCGCACCTTTTTTAACATTGCCCAGGCGAGTTTTTTCGGTAAAGGTGTTTCTGTGTAGAGTTTTAAGATTTAGCCAAAATTGTTTAAGCCCTTTTGATGGCTGTTCATTTTCAACGAGCACAATTTTTTGTAGGTATGCTTTCTTAAGTGTTTCGAGCAGTGCTTCAAAAGCTTTTTTAGTGGAATCTTTGGTTTCATTGTCCTTAGCCTCATTGAGTTCGCGTTGGCGGCTTTTGTAGAGCTCTAAGTCTGATTTCTCAAGTTTTATTTTAGAAACATAATACTTCTTATCTTTTTCATAGACAGCCATAAAGAAATAATTGTCTGAAGCTTCTTGTACTATTCTCCAGGAATAAAGATTAATGCTCTCGAGCTCAGTTTCCAATGCGATAGCTTCAAACTCTGGCACAGTTTTTTTGAGCAGGGAAATCACATCTTTATTTTTACGAAAGGCTCCGCGTAATATGCTCGCTGTAATGATAAGGGCACCTAAAACCGCTAAGCTTATCCATACAGGGGCGACAAAAGCCAAAGCGCTGGCGGTGCCTAAGCCAATCACCCAGGTAATCACACGCACAGGGGTGAGGAAGAGTTGATCAAAGATGGAGACTCCCCCGTTGATTTGATTAAAAGCGTGTGCTGTGGTGCTGTCGCGTTCAGGGGCGTAGGAGAGGAACTTGAAGGTATTGGGTTCTTTTTTTAGGGCGCGGGTGGGTGCTTTCTTTGCGTCATCGCTTCTGCTCATGATAACGACTCCTCTGTTTATTAAATCCAGCGACTCCTTGCCAGGGTTAATGTGTGGTTTGGGAGGCTGGGCTCAAGCCTAAAAACGCATCCCTTGGGGTCTTTTCCTAAGACCTTGATTTATTTATACCAGGGAAATTACGGTAATGGAATAGTAGTTTCTACGTAATTTTCACAATTTTGGGGGAGGGTGAAATCAACGGCGAAAAACGATTCTAGCCCAGCCTTCCAGGATCTTCACTTCTGCCTGGTCGAAGTGCCTTTCGTAGCACTTTAGCAGTGAATCTACTTCCGCCTCCAGTAGGCCCGACAGTAGTAAAACAGCCTGGGGTTTCAAGAGCTTTAATAAGCGTTCTGCCAGTTGCAGCAAAGGATTCGCCAGAATATTGGTGATGACACAGTCCACTGCAATGGGGGGTAGCGCCTCGGGCAAGGCGGTATGAAGGCGAGGCGGGCCAAAATGATTGAGCTCAGCATTGTTTTGGGTGGCGATGAGAGCCTGAGAATCATGATCAACGGCCCACACCGTATCGGCTCCTAAGGCTAAGGCGCTTAAGGCCAAAATTCCTGAGCCGCAACCATAGTCAATCACGCTTTGTTCTTGAGGGGGGTGAGTGGCCAAGTACTCCAAACATAATTGTGTGGTGGGGTGCGTGCCGGTACCGAAGGCCAAGCCGGGATCAATGACAATTTTAGCGGCAGAAGAAGCTTCTGGAGACTCCCAACTGGGATAGATGGAGAGGCGATTTGCAAAGTGCAAGGGCTTGAAAGAGCTTTGAGTGATGCGCACCCAGTCTTGCTCTTCTAGAGTTTCAAAGCTGGCTTCAAAATCACTTAGGCCCGATATTTTTTTTAAGCGCTGGATAATAGTATCGGGATCGATGCTCGTGGGATATAAAGCGTGCACGCAAGTGCGCTGCCATACCGGAGTGTGCTCAGGTTGTAATTGAAATAAATCTTCAGAACCTCCATCGACCAAGCTCACGGCCTCTGCATCCAGTGCTGTAAAAAGATCTGCCAGTAATTCTGCTTCTTCAGCACGAGTGAGTATAGAAATTTGAGTCCAGGCCATGGGTGTGCTTAGAGCCCTGCCTCGCTTTTTAATTTCTTTTCAAGATAGTGAATATTTTGTGAGCCTGCTTTAAAGGCCTCATCGTGCATTAATTTTTCATGTAAGGGGATATTGGTTTTAATACCTTCAATCACCATTTCATGTAAGGCGTTTTGCATTTTAATAATGGCAACGTCACGCGTATCGGCATAGGTAATTAATTTTCCAATCAGTGAATCATAATAAGGTGGAACGCGATAGCCATTGTATAAATGGGAGTCGATGCGCACCCCAGGCCCGCCCGCCGAATGAAATAAAGAAACCACGCCGGGACAGGGCATAAAAGTAGTGGAATCTTCGGCATTAATGCGGCACTCGATGGCATGGCCTTTAAAGTGAATATCGCTTTGCTGAAGCGTTAAGGGAATGCCGGCGGCGACTTTGATTTGTTCTTTAATTAAATCAATACCGGTAATCAATTCTGTGACAGGGTGTTCCACCTGGATTCGTGTGTTCATCTCAATGAAATAAAATTCACCGTTTTCATACAAAAACTCAAAGGTGCCAACACCGCGATAATTAATTTCAACGCAAGCTTTGGCACAGCGCTCACCGATTCTGGTGCGCTGCTCTTCGGTAATTCCGGGTGCGGGCGCTTCTTCTAACACTTTTTGGTGACGACGTTGCATGGAGCAATCGCGCTCACCTAAATGTACAGCATGGCCTTGTCCATCCGCCAAAATTTGAATTTCAATATGGCGCGGATTTTCTAAAAATTTCTCCATATAGACTTCATCATTTCCAAAAGCGGCTGCGGCCTCGGTTTTGGTCATAGCAATGGAATTTAGTAGTTCGTCTTCATGACGCACTACGCGCATACCGCGGCCCCCGCCGCCACCGGAAGCTTTAATAATAATGGGATAGCCAATGGACTGGGCGAGTGCTAGGTTGGTGCTTTCATCTTCCCCTAGGGCGCCATTGGATCCAGGAATACAGGGAATGCCAGCTGCTTGCATGGCTTGAATGGCCGAGACTTTATTGCCCATCAATTGAATGGTGTCGGAGCGGGGCCCGATAAAACTAAAACCACTTTGTTCAACGCGCTCAGCAAAATCGGCATTTTCCGCTAAAAAACCATAACCAGGATGAATGGCATCCGCCTGTGTGATTTCAGCGGCGCTGATAACGGCGGGAATATTTAAATAACTGTTCGCGCCGCTGGCCGGTCCAATACACACTGCTTCATCGGCAAGACGCACATGCATTAAATCTCGATCAGCAGAAGAATAAACGGCTACGGTTTGAATGCCGAGCTCCTTACAGGCTCTTTGAATGCGCAAAGCAATTTCGCCACGGTTGGCGATTAAGATTTTTTTAAACATAATTAGTGATCCGTTTCGATGATAAATAAAGGTTGATCAAATTCCACGGGTTGCTCGTTTTCAATCAGACGCGCACTCACGACCCCTGCTTTATCCGCTTCAATTTGGTTAAACATTTTCATGGCTTCAATCATGCACAGAACATCGCCCACTGCGACGGATTGACCGACTTGTATAAAAGGCTTGGCTCCTGGTTTGGGCGCTAAATAAACGGTGCCGACCATCGGTGATTTCAGTGTATGGCCTTGATCGGCATGTGCCGGTTTTTTTTCTTCAGTGGCGGGTGCGCTGCCGGCAGGAGCCACATGTGTGCTGATAGGGGTGGGCATCATCACATGTTGCGTGGTAGCCGGAGCGTGCTGAGGGAATCGACTCAGTCGAACCGACTCTTCGCCCGATTTAACTTCGATTTCTCCCACACCGGTTTCATTGATGAGCTCGATGAGTTTACGTATTTTGCGAATATCCATGGTAAGAACACACTCCTAGTTTAGTGAATATAAATGATGGTGAGCAGCTTGCAGGGCCAATGGATAGCTGAAGGCGCCAAAGCCTTGAATGCAACCCACGCACACCTCGGTGAGGGTAGAGCAATGACGAAAGCTTTCTCGTGCATAAATATTGGTTAAATGAACTTCAATGGCCGGCAATTGTGTGGCTAAAAGCGCATCGCGTAGGGCGATGCTGGTATGGCCCAAGGCCGCAGGGTTGATGATGATCAGCGCATAAGACTGAGTGGGGGCTTGCTGAATAAATTCGATGAGCTCGTGTTCTGCATTGGATTGCAGGCAATCCAGCTCCAAATCAAGGCCTTGAGCAGTCTGTTGAAGCTCCTGGTTAAGGGCCTCTAGGGTTTGTGTTCCGTAGAGTGCAGGTTCCCGTGAGCCCAAGAGATTGAGATTGGGTCCATTGATCAGCAGTATTTTTGGCATGGCGGCTATTCTGCCCGACTTCTCGGGTGGTGTCTAGATCGCAGACGATGCGCGCAAGATCAGTACATTTTTTCAACATGTTTTATAAAGGCAGCTTAACGGCCTTGATCGATTCTGCCAATTTTTCAAGGCAAGCTTGCTGGGTTGCACTTTTGCGCCAAATCAAGGCGATGTGCCGAGAGGGGCTAGGATCTTTGAAGGCTCGGGCTGCGATCAGGGGGGAATGAGCAAAGGGACCCTGGACGGCTAGGGCCGGCAGTAAGGTAATGCCGCTACCCAAGGCCACCATTTGACGCAAGGTTTCTAAACTCGTAGCTGCAAAATCAGAGCGCTGTTGGCTGTGGGCTTTTTGACACACCGCCAAGGCTTGTTCACGCAGACAATGCCCATCCGCCAGCAATAACATGTTTTGGTCTTTGAGTTCTTTTAAATCAATTTTTGAATGTTGGGCCAGTGGATGTGTGGCTGGCATGAGCACCCAGAAATGTTCATTAAAGAGGGGCTGCACTTTAAAGTCATGTGTTTCTATGGGCAAAGCCAAAATAGCGGCATCCAGTTTGCCTGCATTGAGTTGTTCTAAGAGAGAATCTGTTTTGTCTTCTCGTAAACTTAATTGCAGTTTAGGCAATTCTTTTTTAATTTTAGGGATAATGTGTGGCAATAGATAAGGAGCCAAGGTGGGAATGCAGCCTAAACTTAAGGAGCCTGCAAAAGGATCGGCGGCAAATTGAGCAAGCTCGCGTAATTGTTGGGCTTCTTTCAGAATGCGTCGAGCTTGATCCACGAGTAAGCGTCCCTGCTCTGTTAATAATACTTTTTTATTCGTGCGCTCAAAAAAAGGTAGACCCAGCTCTTCTTCTAATTTTTTAAGCTGCATGCTTAGTGTGGGTTGGCTGACATGACAGAGTTCGGCAGCTTTCGCAAAATGCAGGGTTTCAGCTACTGTGACGAGATAGTGTAAGTCGCGTAAGTTCATTCTTGAAAGGCGTAGCTTAAACCTAGTTTAGCAGCGAACACAGCAGATGAAGCATTAATGCCGCCGGGGCTTAAGGTAACGGAACTCCATTTTTGATGATACTGACCATAGATATAACTGGCTTCAACATAGGCGTTGAGGGCTTGCGTCAATTTATAACCCACACCCAGTACACCCATCGGTTGAACGGTTCGGTGCGTATTGTTAAAGGCACTTACCGTGGTGCCATTAATATTGACTGAGTTGCTGAGATTAGCTTTTTGATTGACGTAAGCGGCGCCTGCTTTCACGAAAAAATTCCAGCCGGAATCGGTGACGGTATTGAATCCACCCAACATTTGATAATCGGTAGAAGTAATTTTCAAAGTACCGGTGTCGTTAACACCGCTGCCGCCCGTATATTTATTTCTACCATTGTCTGCGTAGCCTGCTTCCAAAGACAAGGCGGCAACAGCATCCAGGGGAAGGCTATAGCCTAAATTGGCGCCCCAGCCTAATCCACCCACTTGATGGGTTCCGGTGCTGCCGTTCATGTATTTGTTGGGGGTTCCTCCGAGATAAGCATAACCGCCCTCAGCAGAGACGTAAAACCCATGATCTGCTGTGGTGATATTTCCGCTGTACAAGGGATTGGCCATTGCTAAAGAGCTGATTCCAAGCAGCGAAAGAAGGCTAAGGGTGGAAAATGGTCTTTTAAACATGCTGAGCATCCTTGTTGTGGGGCGATGAGGTGTCCGATAGTGTGCCGAAATCAGAGGATGGGCACAAGCCTATTCGTAGTATTTTTCTCCGATTTTAATGCGCTCACGGCCATTCTGTAGGCGCCAACGATTGGTGTCTCGGAGTGAATAGACGCAGCCGCAATATTCTTGTTGATAAAAGTGCTCGCGTTTAGAGATTTCAATCATACGCTGTGAGCCCCCGCCTTTGCGCCAATCAAAAGTCCAGTAGTGTAAATTGGGATAGGCACCCGCTGCGCGCACCCCACAGTCATTAATTTGATCTTTGTTTTTCCAGCGCGAGATGCCCAGCGAACTGGTAAAAACATCAAAGCCATGTTCGTGTGCATAGAGGGCGCTGCGCTCAAAGCGCATATCAAAACAGAGCGTACAACGAGGGCCACGTTCGGGTTCATTTTCCATCCCTTTGGTGCGCAAAAACCATTGATCAGAATCGTAATCTGCATCAATAAAGGGAATATGATATTGCTCCGCAAAGCGCATATTTTCCTGCTTGCGCAGTTCATATTCTTTGCGGGGATGAATATTGGGATTATAAAAAAACACCGTGTACTGGATGCCAGAAGCGTGTAAAGCTTCCATCACTTCGCCAGAACAAGGGGCACAGCAGGAGTGCAATAATAAGGTTTGAGCATTGTGGGGTAGCGTCAGTACAGTGCGTTGACTCATGGGCTCTGATCCTGCTCAACTGTGTTGAGTACTTCTAATAATTCCGTGGCAGAAATTTCTCCCACAGCCGTGGCGTGGGGCAGATATTTCCCCTCACGATTAAAAAATACGAGTGTAGGTGGAGCAACAACCTGATAAGTTTTACTCAATAATGTATCTTGAGCATCATTAGCGGTTACATCCGCGCGCAATATCACCCACGAGCTTAGGCGTTTTTGCACGCTGGGATCACTAAAAGTAGTGCGATCCATCAATTTGCAGGCTACACACCAATCAGCATAAAAATCCAACAATACAGGTTTTCCTTGAGCTTGATCCACCTGCTCTTGCACCTCACTAGGTGTTTTGACCGAAATAAAATGCAATGCGCTTGCACTGTGTTGATTTTTTAAAGCAAAGGGGCGAAGGGGGTCTGTATTGCCCACTAATCCATTCAGTGCTAGGGCTATTCCATACACAAAAAACACAAGACCTATACCCTTGCTGATTTTGCCTGCCCTATTGGAGCTGGAGGAAACTGCGCCCAGCAAAACGCCGGTGCTGATAGCCAACAGAGCCCATAAGAAAATCATGATCAATGGGCTTAAGATGCGTGCTAAGAGACTGAGCGCTACCGCTAGCATCAGCACACCCAATAATCGTTTAATCTGATTCATCCAAGGCCCCGCCTTCAAAAAGAAGCGGCCTCCTGTGGCGCCAATAATCATGAGGGGAAGCCCCATGCCTAATCCCATCACGAATAAAGCAGAACCGCCGAGCGCTACGCTGCCGCTTTGACTGATAAAGCCGAGCACACCCACTAAGGGGGCCGTGACACAGGGAGAAACAATTAAGGTGGCAAACACACCCATAAGGGCCGCGCTGATATAGCTGCCCCCTCGTTGATGACGGCTGAGATCTTGAATTTTATCATTGAGGACAGCAGGCAATCGCAACTCGTAAAGACCGAATAAAGAGAGCGCCATTGCAACAAACAAAAGGCTGAGTGCGCCAATCATCCAGGGTGTCTGCATAAAGCTTTGTGCATTGCTGCCGATTAAGCCAAACACAATACCGATCACAGCATAAGTGAGCGCCATCGCCAAAACATAGCTGAAGGAAAGCAACAAAGAGTGGCGAGGCGTCAGATTTTTTTGACCTAAGATAATGCTCGATAAAATGGGAATCATGGGCAAAATACAGGGCGTGAGCGAGAGTAAAATGCCAAGCCCTAAAAAGACGAGCAAAGTCCAGGCAAAATTTCCAGCGCTGAGGAGTTGCGTAATTTTATCTTGAGTATTGATGGAAGTGGTTGGTTTAGGCGCTAGATCAATGCTTAATAATTGTGCGGGCTGAAAATAATGAGACTCTGTATTGACGCGCACTATTTTTTCAACGGGTGGGTAACAGTAACCCTTTTCCGAACATCCCTGATATTCTACTTTTAAGGTAATAAAGGGTTCTGTGCTGTGCAGAATGGGAATCAGCAGCGAGAGATTTTTTTCATAGACTTGATAGTGGCCCAATTCCGGGTCGGTTTTTGAGCGCCCCTCGGGCATCAGCAACGGAGCAAATTGAGTACACTCGGGATTGATGGCATTGATATGAATACGAGCCCGATACAGATAGTACCCAGGGGCAATGTCCCACTGCGCAATCAGCGTTTGATTGTCTTTGGCAATGAGACTGAATTCAAAGGCTTGATCTGCTTCCAGGGGTTGCGAGACTGGGCGTGCTTCAGCCTGGATGTTGGAGAACAGAATAAGCAGGGCTAATAGGAATGATTTCATAAGCGGCCTCAAACAGAAATGCGGTATAGAGTACACCACGATACTAGTCTAATAAAGAATGATTCCGGCTTTCTTTTAATCCAAACAGCACTACGATAAGGGTCAACAGGGCGGCCAACACGAGATAATAGGCGGGTGCAATAGGATTGTGTGTAGTTGACATCAAAGCGGCGGCAATAAAGGGGGAGGTGCCTCCAAAAAGAGCGAGCCCCACATTATATCCCAGAGAAATTCCGCTGTAGCGAATACGTGCCGGAAAATTTTCAACGACGGTAATAGTGGTGGTAGCCTGTTCCAGTGAGCTGATCAAAGTTAAGATGCCCATCGCGACGATGATAGAAAATAGATTTCCGCTGGCTAAGAAACGAAAACAAGGTAAGACCAAACATAAAGTACTTAAGGCAATAATAAGCAAGCTGCGCCTTCGGCCGATGTAATCGCACAGACAGCCAAAGAGGGGCACCAAAAGCAACATACTGATGATGCAAATACTTTGAATTTCTAAAATTTGAGTTTTAGGCAAGGTGCTAACTTGAAAAAGATAGGTGCTGATGTATACAAAGGCGGTGTAATACAAAGAGGCTCCTAGGGCCGTTAAAGCAATGACGCGCAGCAATTCAAAAGGAGCTTTTTTAAGTACTTCCCGAAGGGGAAAGAGAATGGGGCCCTGATCTTTTTTCAATTGATCAAAAATCGGTGTATCGGGTAATGTGCTGCGCAGATATAACACTAAAAGCGTGAGGACGCCCCCCAAAACAAAGGCTAAGCGCCAACCCCAGCTTTCTAATTGGGCATTAGAGATAAAGTGTTGCAATAAGAGATGAATGCCTGCGGCAGACAAAATTCCGATATTAGCTGCCGTGCCGGCAAAACTGGTAAAGAAGGCGCGTCGGTGTTTGGGCGCGCTTTCAGCCAAATAAATAATGATGCCGGTGAACTCTCCGCCCATGCAAATGCCTTGAAATAAACGCAGGAGGGTTAATAAGAGAGCGCCCCAAAGACCCATAGAATGATAAGTAGGTAAACAGGCAATTAAGAGCGTGGGAATTGCCGTGCATAAAATAGAGAAACGCAAAGTTCGAATGCGCCCTATTTTGTCACCGAAGTGGCCGAATAGAATGGCCCCGAGGGGGCGGCACACAAAGCCCGAAGCAAAAATGGCAAAGACCGCTAAGATCGCAGTATAGGAATCGTAACTGGGAAAAAATAATCGAGCAAAAAGAGCCGCAAAAAGCGTGAAGAGCCCGAAGTCGTACCACTCCAGAATATTGCCCATACTAATGGCGAGCAGCAGACTTTTTTTCATTGTGCGATGAGCTCATGAACTAAAAGGGGCTTATTGTAGGGGAGATGGGGCTTGAGGTGTAGGTATTTTGAAATGTGTGTGGGGACGATCCCTTGTGTGCGCCCGCTTTTGGGCAGGTACGAGGCCTGTTCCGATGAAAGCATCCAATAGCTAGGAACTATAAAATGTTGTCCTGTGTGGAGAAATTTTGAAAAATAAAGAAAGCATTTAAGGCCACCTCTCGAAATGATTATTTTGGTGTCTGGCTCCGCTGAAAAATATTTTAACCCATTGATTTAATGTGTTGCGGTGCCTGACTCCAAAATAAAAATCAAAAATTTTGAATAAATAGAGGTGCTCTTAAGATTTCCTTAATATTGCCCTGTTATCTTTTAATACGACGATAAAAAATACTAAAAATGAGCGGAAAAAATATGAGAAATGATGTTTTGGGGCCTATTGGACAGAGCTTATCCCGTTTTTTAAAAAGTATAACCTCCGAAATGATAGCCTATAGTATGGGTGCAACCACCGTATTGGCTTTGGTGGCTTTTGGTGCTGAGTGGGGTTTGTTGGAGCTGGGCTTGTCGGATCTTCTCGTTATTATTACTCTGAGTGTTATTGCCGCAGCGGCATTGGCTGCATTAGTGGGGGGCATGATGGCTTGGCAGAAACGCTTTGGCCGAAAAGAGATTCCTTTTAGCACCAGCGCCTCTGCACAACTTAATATTACGGATTCAGCAACAGCTCCTTTATTGAAAAAGACAGCTTCTCCGAAGCCTGGATATGGCTCAACTCAAAGTATTAATGGTGCAGCAAGAGGCCCTGGATTGTTTGATAGCACGAGATCCTCGACTGTACCCACTTATTCTCCGCCTGAATCCAAAAAACCCCCTCCATCACCCTAAGAGAAAAATATCATGCCCAAAAAATCGAGCATTGAATTAGTGGCTAAATTAAAGCTTTTTAAATCATCAGATGAACGTCTTTTGCATTTGAGCACATTAGAGGCAGAAAAATTGAGCGCCAGTCTTGAGAATGCTCATGATTTGATGGGCTTGCTCAATCTGTTGCCAGAAGCTGATCAAAGTAAATTAATGCAAAGGGTATATGAGCTTCCAGCGGTGTCTGAAGCCTATCATTCTGAAAAGAAGATACCTAAACTCCAAGCCCTGCTTAAAACCGGCGCTCAGGTTTTTGATGTTTTAAAGCGATTGCCTATCACCCCGGAAATCTGTGCTCAATTTTCAGACGCTCTTTGGGCCCATTTTGTGGATCATGTCACTGCCAGTAATCTGAAAGAGTTTATCAAGACGAAGGTGGAGTTTATTACCCTCATCAATGTGCTTAATGAAGGGCATACAAGAGACTTGTTTGAGAAATTGTTGGGATCAGAAAACCATTTTGAAAAACCCATCATGAGTAATTCAGCACAAGCGCAGGAAAGGCAATATTGGTTTCAATTTATAGGTGCATTCACAGAGCAAGATCTTGAGCTTTTAAAGCGGCCCTTGGATTTCTTGTGCTGCATTCCCACCAGCGGAGAGTTTTTCTATAGATTTTTATATAAATTGAGCCTTGAGTATCAGCTTAAGTTAGTGAAAAAAGCTTTTGACCGGCCTGAGGTATTGCGCAAGCTGATTTGGAATGCAGACATTTTGACCTCCGTTATTGCAAGATTGTCCAGAGATGATCGCCTTACTTTATTTAAAGGCTTGGGTGATGAATATCTGGAGTTTTTGATTCCAAATGCGGGTTCTTTAGAGAAAGATATTTCAAGTTTTAAGCAATTCAAGTGCGCTCTAAGTTTTTTGAGCCTGGAAAGGCGGGGCTCTTTAATCAAAGAATTGAATGGAGAGAAGTTGGGTGCACTTATTGGCTCGAGCGATGAGTTGGTAGAAATAATCAAAATCCTTTCTCCAGAAGATCAGGTTAAATTTATAAGTGTGGTGGGGGTAAAGTTTGTTGCCAGTTTAGTGAAATCAAGTGGTGATCTCATTCCTCTGATGAATGTTTTGATGCCAGAAATGCGTGACTGCGTAGTACAAGCGCTTTTTGACGCGAAATTTGATCCTAAAAAACAGTGTTCTTTTTTTTCAGCAGAAGTTTTTGTTTTCAATATGGAAAAAGAAGGAAAAACACAAGAGCTGTTGAGTGTAGAGATGCTATTGCTTAAAGACAAAGATCAACGTTCTGTATGGGGCTATCTTTTAGATCATAAAAAAGATTTGTTAAAGACCTTTAAAGTCACGCAAGAACAATATGACAGCGATCTTGAACAGTATGCAAAAGTATTTAAGGAAAATCCTCAGTTACATTCGCTGTGGAAAGCCGCCTTGCTTAAAAATTATATAGAAGATCGAAGAACTTCTGGCGCACATTATTTGCATTGGTATGGTCGCCTTTTTGGTTTTAGCGCTACTACCAAGATTAAAGCGGCTGAAGCTCAGCAGCAAGTGCTGCTAGGAGAAACAGTTGCGCTTACCAAGGCTCAACAAAAGGCATTGAACACGGGTCGTCTGGGAGCAATCTTAAAGAAGTAGGTTGGGCCGAGTTTGCGAGGCCCAACACACGATGTTCAAAATCAAAGGCGGGCTTAGTTTAACATCTTGCGCAGCACATACTGCAGAATCCCACCATTTAGGAAATACTTCGCCTCAATCTCCGTATCAATGCACAGCATGAGGGGCGCAGTCATTGAGCTTCCATCAACGCGTTGAATATGCATGTTTACACGCAGCTTGGGAGCGATGCCCTGTTCTAATCCACTCAGGCTGATGATTTCATTGCCCGTTAGTTTTAGCGTTTTACGGTTTTGATTATCATCAAACTTCAGGGGAAGCACGCCCATGCCAATTAAATTCGAGCGGTGAATGCGCTCGAAGCTTTCGGCAATCACGGCTTTCACGCCTAACAATAAAGTTCCCTTCGCCGCCCAATCGCGAGAAGAGCCGGTGCCGTATTCTTTGCCTGCAATAATCACTAGAGGGATTTGTTCTTGTTGGTACTGCATGGCGGCATCGTAAATAGGCATTTGTGTGCCTTCGGGTTGATGTTGGGTAAAACCTCCTTCTACACCCGGCACCATTTCGTTGCGAATACGGATATTGGCAAAGGTGCCGCGAATCATGACCTCATGATTGCCGCGGCGTGCTCCATAAGAATTAAAATCCTTAGGCTCCACTCCTTTACCCTTTAAATAAAGACCGGCAGGGCTATTAGCTTTAATAGATCCTGCGGGAGAAATATGATCGGTGGTAACGCTGTCACCTAATATTGCCAAGATGCGCGCCTGTTGGATATCCAATATTTTTTCGGGCTCTACCTTCATGTGAGTAAAGAACGTGGGGTGTTGAATATAAGTGGAGTTTGCATTCCAGGCATAGGTATCCGATTGCGTCACCGGCATGGCTTGCCACTCGGGTGTACCTGAAAACACATCGGCATAACCTTGAGTGTACATTTGACTTGTGAGCGCGGTGAGTGCCGTTTGAATTTCTTGAGGGCTGGGCCATAAATCTTTGAGAAAAACTTCTTTACCCTCGGAAGTAAAGGCAATAGGATCGGTGCTTAAGTTTATTAAGGTAGAGCCTGCCAGAGCATAGGCCACCACCAAGGGAGGAGAAGCCAGCCAGTTGGCTTTCACTTGAGGATGAATGCGTCCCTCAAAATTGCGATTACCGGAGAGCACTGCGCTCACGGTGAGGTCTTGTTCGTTGACGACGTTTGCAATGTCTTCACTTAAAGGGCCTGAATTTCCGATGCAGGTGGTGCAACCATAGCCCACCAAATAAAAACCCAGTTGCTCTAGATAAGTAGTGAGGCCTGTTTTATTGAGATATTCTGTTACCACCTTGGAGCCAGGAGCGAGTGAAGGTTTAACCCAAGGCTTGATGCTTAAACCTAATTCAATAGCTTTTTTAGCGAGCAAACCTGCGGCCAACATTACGCTGGGATTGGAAGTATTGGTGCAGCTGGTGATGGCTGCAATCACGACTGAACCGGATTCCAGTTGTGTGAGAGTGGGCGTTATACATTGTTCGGGATGCACTTCTTTAATAAAAGCAGCGGATTTTTCGGGCACATGATGTAAGGCCACTCGATCTTGTGGGCGTTTGGGTCCGGCTAGGCTGGGCTCGACGCTGCTTAAATCTAAATTCAAGACATCGGTGAAAACAGGTTCTGGAGACTGTTCATCGTGCCACAGACCCTGTGCTTCAGCATAATGCTTCACCAGTTGAATTTGTTCTGCACTGCGCCCCGTTAGGGTTAAGTAATTGAGTGTTTCTGCATCGATGGGAAATAGTCCGCAAGTGGCTCCATATTCGGGGGACATATTGCCAATGGTGGCGCGATCGGCCAGTGTGAGTTCTTTAAGGCCGGGGCCAAAGAACTCTACAAATTTTGAGACCACGCCTTTTTTGCGCAGCATTTCGGTAACGGTTAACACTAAATCGGTGGCGGTCACGCCTGCTTTTAATTGGCCAGATAATTTAAAACCAATCACTTCAGGAATTAACATGGAAATGGGTTGACCCAACATAGCGGCTTCAGCCTCAATGCCGCCCACGCCCCAACCCAATACGCCCAAGCCATTAATCATCGTAGTGTGACTGTCTGTGCCCACTAAAGTATCGGGAAACGCCCAGGTTTTTCCATCGATGTTTTCAGACCAAATCGTTTTGGCTAAATATTCCAAATTCACTTGATGACAAATGCCGGTTCCAGGAGGCACTACACGAAAATTTTTAAAGGATTTTTGTCCCCAGCGTAAAAATTCATAGCGCTCGTGATTGCGCTGCATTTCAATACTCACGTTTTCCTCATAAGCATGTCGATCTTTCCAATCATCAACTTGTACGGAGTGATCGATCACTAAATCGACGGGACACAGGGGATTAATTTTTTGCGGATCGCCTTTGAGATCCAGCATGGCGGCGCGCATCGCTGCTAAATCCACTACAGCGGGAACACCGGTAAAATCTTGCATTAAGACGCGTGCGGGATAATAGGCAATTTCGCGATCAGAGCGGCGCGTTTCCACCCAGTTTGAAAAGGCGCGAATATCGTCTTCATCGACAGCCAGCCCGTCTTCATGGCGCAATAAATTCTCTAAGAGCACTTTTAAGGAAAAGGGAAGGCGATCAATGTTACTTAAGCCCGCCTCTTGTGCGGCTTTTAGACTGTAGTAATGGTAGCTCTGGCCTTCAATATTGAGTTCTCGTGCAGATTTAAAGCTATCTTTCATGATAAAGGGGTCCTGATGTGGTGAAGAAGAAGGAATGATTCTCTGATGATTGAGTGCTTATGTCAAAAAAGAGAGGGTCTTTTTTCGGCGGAGGCTTGAAATCTTGACTCCTACCCCCATATGGCTATCATTGGCACTCCCAATCGGGGAGTGCCAGAAAACCTGCTTTGAGTTTTTGCTCAAAATAGGATCAAGTTTAATCAATCAGTACGGAGTAACATTATGAAAATTCGACCATTACACGATCGTGTTGTGATCAAGCGTTTAGAAGAAGAGCCTACTTCTGCCGGCGGGATCATCATCCCGGATTCAGCGGCGGAGAAGCCTGCTAAGGGTGAGGTGCTTGCAGTGGGTTCTGGCAAGGTGCTGGATAATGGCCAAGTTCGAGCCATCGACCTTAAAGTGGGTGACAAGGTACTGTTCGGTAAGTATGCCGGCACAGAAGTGAAATTTGAAAAAAACGATTACATCGTTATGCGTGAAGACGATGTGATGGCGGTGCTTCAATAATTTAATCATAAAAGAGGTAAAGAATATGTCTGCTAAAGAATTTAAATTTGGTTCCGATGCTTTAAAAGCGCTTATGGATGGCGCTAATGTTTTGGCGGATGCCGTACAAGTAACTTTGGGCCCTAAGGGTCGTAATGTGGTGTTGCAAAAATTCAGCACCCCCACTATTACTAAAGATGGTGTGAGTGTGGCGAATGAAGTGGAATTGGCCGATGCCTTTGCCAATATGGGTGCACAAATGGTTAAAGAAGTGGCTTCCAAAACTTCTGATTTAGCCGGTGATGGTACTACCACCGCTACGGTCTTGGCTCGTTCCATTTTAGTGGAAGGCTTAAAGGCTCGTGCTGCGGGTATGAATCCGATGGATTTGAAGCGCGGTATTGATAAAGCGGTTATAGCTGCTGTGGAAGAGCTTAAGCGTATTTCCAGGCCCTGCACCGATGATAAATCCATTGCGCAAGTAGGTACTATTTCAGCGAACTCCGATGAAAGTATTGGTAATCTGATTGCTGAAGCGATGGGCAAAGTGGGTAAAGAAGGTGTGATTACCGTTGAAGATGGCTCTGGTTTTGAAAATGAATTAGATGTGGTCGAAGGTATGCAATTTGATCGCGGCTATATTTCTCCTTACTTTATTAACAACCAACAAAACATGAGCGCGGAATTAGAGAATCCTTTTATTTTGTTAGTGGATAAAAAGGTTTCGAATATCCGTGAAATGTTGCCAGTTTTAGAAGCGGTTGCTAAAGCGGGTAAAGCTTTATTGATTATTGCCGAAGATGTTGAAGGTGAGGCCTTGGCGACTTTAGTGGTCAATAACATGCGTGGCATCGTTAAGGTGTGTGGCGTGAAAGCCCCTGGCTTTGGTGATCGTCGTAAAGCCATGTTGCAGGATATTGCTGTATTAACCGGTGCTAAAGTGATTTCCGAGGAAATCGGTTTGACGCTTGAGGGCGCGACTGTAACAGACCTGGGTACTGCTAAGCGTGTGGTCGTGACCAAGGAAAATACGACCATCATCGATGGTTCAGGCAATGCCGCTGATATCAAGGGACGCATTGAGCAGATTCGTGCAGAAGTGAGCAGCTCAACATCTGATTATGATCGTGAAAAACTGCAAGAGCGTTTGGCGAAATTAGCCGGCGGTGTAGCAGTGATTAAAGTGGGTGCTGCAACTGAAGTTGAAATGAAAGAGAAAAAAGCCCGCGTTGAGGATGCTTTACATGCGACACGTGCGGCCGTTGAAGAAGGTGTGGTGCCCGGAGGCGGTGTTGCCTTGATTCGCGCTATGCAAGTCTTGGCCAAAGTAGAAGTAGCCAATGATGACCAACGCGTGGGTGTGGATATTACGCGCCGTGCGATGGAATCCCCTTTGCGTCAGATTGCAGCGAACTCAGGAGATGAGCCTGCGGTGGTCTTGGCTCAAGTGGCTGCAAACAAGGATAGCAACTACGGTTATAACGCTGCGACCAGTGATTTTGGCGATATGATCAAAATGGGTATCTTGGATCCTACCAAGGTTACTCGCACAGCCTTGCAGCATGCGGCTTCCGTAGCGGGCCTGATGATCACAACCGAATGCCTGATCGCTGATCTTCCTAAGAAGGATGAGGGCGCAGGTGCTGGCGGTGGTATGGGCGGCGGCATGGGTGGCATGGGTGGTATGGGCGGAATGATGTAGTCAACTGCCTTTCCTTTTCTCCAGACAAAAAAAACCCCGCTTTAAGCGGGGTTTTTACTGAGTTGTAGGGAGTCCTCAGCAGGGAGTTCCTTTCAAAGTACTAATCAATGTCGGTTGATTTACAAACCGAATCCTACTCTTCGCTCCCCCGCGTTGTCAAATGGAATTTGGTGGACTTTTATCGGTAATTAAGCTACTTAAACCTCAGGGGCTGGGACAATTTTGTCGATTAATCAAGGGACTTAGGGGTAGGTTAAGCAGGTTTTAGGGGGGGGGTTAATGGCCAAAACAGTTTTGATCACGGGCTGCTCTTCAGGGATTGGCTATGCAACGGCCCTGGGTCTGCATCAGGCAGGCTACCGGGTCTTTGCGAGCACGCGCAGCGAGGCGGATCTTCAGCGTCTAAGCGAGCTGGGATTAGAGAGCCTTCATGTGGAATTGGAAGACTCATTGTCGATTCGTCGTGCGGTGCAGCAGGTGTTGGCCGCCACGGGCGGTAGCTTAGATATTTTAATTAATAATGCAGCGTATGCCCTTCCGGGTGCAGTGGAGGATTTATCTCGCGATGCCCTGCGTGCTCAATTTGAGGTGAATGTTTTCGGATGCATTGAATTGATTCAACAGATTATTCCCGTGATGCGTGCGCAGGGACAAGGGCGCATTATTCAGATGAGTTCTATTTTGGGTTTGGTGACAATGCCTTTTCGGGGCGCTTACTGTGCTTCAAAATATGCAATTGAAAGTTTTGGTGATGCCCTGCGAATGGAGCTTAAAGGAAGTGGGATTCATCTGATTTTGATTGAGCCGGGTCCGATTCAGTCCCAATTTCGCCGCAATGCTAAGGCCGCTTTTGAAAAAAACGTTTCGGGCGAGAGTGTCCATCAGAGTGCTTATCAGCGACTCTACCAACAAGAGGCGACTGAGATAGCCTTCAGTTTGCAGCCCGAGGCCGTGCTTCAGAAAATTCAGGCTGCGCTCAAGAGCTCCCACCCCAAGGTGCGTTATTACGTTACAGTGCCCGCTTACTTCATGATGTGGGCTCGACGATTATTGCCTAAGGGGCTTTTGGATATCTTGATGGAGAAATTAGGGCGCTAGTTGAATGTGGGCTGCTCAGTCCCTTCTTTTGACTCTGGATTTGGGTTAAGATCAAGCCCTAATCAGGGATGAAGCAGTCAATACGTGGTAGGAAAATGGGTTCAGCTTTTCAATACTCTGCAGCAGATAAGCGGTCGCGCAAGCAATTAGCGCATTGGGCGGGTTGGTTTTTTGCCTGTAATATCTTATTTTTTCTCTTGGTAAGCCTTAATTATATTCCCGTTGTTCCGAATCCTCGGGATATTGCCGTTATGACCTGGAGTGGTGTCACGCTTTCCTGGTTTTTTTTAGTAATTTCATTTTTGGTCCAATTGGCCATTTTTAGTTTTGGTGCCTGCCTGATTGTCATCGCGCTTATTTTATTTTATCCGAGACGTTGGTTGGTATTTAGTGTGGCTTCGATATTGGGCGCATTTATCGCTTTATTTTTGGTGATTGACAGCACAGCCTATCATTTATTTCATTTTCACTTTGCGGGTGTGGTCTGGCATTTATTAACCGCAGGAGTGGTGACGCAGGTGATTGTGCTCTCCTCATTTGAATGGGGGCTTTTAATTGCCTTGTCGATTGCTTTTTTATTAATTGAATTTTCAATGGCCATTTTTATTTGGAAGAAGAAAAACTCTACCGTTATCCGGGGTTATGGGCGCATTTTGGCTATAGTCATGTTTACGTGCCTGGGTATTTCCTATGCCCTGATGTTGCGATCAACGGGCATTGGTACCAAGCTTTCTATTAATTATGCCAGTACACATCAAATTGTGATGGAGTCGCAAATCATTCCATTTTATTCGGATTGTTTAGGCGCTTTTTTGCCCTATGAGAATGGCGCGCTGCGCTTGCAAACAGCGGGTGCTGGGTTATTTTTGCAATTAAAGCAAGTCAGCAAGCCTCTAAATTATCCCTTGCATCCCCTGCAGTGTAGGCGTCCCGCTAAGCCCTACAATATCATGTTCATTGTTATTGATGCCTTGCGTGCCGATACCCTCAATCCAAGAGTAATGCCAGCGGTAGCTCAATTTGGACAACATTCTTGGGAGTTCAAGGATAACTATAGTGGAGGCAATGCGACGGGCCCAGGCATTTTTTCGCTGTTTTATAGCATCCCTTATAATTACTGGACGGCCATGCTGAATCAGCATCAGGGGCCTGTTTTTATCGATGAGTTGCAAAAAGAGGGTTATCAGATGGGCATTTATCGCAGCGCATCGATGGAATACCCGGCCTTTAGTAAAACAGTCTTTAGTGCGGTTAAAGACCTGCAGATTCGTACTACAGGAGCCAAGGCTTATCAGCGTGATCGCACGATTACCAATCAATTCAAAGAGTTTTTAGCCAAGCGTGACACCTCAAAACCTTTCTTTGGGTTTTTGTTTTACGATGCCGTGCATAATTATTGTCAACAGAGTGTTAGCTACCCAGAAATATTTCAACCGGTGGTTTCGCACTGTGATCGTTCGCACATTTCAGATAAAACGGAAGTTCAGCCCTATTTGAATCGCTATTATAATTCAGCTCATTATGTGGATGGATTGATCAATGAGGTGCTGACAGATCTTAAAACTCGAAAACTACTGGATAACACAATCGTCGTCATTGTGTCTGATCACGGCCAGGAATTTAATGATAGTCATCAACTTTATTGGGGGCATGCCAGCGCCTATACACCTTGGCAAGTAAAGACGCCCCTGATTATTCACTGGCCAGGACAAGCGCATCGTGTGATTGAGCATCGAACCAGCCACTATGATGTGGCTCCTTTATTGATGCAGCGTGCTTTGGGTTGTGCTAATCCCATCAGTGATTATAGTGTGGGACAATCTATTTTTAATAAAGGGGATCGCCCTTATCTGATCGCCAATAGTTACATCGATTATGCCATCCTTGAAGATTCTCGAGTGACGCGCATTTATCCGCAGGGAAATTATGTTATTTCAGATCCTTCAGGCCCTGTGCTTTCAGATGCACAGGTGGATGGCAATACCTTAAAAGAGGTCTTCGCCGACATACGAAAATATTTTTCAAAAGGGGGTAAAGACAACTCATGAGTTGTTTTTGCTCCCAGATCCTTTCAAAAGTTTCTCCTGCTCAGCGTTTATTGGCGCGCTGGGCGGCTTGGTTTTTTTTCAGCAATGCTCTGTTGTGGATGTTGATTTCCCTTAACTATATTTATGTATTGCCTCATTTTGGCAGCATTGCTTTTTTGGGCTTTAAGGGAAGTTTGCTGGCAATCACGTTTTTGATTTCAAGTTTCGTGGGCTATTTTTCTTTAGTAGCTTATGCGGGATGGGTTTTAGTGGCTTTAATCAGCCGATTTTCTCGAAAAAAAACGGTATTTGTATTATCACTAAGCCTGGCGACGGGGCTGTCGATTTTTTTGGTGGTGGACAGCATCGCCTATCATTTATTTCACTTTCATTTATTAGGTGTGGTGTGGCCCATTTTTAGTGCGGGTGTGGCGCAAGACGTATTGGCCCTATCCTGGGTTGAATATCTTTGGGCGGCTGGCGTATTCGTTTTTGTGTGTGTTCTTGAAGTTTCGCTCGCCTTTATGGCGTGGAAATGGGTTCAACATAAAGAGCGCTATGTTTCTATGGGTTTTATCGGCAGTCTATTGGCCGCCTGCTTTTTTTTATCCTATACCTTATGCCTTAGAGCCTCCAGTGTTGTGAGCCTTAAACCGGATATTATGATTCCGGCGCATTTAATTACTATGGAAGCTCAACTGATTCCTTTTTACGATTATCTTCTGGGGGCCACTCTTCTGGAGAAAGATGGCTTTACGCAGTTGCAAATGCGAGGAGAAGGTGTGTTTATGCAGTTGCAGCAAGTGAGCAAGCCCTTACGCTATCCCTTGCATCCCTTGCAATGTTCGAAGTCTCAAAAACCCTATAATATCGTGTGGATTGTAGTGGATGCTTTGCGTTTTGATGCTTTGAATCCGAAGGTGATGCCGAATACTGCAAAATTTTCTGAGCACGCTTGGCAATTTGAAGATCATTATAGTGGGGGCAATGCCACAGGCCCCGGTATTTTTTCACTCTTTTACAGCATCCCTTATAATTACTGGACAGCTATGCTGACGCAGCGCCAGGGCCCTGTTTTTATTCAGGAATTTCAGAAACAGGGGTATGAGTTCGGTATTTATCGTAGTGCTTCGATGGAATATCCTGCGTTGCATCAAACTGTTTTTCGAGATGTTAAGTCCCTTCAGTTAAATACAGAAGGTAAAAAAGCTTATCAGCGCGATGCTAAGATTACGGAGCAGTTCTCAGAGTTCCTTCAAAAGCGAGATGTTAAAAAACCTTTTTTTGGTTTTTTGTTTTACGATGGCGTCCACAATTATTGCCAAAAACCAGTTAGTTATCGGCAGCCCTTCCAGCCAGCCATTTCGGTCTGTAATCGGGCCTATTTAAATGAAGACAGCGATCCCGTGCCCTATGCCCTGCGTTATATGAATGCCGCCCATTATGTGGATGGATTGATTGCGCGCGTGCTGAATGATTTAAAGCAAAAAAGTCTATTGAGCAATACCATCGTGATGATTACAGCAGATCATGGAGAAGAGTTTAATGACAGTCAGCAAAATTATTGGGGGCATGTCAGCGCTTATACACCTTGGCAGTTAAAGGTTCCCCTGGTTCTGTATTGGCCGGGACAGAAGCCTAAAAAAATACGGTATCTCACGAGCCACTATGATGTAGTGCCTTTTTTTATGCAAAAAGTTTTGGCGTGTAAAAACCCACTTCGTGATTACAGTGTGGGGCAGTCTTTATTGCAACCCGGAAATCGCTCCTACCTGATTGCCAATAGCTACATGGATTATGCTGTGTTGAATCAAGATTACATCACGCGCATTTATCCGCAGGGGAATTATCTGGTGAGCGATCGATTTGCCAAGCCACTTCCAGAGGTGGAGTTCGATACTGAAAATTTAAGAGCGGTGTTTAAGGACTTGAATCGGTATTTTCAGTAAGGGCTTAAGCGCCTTGCGCCACCACACCGTATAAAACTATACGGTATACTTTTATACGGTGTTGGCTTGGGGTTGAGGGGTGGCCACAAAGCCCTGATGGCTCTGAGTTTCCCCTATTTTAAGGGCTCGGCGGGTGGTTTTAGGCATTTTTGGATCTAAAAATGAGGGAGATAGGGGTTCTTCAAAACACATTTGTGCTTTTATGGATCCGAACAAATCAGTATTCTCAAAGCGGTCTACTCCACGGACTGGGTGGGCTTGACGCGCCCACCACCGTACAATATTATACCGTATACTTTTATACGGTACGTGATTCTGCCTGGAGGATGTATGAATAAAGTCATTGAATTATTTCCGATAACCATTGCTACTGGTAAGGCATTTTGTAATAGAACAAAAGAACGCCTCCAGCTTAAGCAGTTTATTAGAAATGGGAGGCATGTGGTTCTTATAGCTCCACGTCGCTATGGTAAAACGAGCCTAATTAATCAAACTTTATTAGAGTTAAAATTGCCTAGCGCTCTCTTGGAGTTGACATTAGCGGTTAATATCAAAGACGTAGAGCAAATTATCATTCAACATGTGAGTAATTTGTTATATTCAATACTGCCTAGAGCAACGAAATCAAGGCAAGTTATCTTAAGACTGTTTAAATGGTTAAGACCAGAGCTGGTATTAACGGCAGGTGGACAGAAATTAGCATTTAACCCCGACTGGGATAAATTAAACCCCGTTGATACAATTTCTGAGGTTTTAAAAAAATTAGATGAGGCCTCTGGCTTGGTTGGGAAAAGGGTGGTGGTGGTGATGGATGAGTTTCAACAGCTAAGCGAAATGGAGGGGTACATAGTTGAATCCTCTATTAGACATGCTATGCAATATAGTAAATATACAACCTATGTTTTTTCGGGTAGTCATCGGCATATGTTGCTAGATATGTTTAATAGAAAAAGTAGGCCTTTTTACAATTCTTGTGAAATTATGAGTCTGGGACGTATTGAAATGAAAGATTATAAGAGTTTCATTCAGGGGGCTGCTCAAGAGCAGTGGGGTAAACCCCTTTCTAGAAAGGTTCTTGATAAAATATTTAGTTTAACTGAGTTTCATCCTAGTTATATTAATCGATTATGTGGCTATTTTTGGCTTACTAATGAATATCCAAGCCCTGAGAGTGTTGATCAGTATTGGTGGAAGCTTGTTGAGTCAAAACGAAGTGAGCTTGCAGAGGATATTTTAAGCTTGAGCAAAAATCAGCGAAAAATATTGACACATTTTGCAACTTTTCCAACAACTCAGCCTGGCGGACAGGATGTATGTAAAGCAACGGGGCTTTCTGAAGCCAGTATTCGCCAAGCATTAAAAGTTATTAGTTCAAAAGATTATATTTTCAAAACCGAAGAAGGTGAATTTAAGGTGCTTGATCCGGTTATGCGAGATTATATTAAACACATTAATATAATGGATTAGCTCGTAATCAGAGCCAGAATGAGTCACATTAAGGCATAATAGAATCATCATGTTAATGACCCCCAGCATAGAAACCCACTTTCAAAGGCCATCTGGCGATTATCGTATTCCCTTTATCGCGGCCTTGTTGGTGCATCTCAGTCTGCTGATTGTCTTGATTGCGCATTGGCCCAGTGACTCCCCTCAGCACGTGGGTTTGAACTCTAATGTGCAGATTATTTCAGCAACGGTCTTAAGTGAAGCCACCATCAGCACAGCTCGACCTCATGCAGCCATAAAATCCATAAAAGCTCCAGAACCTGTGCCGCCTAAACCAGCCGCGCCTGTAAAACCAGCTCCTGAAAAACAAATGCCCACTAAAGCTCAACCCGCTCCTAAAGAGAATCCTGCTATAGCTAAAGCCCAAGCTTTAAAACAGCAGCAAGCTAAACTTCAGCTCGAAAAAATTAAAGCAGAAAAAGCGAAGCAAGCAAAACAAAAAGCAGAGCAGCAACGTGTGGCAGCGGAACAAAAAAAACAAAAAGAACAAAAGCAAAAAGCCTTAGCCGAGTCCAAAGCCCTGCAGCAAAAATTATTGCAGCAACAATTGGCGAGCGAACAGCATCAATTACAGCTGGCGGAACAAGAGCAGCATCAGGTGCAACAATTGCAGGGTGCGCTGGATGAATATAAATCACAAATCATTGCTGCCATCAGCCAATATTGGGTGATTCCTGTTGAAGCAAAACCCAGTCTGTATTGTCGATTACTGATTCATTTGGCGCCGACGGGAGTCGTTTTAAGTGTGGAGATGTTGCACAGCAGTGGTGATGCGGGTTTAGATCATTCATCACGCACAGCGGTGCTCAAAGCTTCTCCTTTACCTGTGCCCAAAGATGCGGCAGTATTTGATCACTTTCGCGAGCTGCGCTTAACCTTTAGACCTGAAGGAGTAGTGGCAGGTTAACCTTAGGAGGGCGGCGTTTTTAATGCTCATGGATAGATCATAAAATTCACTCCGCTTCTGCTCCCTTTGCTCAGTTGATACAACATCTTTTATACAATCCCTCAAAGTCCAGTCTAAAAATGAACCTCTGTAATCCATCGTAGATTTACGGCGTGAGCGATGGCTTACAAACTGTCACAAACTGTGGCAGACTGTTTCTCGCTCGAGCTGTGATTTGGGCGCTGAAAAAGAACAGTGCTTTGGGAAACCTTAGTCAAAAATAAAACTTAAGTTTGTTTGAGGGTGATATGGCAAAACGCAATGTTGCTATTGTTGGTGCAGGCCAAGCAGGGCTTCAGTTAGCCTTGGGTTTGTTATCAAAGAATTATGAAGTGACAGTGGTCACCGAATGCGGCTCTGAAGAAATATTAGCGGGTAAAATTTTATCAAGCCAGGGTATGTTTAATGAGGCGCTTCAATTTGAACGAGAACTCGGCATTGATTTCTGGCGGGACAGCGCTCCACAAAATACTTCGCTAACATTTACTATTGCCAAGCCTGAAAGTATAGAAATAGGCATTAGATGGAAGGGGTTAGTAAATAAACCATTTCAATCTGTTGACCAACGCTTAAAATTTTCACATTGGTTAAATGAAACAGAAAAACGAGGCGGAAGACTTATTATTCAGGCGGCCAGTGTGAAAATGCTAGATGAGCTGTCCACTTCACATGATTTAACGGTGGTTTCCAGTGGAAAGGGAGCGCTATCTAAGATATTTCAACGTGATACTCAGAAATCGATACATTGTAAGCCTGCCAGAGTTTTATCCTGTATTTATGTAAAAGGTATGCTGCCCATAGCAAAGCACCCTGGTGTTTGTGTCAATATTATTCCTGGCATAGGAGAATATTTTGTTATGCCGGGATTAACGCTTAATGGTCCCTGCGAAATGATGTTGTTTGAAGGTATTCCCGAGGGGGCTTTTGATTGTTGGAAAAATATTCATTCTTCTGAACAACAGTTGAAAAAGGCCATTACTCTTTTAAATCAATTTATTCCTTGGGAGGCTGAGCGTTGTATTAATTTAGAACTATCGGATGAAAAAGCAACTCTGATGGGTGGATATACTCCGGAAATTAGACACCCTGTTTATAAACTCCCCTCAGGCCAATCAATTTTGGGAATGGCTGATGCTGTTGTTTTAAATGATCCTGTCGCAGGTCAAGGTGCAAATAATGCTAGTAAGTGTGCCAAGATTTACCTAGAGAGTATTTTGCTAAACCAGGACAGGCTATTTAATGATGCTTGGATGCAAAGCACCTTTAATCGTTACTGGGAGGATGCTCAATGGAGCACTGCTCT
>JAKFXE010000102.1 GCA_021731545.1 Coxiellaceae bacterium
GCCCATACCCCGCCCCAAAACCCAAAAACAGACCTTAGCAAAAACAAGCTCATATATTCCTTCAAAGGATTGGTCAAAATTTGCGCAAACCTGAAATCGGGTCTATACCTATAGATGAGAAATCCTTCTGGGCCTCTTTAAGGGCCTGAGGATGAACAGGAACAGGGAGGGGCCATGAACCGAATCAACGCTGCTTTGGTCTGCCTGTTGCTGATTATCAACACTTCAATAGATCGCTCAATAGCCAACAGCCGCACAGCGGTTTTAGCAGTCAGCGTACAAGTACTAGAGTCCTGCACAACAGACTCCAAAATCAGCGGCGTCCGCGAATATAATTCTGCAACCGGTGCTTATGATACGATAACCAATGTAATGATGAAGTGCAACAATGGGACTTCTTATGTAATTAAAGCGCTTGAGCGGGCAGGAACTGCTAATAAGCCCTCCTCCAGCGACACAAAAAAATCTACGCTCGATAATACTCTACAAAGAACCAATCACCTGGCTGCCCGCTCGATATTAGCATCCGCCTTGAGTTCTGCTCAAAATCAGACCCCAAGCAATTTCTTGTCCAATGATCTCTCTAGAGCCCCGACTGAAGAACATAGTGCTATTGAAACTTCTTCAGCCAATGACACCACATCAGAAGAAGTACAGGACTCTGGCAGTGGATCACAGCAGCCCCATCTTCTCCATTCTAGGGCCGCCGCAACGCAAGCAAACACTAGGTCTGAACGAGTGGATAGTACTGTTCAAATCGTTATTGAATACTAAGCCCAGCATGGATCTAAAGCAAAGCCCTCTTTGCTTTTACTTAGGCCCCGCCAGCTTTGAGTTTTGAGAATAGTTACAAGGACCCTTACAACTACAAACACAATATTGATCATTGGGACAACTCCAGCCTCCATCCCATCCCCCTGCACTACTACACGCATTGGGGCAACGCGTACTGGCTTGCGCTTGGTTAAAGATAAGATAGCTTGGAACGCTACAGGCCAACGTAAAGGAGCTCCATAAGCACAAAAAGCTTGATATTAGAATACCTATTTCTTTTTTCATGGCCACCTCTCCCTAGCCTATTTTTTAGCATCCGGCTTTTGTCTTTCTTGAGTATAAACGCAAGGACCCTTGCAACTGCAGGTACAATGCCCCACATGTTTACAAAGCCATTGACCGGTCCAGCCACCTGAATTGCGACACATGGGAACACATTGTTCTTGAGCCGCAACAAGATCTTCAATAAAGACTACCACTTTATTGCAGACAGCATAGGCATTGAGATAAAAGAATAGGCTAAAACTGAAGAGCAATCGAATAACATGAGATTTCATAGCACACTCCTTGTGAACACCTTAAAAAAACAGCTAATTCAAGGCACACTCCTTGTGATTTACTGAAAAAGCTAGCCAAAAAAAAGCGCCCAAAAGAGCGCTTTTTCTCAGACCCATAAACAATTAATAGGTCAATGTAATACCCACTGTGTCGCTATAACCAGCAGCATCTGCTCTCATACCCGATTGGTCTGCAGCAATTCGGCCATAAATGGTAGCCACTTGGTCATCACCATTTGTTGTGCCGGCAATTTCAACGCTACTATCGGTAGTATCACCCCAAACCTGAGTATGGCCAGAATTCGTATAAAGGCTATAAACGGGCTCATCATCATTACCCTCTGTAACACCCTGCATAGATCGAAGAGCAAAAGTTGCACCGGTTCCCAAGCCCGCATCTGCATGAATAGTATAAGGAATATCCGCCGTACATTTTGAAGTAACGGTTGCAGTGCCGTCTTTAACAGCATCCGTTCTAGGATCCCAAGCACCGAAATTCAGCGCACCTACCGTCAATGTACAGGCTTTAGCCACTGTTGCAGTCACTGTCATATCATCCGTCTCCGTGCTAGCCAAGGCTGAACCACTAATAAACGCAGAGGCCAAAACTGCCAACATTATTTTATTCAATTTCATTTTCATTTTCATTTTCCCTATGATAAAAAGTCCATCACAATTGGAGAGACTTGCCCCCCCACCCGTTGAAAAGCATAGGAGGAATAGGCTCAAAAGTCAAATTATGATCAGTCTTTTTTTCAGACAGTAGGCTGAAAAAACAGCATTTTTATTCAAATATGATTAAAGGGTGAACAAAATAGGGAGAGTGCTACATTGAATATAGCCATTCTCTCAACTCAAAATAAGATCTCCTATTGAAAGCTCGGCTTGTTAATGATTCGTAGTCGAGACTTCACTGTGAGTCTGCTTCACCGGGGTGCAGACATAAGAGCCCAAGTCAGGCACTGGATTATTAATAGGGTCGGGTATCATCTCCTGCCTAAAATCTATGTTAAAGCCACAGCTTTCTTCCCCATAGCTAACGCTAATGGGATTAGCCCCAATCACTAAACCCGATAAGTAAAGTATCCCGTCTTGGCCTATAGGATAAATGGTCTGATCTTGGCCTGTAGCCACAGCTCCCTCAGGCACGACTTCTCCCGAAGGTAAGCGCACAATCATAGTGCCCCCCATCAAAGACCCTACATCAAAATGGGCGATCACTCCCGCTCCTTCATAGGGAGTGACCTCTATTTCAGTTGTACGCATCGTGGCCGTTAAAGGCAGATCGTCTGCCTCAATTCCAATAATATTGCGCAAATAAGGATTTAAATTAGGCAGGATGAGATTTCCAGCCTGATTGGTTTTACCGTACAGACGGTGATTACTGTAAACTTGCACATTGGGATAGCCCACCTCTACCAAGGCAAAACTGCTGTTAATAGACCGCGACATCAACAAATGTTTGTCCGCAAAAACCAACGCTCCCGCTCCTTGGAACTGATATACATTCTGATCGCTAGCTCGAGCCGCACCCACCGAATAAGTACCGACATTATTCTGAGCATAGAGCGTACCCTGATAAGTCTGAGCTGAATCTGAACCTTCTGTATTCGCATTGCTTACTTGTACATTATAGGCAAAACCTGGGCCCTCATCCAACTGATTGCCCGCACTCACCATTTCTTGACTACCTTGGCTGTTCATAGAGCCTGAAGCTGAAACAACGGTATTATTCCCTAGTAGTTTATTGAGGCTAAACATATACATCGAATTCGCTGAGCCTCTAAGGCTCCTTACTGCACTCGCAGTCAAAAACCAATTTTTAAGCAGCATTCTAGAATAGGAGAGATTTACTAAGCTCACATTAGCTCCCCCATCCCGATTGTGTTGCAAGGTATAGCTACAGCTAATCGTGCCCTGTTTTTTCATCAAAGGCAGGGCAAAAAAAGCCTGAGTCTGAAAAGCCGGTGCTGACCCACCCGAAGCATAGCCTATATCGGTAAAGTGCGGGGTGGTCATTTGAGCGTTAGCGCCATAACTTACATAGCCGCCACTGCTGCTGTATCCCAGCAAAGCCAAGCTTCCTAACTGACGTGCCGAATTCAAGCTAGGCGCAACGCTGCCATTTAACATGCCCCAGCGTCCCAATAAAAGATTACCCCCAACCCCCAGGGCCTGTATTTCAGTGGTCCCTTCTGCATGGGCTTGCAAGGTAAAATAATTAGTTATGCCTTGATTACGAGTGGCTGAAAGCATAAAAGGTCCGTAATCATTACTGGCAACGCTAAAATTTTCTCGTAAAAACCCCGCCTCATAGGAATAAGAACTTAAACCCGGTTTTAACAATTGATTTGAAGTACTGTAAGGGATAGTTTCTACTTGCTGCTGGCCTAAAATATTGGTCGTTATAATACTGACCGTACCATCTCCGTTAATAACCGGAATATCATTCAACTTAAAAGGCCCAGGATTAACCGATTGAGTATTAACCAAATTATTATTTACAAAAATTTGAACCGTGGAAGGTAGAGTAGCCACACCGCTGGTGCTCGGCAAAGGACTGGTCACAAAATTAGGTTGGGCGTCAAAATTACTGCTATATTGCACACCCCCAAAACCCGCAGATTGATTCCACTGTGTCGTACTAGAGAAGGCATCTCCCACCACCCAGTTAGTCATTTTTTCAGGTAAGATGTATTGCCACGCGGTTAATAGACGAACAACACCCGATTGGCCTTCCGTTGATTGAGCTGTCATGCTGTTATAAGCAATTCCATAAGGGCCAAAGGCATTGGCATTGAGGTATAAAGTATTATTGGCGGGTTCATCGGTGAAGCTGCTGGTTGAATTAAAATTATAATTCAAATAGGCACCTGTAGAAATGGTAGGTGTGGGTGTTTGATCATGCAAATGTAGATCATTAGGCCGAAAAGATTCGCCTGTGGCAGCAATATTTAACACCATAGCCTTAGAGTCAATACTGTATTTTATGCCGGGGAATCCATTAAGCTGATAGTAACTTTGCCCTTGAAAAGAAATAGTAGCGCCCCGATATTGGGCGAGGTCAAAATTAATATCCTCTAAATCATCCCCTGCCATATAGATGCGATGCTGCTCATCCTCACCTAACACCAGGACTACTGCCTGATCAACGCCATTAACGAAAATCCCGTAGAGTACAGGCTGTAATTTCACCGCGTGCAACGAAGCCGCAAGCAAGACTTGCGGCAGCATAACGCCCAGAAGAAAAAAAACAAAACTCAACAATTTATTTTTTTGATTTCTGCGCCGCAACCACAATGGGAAGCTGGATGGTCTTATAATCATCGGTGGTTAGTGTCACTTGATAAGGGCCCGGTATCCCATGAAAATCAATCTGGGTCACAGCTTCTTCGGCTGCACCCGGTAGTACATAAACTACCATTGTCTCATCCAAAACCGTTTTATTTTGAGCACCTGTAACAAGCAAGTGCTTAATTTTGCCATGCTTAGCACCTGTGTTTTTAAGATTCAGATGTATCTTATCTTTTTCAAGGAAAGCGCTGCCACTTAAATTAGCTTTAACTGGGGGGCCGGGGGGTTCAACAAACATAGGCAGCGAAATATTTAAATTAATACCTACCTGCGTCTCTCCGGCCCCCTTTTCATAATGAGGAATTTCATGCAAGAAGATTCGATACGCGCGCTCTTCACTAAAATTCCACTTCCCCAGATAGGCCACTCGAATAACCTGACTTTCCTTAGGTTGGATGGTAAACGCAGGAGGCAACACAATGATATCTCGAGTCGGTGTGTAGATCTCTTTTCCCTTGTCCTGCTGCCACAAACTAAAACTGTGAACCTGACAAGGCTGTGGCTCATCACTCAAGTTTGTCAATTTAATGACTTGCGAAGAATTTTTTTGCAAAAGCGTCAGTGTGATGGGCGAAATGTCAATGCTGGCCACCGCATAACCCGTTAATGGCAGGCACGATAGACCTAAAATTAGTCCCAGATAGAACCGCTTGATCGACGAATTGTACATATTCACTATCTACTCCTTTTTTAACCACCCCACAGCCTTGAGGGGGCTCATCCTAAACGAAAAAATTCCTACCAACAAGGGGTTCTTTTTAACAAACACATCTTTTTTTGGCAGAATCTCTCTGAAAACTACTTAAAATACCGCTTTTCAATAATTAACCTGAATCTGCACCTGATCGGTATAAGTGTCTGCCGTCGCCGAAGTTTGATGCGCCGGAATGCGCCCGCAAATATTGTAGCTGCTGCCCGAAAAAGAAGGCGCAACACCATCCAAGTCTAAATACTGACCTACACCACTGCCCCACACAGCTGTATAAGCACAACTCGCACCGGGTTGACTGCTGTTGGGCTTATAGATTTCATAATTTAAATAATTGCTATAATTGCCTTGCATGCGCCTTTGGCTACCATCCAAATGAAGGCCATCACCCATGCCAATAGTAATGCCGTCAGACCCACTGGTACATTTCACCGTTAAATTACTCGTTGCATCCAAGGGACTGGCCGCATTGGCTACAATGGGATCATAATTACCAAAATTAAGATTCAAATTACCGGAAACAAACTGACACAACTGTGGAACTTGGGTATTAAGACTTATATTTTCGCTATCGGCTCCATTCCCGATAGAAACCAGTATATTATCGCTGTAGACGATACCTCCATTAGGGCCGCTCATCGCATCTTGCTCTGCTGGAATACTCGCATAAATAACATGGGATTCACCATCCACCATGCCTGCCGTCACGCTTACACTGCCACCTGTGCCATCCCCCCAAATACTGCTATTCGCTAAATTAGTAAATAGATTGTAGTTAATGTCGTAACCATTTCCTCCCATAGTTCGATTACTAAAACTATTAGAGGCTCCCGTGCTGAGCGTGATGATGCGATCTGAAGCTAAAGGCGTATTCGCGCAATTCGTAGTAAAAGTTAAAGCACCTGTCGCTTTCGTAATGGAAAAGGGATTGTAGTTTCCGAAACTGATGGTCGTACCGGTAAATGAAAGCGTGCAGGCAAATACCGGCTGCACGACACTGAGCAAGAGCAGCAGGCACAGTATTTGTATTTTTTTTGTCACAAGCCCCTCCTCTCATCTACTTAGGGTCGTGACCTTATGCCCTTTCTGATGCTTCGTCTGTAGGAACTGCTCCCGACTTAAGCAGCGCTATTCACTCAACTCAAAATCATGCTTTTTTTCTGAGCAGGGGGAAGAGGATGACCTCGCGGATCGATGAGCAATTTGTGAACAACATCACCAATCGATCAATTCCGATGCCCTCTCCTGCGGTGGGCGGCAGGCCATACTCCAGGGCTGTTATATAATCCTCATCATAGGGCATGGCCTCTTCATCCCCGGCCTCGCGTGCTTTAAGTTGCTCGCGAAAACGCCGGGCCTGATCTTCAGGATCATTCAACTCCGAAAAACCATTGGCAATTTCCTGCCCTCCGGCATAGAGCTCAAAACGATCCGCCACAAAAGGATTTTGATCATTGGGTCGGGCCAAGGGCGAAACTTCGGCGGGAAATTGAGTGATGAAGCTTGGTTGTTTTAGCTGTTTTTCCACCAGCTCTTCGAAGAGCTGGGTTTGAATTTTACCCAAACCAGAGCCTGGAATAATCTCTATCTTATGGTGTTTGGCTATCGCAGTCGCTGCCTCTATTGAATCCAACTGCGTTAATTGAATTTCGGGATTGTACTGCACAATTGCTTCTCGCAGGCTAATGCGCTGAAAAGGCTGATCCAACTTAATCAATATATCCTGGTACTGGAGCTCTGTGGAGTGCAGCACCTCTTGGGCAATACTGCGAAACATGAGCTCCGTTAAATCCATCATATCCGTATAAGTGGCATAAGCCTGATAAAATTCAATCATGGTAAATTCAGGATTATGCCGCGTTGAAATACCTTCGTTGCGAAAATTCCGGTTAAGCTCAAACACTTTTTCAAAACCACCCACTACCAAACGTTTTAAATATAATTCCGGTGCGATACGCAAGACCAAATCCATATCCATGGCATTATGGTGTGTCTGAAAAGGTTTGGCTGCAGCGCCCCCTGCCTGCACTTGCAACATGGGGGTTTCAACTTCCATAAAACCTTGTTTATTTAAAAATTGGCGCATGCTGGCTACAATCTTAGAGCGTATTAAAAAGATTCGGCGACTTTCTTCATTCACCATCAAATCTAAATAACGTTGACGCGAGCGTTGCTCTACATCACTCAAGCCGTGAAATTTATCCGGCAAGGGGCGCAGCGCCTTTACCAACAAACGTATTTTGTGGGCTTTAATTGAAAGCTCGCCGGTTTTGGTTTTAAACACCACACCTTCAACGCCAATAATGTCCCCCAAATCCCAATGTTTAAAAGCCTCATAATCGTTTTCTGCGACTAGATCTTTAGCTATATAGGCCTGAATTTTTCCGGACATATCCTGCAGGGTCGCAAAACTCGCCTTACCCATCATGCGCCGCGTCATCATGCGGCCTGCGACAGAGACTTTAATCTCAGTATTTGCAAAAGCTTCATCACTCAGCAATCCATACTGCTGATGCAAATCAGCCGCTAAATCAGTACGCTGAAAGTCATTCGGATAGGCTATACCCTCTGCTCTTAGTGCCGCGAGCTTAGCTTTGCGCTGCTGAACTTGTTCGTTTTCATTTAACTCAATATCCGTCATAACAAAACCCCCTTTGTACACGATAAAATTTTAGATCCCGCACCTGTTTGGCATTAAAAAAACCGGGCGGGCACAAGGGCCGCCCCTACGCAAAATAATTTATAAAAACACTTTCTCTGCCATTAAAAATATACCCTAATGCTCATAAACATCCTTTCTGCGCTTAATGGCCACGATGATAACAAATGAGCCGAAGATTATAACGGCACTCGTTCGAATCATCGAGTTTTCCGAAGATTTGAACGACTGGCGTTCAAATCTTCGGAATTAAAAAATTAACTCGCTGAATAATAAAGAATTAATTTTTGTTGGCCTATGTTTTCGTCCCCGCATCCACACCCGCCTTCAAGCTCGCTTCGATAAATAGGTCCAAATTTCCATCCAAAACGGCCTGGGTATTACGGGTCTCAACACCCGTGCGCAAATCTTTGATGCGCGCATCATCTAAGATATAAGAACGAATTTGGCTGCCCCAACTAATATCGGTCTTAGTGTTTTCCAAAGCGTCTTTCGCAGCATTCTTTTTCTGCAATTCCAGCTCATACAATTTTGCACGCAATTGCTTATGCGCCTGCGCTCGATTTTTATGTTGCGAGCGATCGCTCTGACACTGCACCACAGTGCCCGTGGGAATATGGGTAATACGAATCGCCGAATCCGTTTTATTCACATGCTGACCTCCCGCACCACTTGCGCGATAGGTATCAATGCGCAAATCCGCAGGATTAATATCGATTTGAATATCTTCACTGATTTCAGGCGTAATAAAAACCGATGCAAAAGAAGTATGCCGACGATTACCCGAATCAAAAGGAGATTTACGCACCAAACGATGTACACCTGTTTCTGTGCGCAGCCATCCATAGGCATAAGGCCCCACAAATTCAACGGTCGCTCCCTTGATGCCCGCCACATCGCCGGGCGAACTCTCTAAGAGCGTTGTTTTAAATCCGTGTGCTTCGCCCCAACGCAAATACATGCGCAAGAGCATTTCTGCCCAATCTTGCGCTTCTGTGCCTCCAGAACCCGATTGAATTTCAAGATAGGCATTATTAGGGTCCATTTCTTGCGAAAACATGCGCTGGAACTCTAGGGCGGAGACGGTCTTTTCAATGCTGGCCACCTCGCTCTCAATTTCAGCCAATGCCGCCGCATCCTGCTCTGCAATAATCATTGCCAAAAACTCACGGGCATCCAGCAAAGACTGTTGAAGATGATCGCACTGCTCAATCACCTGCAGCAAGGCAACGCGCTCTTTACCCAAAGCTTGGGCCGCTTCTGGATTTTTCCACAATTCAGGATTTTCTAATTCGCGCTGAACTTCTTCCAAGCGCAACTGCTTATCCGCGTAGTCAAAGATACCCCCGTAACGCGGTACTACGCTGCTCTAGATCATGGATCTGTTCGTTGAGTGCATTGGTTTCGAGCATGATGGGTCTATAACTCCAGCTGGGGTGAGCGCATACTAATCAAATACACAGGAAGGGTCAAATAAGGTCTTAGTGTCGGGCAGATGTCTGACACCTAGGGGCATTAGGCAATCATTCATAAGCCGTGTCCAGGCATAATGCTCCAAGTCGCCAACAAAAAATGATGGCTCGCCTCCGACTTTTATTGCCGCCTGATCCATATCGTCCATGAACTTGTAAATCAAGGTATTGGTGATCTGGTCAATTTGCGAAGTTGGATTTGGTACAACACCAACTAAAACTTAGCGGGCAGAATCAATATGTCGTTTTTTGTCAGTATTCGTATTATTTTAGTTTCTTGACAGCGTTGTTTGCTAAAAGAGATTTCATTTGCGATATTGCGATCTCATTTAATTTCAACAATCGTTCTTTTTGCGATAATCCCATTTTTATAAATTCAGAATTGAGTGTTTCTAGATTTGCCAAACAAATAAGCTGATATACGTCGGAATAGTCTCGCATATTGCCATCTTTGTTTTTATTAGCATTTTTCCACTCCACAGCGGTTAAACCAAACAATGCTTTATTTAAAATATCTGCTTCACTTGCATAAATATTATTCGCATCTTTTAGAGAAAGTTTTTGTGGTAATACAATATTTTCTTTTATTGAATCGGTGTGGATTCGGTAGTTAATCTTTGTAAGTGCACGCTTTGCGTCCCAGCCAAGAGTCAGTCTCTCAGTCTCTTCTATTTTCAAGCGCTGGAATTCCTTGATCAGGTAGAGCTTGAACTCTGGCGATATCCACGTCGCAAATTCAAAAGCAATGTCTTTGTGTGCAAACGTACCCCCACCGTAGCGCCCCGCTTTCGTCACTATTCCGATAGCATTCACGGACTCTATCCAACGCTTTGGAGTGAGAGAAAAACTGTTAGAACCAGCCTTATTTTTAAACCCATCGAATTCGATGGGGTTAAAATTTTGGTTATTTATCTGCTCCCAAATGCCTAAAAACTCGATAGTGGCGTAGTTGCGCATCCAGTTTTGGATGATGTAGTCAGTTCTGTCAGAATCTTTATACTTTGCCATATCAGTCAACGAAATATAGTCGTTTTCGTTCTGTTGGAATGTATATATTTGTAGTCCTTGAGTGATAATTTTTTTCATAATTTTACAGATTGGTTAGGTGGTACGCATAGTCGCGAATGTATTGCGAGACGATGGCCTTAAACCCGTTCAATTTCTGATAATCCTCAAAATCAAAGGAAGCAGAATGATAGAAGTCTACCGGCTGATTGCGTTTTACAATGTCGCGCACTTCTTTATCAACTTTCCTAAACGGTCACAATTTCTTGTTTTTTCTCTAAGTGCCTGATTTAGTTGGTGGGTCGTGCGGGATTCGAACCTGCGACCAACGGATTAAAAGTCCGCTGCTCTACCGACTGAGCTAACGACCCCTGCTTGATGGCCGTAGGACATCAAAAAACAAGATCCCAAATAATACTGGTTCCTCATGAAATGACAAGCACGGGGTTACGGGATCGGCGCTTTCCTCTATGCTAAGGCGCATGAAAGCTCTCTTCAGCCATCGTATTCAGCCTGGTTTTAGTTTGATTGAATTATTGGTCTGCCTGGGCATCATCAGTCTACTCAGCCTGATGAGCTACCCGCTCTTCACACACCTCATTCTAAGAGCCCATCGCCTGGAGGCTAAAGCCGCCCTATTGCACACGGCCGAAGCTCTGGAAAATTATTATGCGGATCATTCCAGTTATGGGGGGGCTACGCTCACTAAGCTCAATATCCCAGATTCAACAGAAGGGGGGCACTATCAACTGCAATTAGACTCTGATGATCAAGCGTATCTAGTCCAAGCTCTTCCGAAGGGAATACAAATCCAGGACAGCGAATGTAGTCATTACAGTCTGAATCACTTAGGGCAGCGCGGGAGTGGTGGGAACATAACAAGCTGTTGGTAAATAACCAGGAGGGCGCACACGTAGGGGCGGTCCTTGTGCCCGCCTGCTTTTTCTTTTGGGCGTCCCTACGAAATATTTGATCTTGCAGGGTGGTGCCTCTGTTTTTTAAAACTATCGATCAGCAACAAAGCCACACCCACACAAATAGCACTGTCCGCTACATTAAAGGTGGGGAAATGCCAAGAGCGTAGATAAAAATCCAAAAAATCGGTGACATAGCCAATCCGTAAACGATCCACTAAATTACCCAAAGCTCCACCCATAACAAGAGCAATCGATAGCGCGGTTAAGGTAGCCTGCGCGGATAATCGCAATAACCACAGCAACAAAATTGTGACGACAACGGCAGACACTATGCTAAAAAAAATCACTTGCCAGCCTGAGGCCTCTGCTAAAAAACTAAAGGCCGCCCCTGAATTGTAATTTAAACTGAGCTGGAAAAAAGGGAAGATTGAAACAGATTTATCGACCGACAAATAATGAATGGCCGCATATTTACTGAATTGATCCAAACTAAAAATCAACGTACTGAGCATTAGCCATCGAAGATTCCTGAGATTAAATGAGGATAACGGCACAAAACGTCCTTGATTAGAAAATGTTAGGGAGCGCTAATACTGGGTGGTGTATTTTGTTTGTAATATCCATCATCACCCTCAAAAACATTAGCTATAGGATTGTTAACTTCAACTCGCGAAGACACCATTGTAAGGCAATTATCGCTTTTACCCCATTGACTTGGACTCTGTACTGGATCAAGCGATCGTCTGGACGTTGGATTCAAGTCAGCATTAATAGAGCCCGCTACAGACATAGGCTTCCACGCTTGCTTAGAAAAGTCTTTGCTTGGAAACAAAATTTCAGTCAATACTTTCACAAAATCCATAACTGCATTACGCACTGGGGTCAAAGCACTAGAAAAATACTCGCCCACGCGCTGTGATTTAAAAAACTCTCTATGGACTGAGCCAGCAGCGATGATCACCGCCACTGCAAGAGCAAAGGCAAGGGCCACATACCCAGTGATCGCCAAGGCCAGAAATGCCGCCGCAAAAACAGTTACCGCAGCTATAAACTGTTCTTTACTAATACTAATTTGAATCCAATGTCCAGACGAATGATAAAGAGGTGCCTTAGGCTGGGGCGCTTGCTCTCGTGCTTGCTTTCTCTTGTGTTCTTCTTCTTGTTCCCAATTTCGTTTTTTTTGTTCCCAAGCTTGCTTTTCTTGTTCTTGCTCTTCTTGTTCTTGCGCTTTTTTTCTCTCTTCTAATGCCCGAAGAAACACTATTTGATCATCACTCCACCCCAAGGTGTCTACAACCCCTTTTCTTAATTCGATAAAAACCGCACTCCGAGCTTGATCCTCTTTCAGTTGAGGTAAAATCTTATCTGCAGCCTCTAAAAAATTAAGAGGAATGGAAGTATCTTCAGCCCCCAAAAGGGTCTTAGGCAGTGCATACTGTAAAAAAAATCCAGCGCGCACAACGGCTGACTGCATCAACTGATCTTGAACAGCTATATCGGCAGGCTTTTCAATAAAAGCCTTAATGGCTTGATTAAATGTTTCTATGGCTGTGCTCACAGTAAACCTCTTTGCAGGATGTTTTATTCAAGTATACCGGAAGATTCTTAAGGTATTCTTAAATGGGGCCTATGGCAATACGGTAAAAAAGCGAGCAGGCCAAGACCTGCCTGCCATATCAAGCAAAATGCCGGGCCTCGCCCTCTCATTCTCGACACAACGGCTACACAGCGCGGGGTCTTCGGGGTGCCAGCAACGCTCCATTTTGCCTGAAATTCGCTGATACTCCAACTCGATCATCATAATCTGAAATGAACTCTGCTAAGTATCCTACAAAAAAATGTAATAGTACGTGTCTTATAGTTACGACACATACTATTGCGGCACATATTTATATGTGCCATAATAAGCACACCTTATCGAACAGGAGATATTGATGAGCTTCAATTTGTTTCCGTTAGGCATCGCCGAGGGTGATGCATTCTGCAACCGAACAAAAGAGCGAAAAGAATTAGCAGGAAATATCAACAGCGTAAATCATACTGTGCTCTCTGCTCCAAGACGCTATGGAAAATCCAGCCTAATTAAAAAAGTAGTGACAGAAACAAAGGTTCCATACGCATGGATTGATTTTTTAACTGTATCCACTAAAGAAGATGTGCAGGCACAAATAGCCAAATTGGTTGCGCAATCAATCTATGCAATGTCACCAGATGTAAAAAAAATTAGATTACAACTATCCAAGCTCTTTAAGGGATTGGGCTCTGAAATTAACTTCGGCATCACTGTTGGAAAAGTCGCCTCTTCTATCTCAATTCATCCTGATTTTGAAAAAAATCTTCGAATAGACGAAACTCTTATGGAGCTCGATGAGCTTGCATCACAGTTAAATAAAAGGGTGGCTTTCGTTTTTGATGAGTTTCAGCAAATTTCCATTTTAAAAGACAACACTGTCATTGAAGGAATGATTAGACATGCTGTTGAACGCAGCAAGTCCATTACCTACATCTTTTCGGGAAGCAACAGACATTTACTCCAAGCCATGTTTGGCAGCAGCAATAGGCCTTTGTACAAGCTTTGCCAAACAATGAGCATTCAACGAATTTCTGAAGAAGAGTATAAAAAATTTTTAACGGTTCTGGCAAAGAAAAAATGGGGGGAACTTCCAAGCGAAACATTTGAAGAAATTATGTTTTGCAGCGATCGACACCCTTTCTATATCAATGCAATTTGCAACAAATTATGGAAAGATTTTAAAACCACTCCCACAAAAAATGATGTTTCTGATGTATGGAGCTGGTTCACTTCATCCAACAAAACTAACATTATATCGGATATTATTGATCTTAGTGTAAACCAAAAGCGCATCATTACTTGCCTTGCACAAGCTCCCACTTCAGAAATAAGGGGCCATGATTTTTTAATGAGAACAAAATTGGCCCCCTCCAGTATTGTTCAATCAATTGAATCCCTGGAGAGTAAAGATATCGTATTTCACGACACGAATGGGGTTTATACATTACTGGATCCGGCTGTACGATATTATCTTTTAAACCATTGACAAAAGATTATGGTGCACCCCGGCCAAAAAAAGGGAATTACGCTAAGCAAAATGCCGAACCTCTCCCTCTCCCTCCACATTCTCGACACAGCGGCCACACAGCCCAGGGTCTTCGGGGTGATCACCCACATCAAGGCGATGCTGCCAGCAACGCACACATTTGGAGGCTTCCATCACAGCCACCTTCACCCACAAACTGGGTAAGGCCGTGGCCTGAGCCTCGGCATCGCGCTCACCGGCGGGAAAAACCCTCGCTTCCGAAACAATCAAGGCAAAGCGCAGCTCATCGTCCAATAGGGCTAGCTCAGCCAAAAGATCAGGCTCTGCATAGAGCAACACCTCGGCTTGCAGGGCCGAGCCGATCAGGCCTGCATTGCGCTGTGCTTCCAAGACTTTATTCACTTCACTGCGAATCTGCATAAACCAGGGCCAATAACTGGGCTCGAGAGATTGCATCGCCGAAGCTTCTGGCCATGCCGCATACCACTCACTTAAGAACACAGACTCAGCCCGCGTGCCCGGCATATAACGCCAAATTTCTTCAGCCGTAAAACTGCAAATGGGCGCCAACCAACGCACCAAAGCCTCTAAAATATGAAACATTGCCGTTTGTGCAGAACGGCGTGGCAGGCCCTCGCGTCGCGTGGTGTACTGACGATCCTTAATAATATCTAAATAGAAACTGCCCATTTCCACTGCACAAAAATTATGGATCATTTGGTAAATATGCTGAAATTGATAGTGATCGAAGGCTTGTATTATTTTCTCTTGCAGTTGTTTGGCTGCATCAATAGCCCAAAAATCCAAGGATATTAAGTGTTGCGAAGCCACCAAATCTTTTTCAGGATCAAAATCGGAAAGATTGGATAATAAAAAACGCGCGGTGTTGCGCAAACGTCGATAGGCATCGGCGCTGCGATTTAAAATCTCTTCTGAAAAACTGGCATCATCTCGATGATCACAGGATGAAACCCAAAGACGCAATACGTCTGCCCCCACGCGCTGTACCACCTCATGCGCTTCCACCACATTACCAATGGATTTTGACATTTTTTTGCCTTTACCATCGACCACATAACCATGTGTTAGTACCGCTTTGTAAGGCGCCTCATGCTGCATCGCGACCGAACTTAATAAAGAAGATTGAAACCAGCCCCGATGCTGATCTGAGCCCTCTAAATACAAATCTGCGGGAAATTGAAGCTCTTTGCGCTTCTCTAAAACGCAATAATGGTTTACGCCGGCATCAAACCATACATCTAAAATATCTAGACACTGATCGTAATGCTCAGCTTCCTTACCCAATAGCTCCTGAGGATCCAATTCATACCAAGCCTCTAAACCCGAAACTTCCATACGTTGCGCAACCGCTTCCATTAAACGCGGTGTTTCAGGATGCAGCTCACCCGTCTCTTTATGCACAAAAAAAGCCAGGGGTGTTCCCCAGCTGCGTTGACGCGAAATACACCAATCTGGGCGCTGCTGCACCATATTCCCAATGCGCACTCGACCCCATTCGGGGAACCATTGCGCTGTGTTAATCGCTTCTAATGCTTTTACACGCAATCCTTTGCGGTCCATGCCGATAAACCATTGCGGCGTTGCTCGAAAAATAAGCGGTGTTTTATGGCGCCAACAATGCGGATAACTGTGCTGAATTTTTGCGCGATGTAATAAATGGTTGTGTTGTGCCAGATGCTCCACAATCAGTGTATTGGCTTTCAGCACGTGCTGCCCTGAAACCAATGGAGTTCCTTCTACAAAACAACTGCGCGAATTAACTGGGCTTTCTAGGGGTAATTGATAAGCCAAACCCAACTGATAATCTTCCTGACCGTGCGCAGGCGCTGTGTGTACCGCTCCGGTTCCATTTTCAATCGTAACATGTTCCCCTAAAACAATAGGAACGATGCGATCCAGGAAAGGATGTTGAAGCTGTAGGCCTTCAAGTTCTTTGCCTAGCTTTACCGCAACAAAATCATAATTTGACTTACCTTTCTCTCTAGGAACTCCATAACGTTGCATGACAGAATTCATCAATTCATATGCAATCACCAAGTACTTTCTAGTGATATCATTATCTAAAGAAAACCAAACTAATGCGTATTGTAACTCCGAATTAAGCGCTACCGCCTGATTAGCGGGTAAAGTCCAAGGCGTGGTGGTCCAAATAGGAATATGTATCTCTTTAATGTCAGTCTTATCAGCCACACCAAAACGTTCCCTAAGTTCAGCAGCATCACAGGCGGTAAAAGCCACATCAATGGCCTCTGAAGTTTTGTCTTGATATTCCACCTCCGCTTCCGATAAAGCCGAGGCGCAATCGATACACCAATGCACGGGTTTTTGGCCGCGTTGCACATGGCCGTTTTTCACAATCTCTGCCAAAGCCCGAACGGTATTGGCTTCATAGGTTTTATCCATCGTAAGATAAGGATGCGGCCAATCCCCGATCACACCCAGTCGTATAAAATCCGCTTTCTGTAATACGATTTGTGAAGCAGCATATTCACGACAGGCCTCTCGAAACTCTTTAACGGATAGTTTATCGCCCGCCTTGCCCACTTTCTTTTCAACATTTAATTCAATGGGCAGGCCATGACAATCCCAGCCGGGAACAAAAGGTGTATCGTATCCACTCAGCGCTTTAGACTTCAGCACCATGTCTTTCAAAATTTTATTGAGTGCGGTGCCTAAATGAGGACGCGCATTCGCATAAGGGGGGCCATCGTTTAAAATAAATTTAGGGCGACCCTGCGCATTTTGGCGCATACGCGCATACACATTAAGATCATCCCAGTGTTTCAATATTTCGAGCTCACGTTGAGCCAAATTGGCCTTCATGGGAAAATCGGTGAGGGGTAGGTTTAAAGTATTTTTGTAGTCTTTCATGATAGTCTCAGGAGCCATTCGTAAATGGCGCTTACATTGGTGGTTTCAAGGGCCATTCGTGAAATATTTCCTCGCTTGCTCGACATCCTCGCGAATTGCTTCTTTCAGGGCTGCTAGAGTGTCATAACGCTCCTCATTACGCAATTTTTTTAAAAATTCTACACTCACATAGTGCCCATAAATCATGGCATCAAAATCAAAAATATAGACTTCCAGCAGCACTCGACTACTACCATCCACCGTGGGGCGCGTGCCAATATTTGCAACACCCTGCAAAGTATCGCTCCCTATTTTTATGCGCACCACAAAAATACCGGCCAAAGGCACCACCTTGCGATGCAACTGTATATTGGCGGTGGGAAATCCCAGGGCTCGACCTAATTGATAGCCCTGCACCACGCGCCCACTCACACTATAGGGCTTAGCCAAAAGCTGCTCGGCCAAACTTAAGTCGCCTGCTTGCAAAGCCTCTCGAATACGCGTACTGCTCACGCGACCCGCTGCGCCTTCTAAAGTAGGCAACTGCTCCACTTTAAAATTCCACTGTTCTCCCATGGCTTTTAATAAAACGCTATCCCCAAGACGCTGTGCACCAAAACGAAAATCATCCCCCACCATAATGGCTTGCATACCCAATTGTTTGAGCAATAGTTCGCGCACAAAATCTTCAGCCGATAGCTTAGCCAATGCCGCATTAAAGCGCAGACACAATACATAATCGATGGACTCGTTTTGCAAGGCCAGCACTTTTTCACGCAGGCGCATAAGACGTGCAGGCGATTTGTCGTGCATGAAAAACTCAAGAGGCGTGGGCTCAAAAATAATTAAAACAGAAGGCGCTTGATACTGTTGAGAAAGCACTCGCAACTGTTTTAAGAGCGCTTGGTGACCTAGATGGACTCCATCAAAATTACCGATCGTAACGACAGATTTTCTTAAGACCCCCAGATTGTGCAGATCCCTAACTAACTTCATTTTTCAACCGGAGGACTGCAGTGTTTAAGGCGCATCCCGCTTAACCCTAAACAGGCAAAATAAACGATAATACCGGTCACCAGCAACACCATTAAATGTTCTGCATTCACCCAAGTGGTGCGCCCCAGCCAATGTCGTGTGCTGCCCGAAAAATACCAAAGCACACTCAGCATCACAAAGCTCGCAAAAGCAATACGCATTAAAAAGGCCCGCCAGTGCGCGCGCGGTTTATAAAAATCGCGCTGTACCAATAAATACAACAACCAAGCAGAATCTAAAATACTGGTAATCGAAGTCACCAAGGCCAGGCCCGCATGGGCCAGAGGCCCGATAAATACAAAATTAAGTCCAATGCTGGCCACCAATACATACACAGCGATTAAAGCGGGGGTTTTGGTATCGTGTCTTGCATATAAAGCAGAGCTTAATATTTTTGCGGCCATCATCGCAGGCAAGCCAATGGAAAAAGCCATTAAGCTGCGCAATGTCATCAATACATCCATATTGTCAAACTCACCATGACGAAATAAGGTGGCGACCAAAGGCCCCGAGAGTGCCAATAAACCTATGGCGGCAGGCATGCCGGCGATCAACACACAACGCAGACCCCAGTCGATGGTCTCTGAAAAAGCACGTTCCGATTTCTGCGCAAAATGCCGAGAAAGATGAGGCAAAACCACAGTCCCCAAAGCCACGCCAATGACACCGACCGGCAAATAAATGAGGCGGTCTGAATAATACAACCAAGACACACTGCCCGCGGGCAAAAAAGAAGCGAAAAAATTATCAATCAACAAACTCACCTGCGCGACCGAGCCTCCCAAGAGGGCTGGCACCATGAGTTTCATCACACGTTTAACGCCGGGATCTTTCCAACAGGGAATCGGCAGCGGTAGAAATTTTATGCGCTTCAACGAAGGGAGCTGAATAAAAACCTGCACGACCCCCGCGATCATCACACCCCAGGCTAAAGCCATAATGGGTTGATGCATCCGAGGGGCTAAATACCAAGCCGCCCAAATCATGACAATGTTGAGCAGGGCGGGCGTAAAGGCCGCGATAGCAAAACGCCCGTAGGTATTCAAGACCGCGCCGCAAAGGGCGGATAAAGAAATCAGAAAGATATAGGGGAAGGTAACGTGCAATAACTGCTGCGTTAAATGCAGGCGCCCGGGGTCTCTTGAAAAGCCCGGCGCAAAGCCTAAGACCACCCAAGGGGAAAAAATTTCTACTAGGCCCACGATCAGCAGCAAAATTAAACCCATATTGCCGGCTACGGAGTTGATAAAATGCTGGGTTTCAGCATGCGTCTTTTGAGCTCGGTAGCTCGACAAAACCGGCACAAAGGCCTGGGAGAAAGCCCCTTCAGCAAAGAGGGTGCGTAAAAAATTGGGGATACGAAAAGCGATCACAAAGGCGTCGAAGACGCCGCTGGCACCAAAGACCTGCGCCAGAATCATCTCTCGCCAAAAACCCAAGAGCCTGGAAACCAGGGTCATGCTCGCAAAGCTCGTGGTGGATTTCAGCAGTTTCTGAGTCATAATGCCGTGCATTATGGCAGATGAGCGCTCCTAATCCCACATAACTTCTTTACAAAAAGGGGTGGTGCGTATATATTTCCGCGTCCAGTGTTCATCTATACAGAGGAGTCCTACGTGGCCAATTCAAAGCAAGCAGTAAAACGAGCCCGCCAAAATAAGGTCCGAGCGCTACACAATGGCAGCCTACGCTCCGAAGTACGCACCGCGGTTAAGAAAGTAGTGAAAATGGCCGAAACCGGCGTCAAAGATTCCCTGAAAACAGCCTTACACGCCAGCATTGTTATGATCGACAAGATGGCCGGCAAAAAGATTATTCATCCTAACAAAGCCGCCCGACTTAAGAGTCGCTTGAATAAGCGCGTTAAAAAGGTGGGGGTTTAGTTCAAAATTCGTTTACCCGAACAGGCCTTGTGCCTACCCGCTTTTGTTTTTGGGCGGACACAAGACCCGCCCCTACGCCCTATCTTAAGGCACACAAAATTTAATCTTCCGTAGAAACCACCACCCGCCTCTGCTCCAACACCTGCATCAACTGATAACACAAAGCCTCGGTACCCATCTGCGCGATCGCTGAAATCGTATAAACCGGGCCCTGCCACTGCACAGCTTCTACAATAGCCTGGCAATGAGCCTCTACCGCTTCTTCGGGAATTAAATCCATTTTATTCAAGACCAACCAACGCTCTTTTTCAGCGAGCTCCGGGCTAAATTTACTCAACTCCTGACTGATCACCTTAATCGCTTCCACAGGATCGGAGCCCTCTACGGGTGCAATATCCACGATATGCAGCAGCAAGGCCGTGCGCGATAAATGCTTTAGAAATTGAATGCCCAGACCCGCGCCTTCTGCGGCACCCTCAATCAGCCCTGGAATATCAGCCACGACAAAACTTTGAGCCTCTCCTACACGCACCACACCCAAATTAGGATGCACGGTTGTAAAGGGATAATCCGCCACCTTAGGAGTGGCATTAGAGACCGCTCGAATAAAACTGGATTTGCCCGCATTGGGTAAGCCCAGAAGACCCACATCCGCTAATAATTTTAATTCTAATTTTAAGCTGCGGTGCTCACCCGGTTTACCTTTAGTGGTTTGGCGCGGCGCTCGATTGGTACTGGATTTGAAACGCAAATTACCCAAGCCATGCCAACCTCCTTTGGCCACACACAGACTGTCTTGCGCATGCGTGAGATCACCCAAAATTTCATCGGTATTCACATCCGTTACGGTGGTGCCCAAGGGCACGCGAATCCACAAATCCTCACCGCTCTTGCCCGTGCACTGACTGCCCATTCCAGGCTTACCATTGTCGGCTTGATGGTGCGGCGTGTAACGAAAATCAGCCAGTGTATTCACAGAAGCATCCGCGATTAAATACACGCTGCCCCCATCACCCCCATCGCCTCCGTTGGGACCCCCGAATTCGATAAATTTTTCACGCCTGAAACTTAAGCAGCCATCACCCCCTTTACCGGCGCTTACACTGACAATGGCTTCGTCGACAAAATGCATGCTTAGCTCTCTGCACTATTTAACACAAGGCACACACAAGGGGCGCCCCTCCACAATAAAAAAGCACCCCGGAGGGTGCTCTACAAAAAACAAATTTGAATTTCAGAACCTTACTGAACAGTATGCACTTCAACAAAGGTGCGCTCTTTGGGGCCTTTGACCACAAAGACTACATTACCTTCGGTTAAAGCAAATAAAGTGTGATCGCGACCCATGCCGACATTTTCACCCGGATGGTATTGAGTACCGCGCTGACGAACAATAATATTACCCGCCAACACATGCTGACCACCGGATTTCTTTAATCCCAACATCTTAGGATTTGAATCACGTCCGTTACGCGTACTACCGCCTGCTTTTTTATGTGCCATGTTTCTATACCTTAATCGTTTGAATTTTTACAGCGGTGTAATCTTGTCGATGTCCCATCCATTTCAAATGATGCTTACGACGCTTAAACTTCACCGTTCTAACTTTCTTATGTCGGCCTTGACTTAACACCTCAGCACTCACACTCACCCCACTGAGCAGTGGTGAACCCACTCGAATGTCTTCGCCATTGGCTAACAACAGCACATCACTGAAGTCCACCTGAGCGCCCACATCCGCGCTTAGTTTCTCGATCTTAAGGGTATCCCCCTCTGCGACGCGGTATTGCTTACCGCCTGTTTTGATAATAGCGTACATGATTTATTCCTGTGGGCTCGTTAAGACCGGGCATTCTACAAAATCTACCCCGGCATAGCAAGGATAAAAAGGGTGCTGAGATGCTCTATTGACACTCTCTACCCAGACCCCCTAGCATGAGCGCTCTTGAGCATTCGGTGAAAAAAACAGTCATGTCCGTTGAAACCCTTAAATCCTCCACGCCGCAGATTTCCCTAGACTCCATCCGTCAACCGGTGGGTCGTGATCTGGAGGCAACAGACGCTCTCATTCAAGAGTACTTGTTTTCTGAAGTCCCTCTGATCCAAGATATTGTGCAACACATTCTCCAGAGTGGGGGCAAACGGATACGCCCCCTGCTCGTTTTATTAATAAGTCGCGCACTAAATTATTCGGGTGCCGAGCATATCGAACTCGCCACGGTGATTGAATTTATTCATACCGCTACTCTTTTGCACGACGATGTCGTCGATGAATCCTTATTGCGTCGCGGGCGCAAAACAGCCAATGCTCTTTGGGATAATCAAGCCACCGTATTGACCGGAGATTTTTTATATTCTCGCGCCTTTCAACTTTTAGCTAAACGCAGCAATGTGCCCATCACTCAGCTGCTCGCCCAAACCACTAACGCTATTGCAGAAGGCGAGCTGTGGCAACTGATGAATCGCGGCGATACACAGCTCTCAGAGCAGCATTATTTCAAAGTGATTCATTACAAAACGGCTCAATTGTTCGCAGCAGCGGCAGCAGCAGGATGCCGAGTGGCTACAGAGGATAAACAATTACACGACTCCGCTTATCGATACGGAGAATATTTGGGCCTAGCCTTTCAACTCATCGATGATCTATTGGACTACACCGCCGATACCCAAGAGATGGGCAAAAACAGTGGCGATGATCTGGCCGATGGGAAAATGACCTTACCTCTAATTTACGCACTGCAACATACGGACGAGCCCACCAACAGCCTGATCAAAAAGGCCATTCAACAACAGGATGTGGATCAACTGAGTTTGATCAAAGAAATTATAAAAGACACCGGAGCCATTCAATATACCCAGCAACATGCCCTACACTATGCCCAACTTGCCAACGCTGAACTGACCTCCTTCCCCCCCTCCGAGGCCTGCACCGCCCTGCACAAGCTCACCAACTTTGTGGTTCAGCGTCATTTCTAATAACCCTTTTGAAGCTTTTCCAGCAGTGCTTTTCGAGATTGTTGAGTCGCCTGATCGCGAAGCTCTAAAACAACATTAATATTTTCTAAAAAAGCGGCCTGCTCCATTAATGCTTTTTCTGTAATTAATTGATGAAAATAAAGCCACTCCACAACTTCCCTCCACTTCCACAAAGGCGACTTATCGGCCAATTTCATCCCAGGCTTAGGGAAGGGAGCTAAAGCCGACTTTCTTCGCTCTTGCTTTATCCACAAAAAAATAATTTGTCTCGTTTTGTTTAAGCGTTTGGCAAGCTCTGACATACTGACCCAATCTTCTGGGGCCACGCTCATCACTTGAGCGCCAATCGAAGAAGCCTCAACCTGCTTAATCGCCAACAATACCGCTTCCTCCAAAGAAGAAGCCTTACGATCAAAATCCAAAAATACGGCACCATTTCTGAAATTAATCAAGGCATCATCACAACCCGATTCATACAAAGCATCCTCAAGGCCTGGAGTATGCTCATCCACCTTTTTTAATATCAACGTGAATGGATATGAGGCATAATTTTTTTTCATGTACAGTACTCTTCTTTTTCATGCTTACATTTATCAATACGCTGTCGAATCAGATGCGCATAATGGGAAGGACTTTGAGGCGTTGCATAAATCGAGAGGTGATGTCCCTCTCTCGTATGTAAGGGACAAAACAATTTCCCCCAAGCATGCGATGAACTTCCCGAAGCTTGATAGCTCCAACCCAAGGCTTCTGCATATTGAATCGCCGCCTCGATCTCTTTGTGCGGATGCCTTTTTCGCTTGCCCATGGCCTTCTACTAAAATGAGTGTAATGGGAGCGTTGACGTATGTCAACTTATAGATTCTAAAGCTTCCCCAACAGGCCTCAACCATAGCAAAATCCAGCTCTTTTTCGATACCGTAGTTTCGATGCGCCGGAACTCTATTCAAAGAGCTTAAGCTGCGCTAGACTGTCGGCTCGCTAGGGACTCTCTTTTTAGCCGCATGGATGTTCTTATTAAAAGCGCACGGTTTTCGATTTCAAACCTAACACTACTGGAGTTATAAATATGGCAAGAACACATCGCAGATCACTAACGCAGCGGATCAAAGATTCCTATAACGATTTCAACGCAGCTCGAAAAAATGTAGCCACGCAGCCTTTCAGAAAAAGATTTTCTTTCTGGGGAAAGTTTAGCCTAGGGGTTTTGGGAGCTTTATTACTTGCAGCCGCACTCGTTATGCTCATCGCCCACGCAGCCCCTGCTGCGCCTTTGTTTGTCATACCGTTTGTTACTACTACTCTACTTTCTCTGGAATTAGCCTCTTGGGCATTGCCTACAGCCTTCGGCATTATGGCGGGACTAAGCCTAGTGCTGAGTTATTTTTCGTTTAAGCAATGGAATAAGCAGATCACTACATTGGCTCGCACGCAGGGAGCTGAGTATGGACCAGTGCCCACTCAGGACCCAGATACTGCTGTTCAAAAAGGAACTGGTGCTACTGTTGTCCGTAGTAATCCTTTTAACCAAGCAAATCAACAAAAACCCCTTCAGTTCAAAGTTAATCAGATACTCTCCCAACATAACCTTTCCCCAGAAACTCTAAAAGCTTTTCAACAACTCAGCGATCACAGCATTGCAGAGGCCACTAAAGAAGGTCTCTGGAATACACTACCCCAGGATAGCCAAAGAAACTTTCTAGATGCTCTAAGCGAGGTCACAGAGCAATTAGAAACGAGCGGCACTCTGAATCCTTTAAGACAGGTGATTCAGGCCAATGAGGGCCACCCTGAGTGGAAGGCTATCGCGCATTATCTAGCAAAAGAAAATACAGCTGTTGTACTCAATCAATCCGTTCGTGATCTTTTGAGGTCTGTAGAAAGAAGCAATCCTTCTACAGCACAGCACACCCATATGGGTTCTGGTCTTTTTGGCAGGACAGCGACAACACCGCCTGTCGATGAAGAGAGAAAAAGGGAAGAAGAGAAGACACCACCCTCTCCCGTAAATTGGAGTTAATAGGTTGTAGGGGCCATTCTGACGCATGGGGGGCCAATTGCTGCAGCACATCCCTGTGCTTTGCCCCTCGAAGACTCGGGGTCAGCCGCTTTGCCGCTGGGCAAAATATGCAATCCTGCACATTTTGTCGTGAATTGGCCTATACAGGATATTTAAAATCAACAGCGGATGCGCGCAAGGAGCAGGCTCGGTCCCACCCAAAAATGTAAGGGCGGGCCTTCTGCCCGCCCGCTTTTTCTCTTGGGCAAATGAAGACTCCCACACCCAAATTCTACGAGGTACTCATTATCGGCAGCGGCGCTGCGGGCTTAGGCTTGGCCTTGAGCCTAGCCGAGCACTACCGCATTGCCCTGATTACCAAAGCTTCTTTACACGAAGGCTGTTCGCAACATGCCCAAGGCGGCATTGCGGCGGTCATGAACCAGGCCGAAGACACTTACCAAAGCCATATTGACGATACCTTAAACGCCGGCGCCGGCCTGTGTCATGAGGAGGTCGTGCGCTTCACAGTGGAACAGGCCAAAGCCGCTATTGAATGGCTGATCTCACAAGGGGTTCAGTTCACAGCAGGGGACGGAAGCCCCTTTCATTTAACCCGCGAGGGCGGACACAGTCATCGACGCGTTCTACATGCGGCAGACAAAACCGGTTCCGCTGTGGTGAATACTCTGGCGGAACAAGCCTATCAACACCCCAACATCGATTGTTTTAGCGAGCACACCGCGGTGGATCTGTGGATAGATGAGGGGCAATGCCAGGGCGCATTGGTTTTTAATAATCTCACTCGAGAATTAGTGCTCTTTCAAAGTCGCGTCACGGCTTTGGCCGCAGGAGGCGCTAGCCGCTGTTATCTACACACCACCAATCCTGAGCAAACTTCGGGAGATGGTATTGCTATGGCTTGGCGCGCAGGTTGTCGTGTGGCTAATTTAGAATTTAATCAATTTCATCCCACGTGTTTGTACCACCCTTCCGCCCCTACTTTTTTAATCAGCGAGGCCTTGCGCGGAGAAGGCGCTCAACTCATTTTACCCAATGGAAAGCGCTTTATGCTGGAATACGATAAACGCGCTGAATTAGCGCCGCGTGATATTGTAGCGCGCGCCATAGATGCGGAACTCAAAAAAAATTCCTTGGAGTACGTTTATTTAGATATCAGTCATCAACCCAGTAAAATGATTAAGCAATTCTTTCCGACGATTTATCGTCAATGCTTAAGCTTAGGGTATGACATCACACGCGAGCCTATACCCGTCGTGCCCGCTGCACACTATACCTGCGGTGGCGTGATGACAAATCTCTCGGCACAAACCGATATTAATAGGCTTTATGCAGTGGGTGAAGTGGCCTTCACGGGATTGCACGGCGCCAATCGCATGGCCAGCAATTCTTTATTAGAATGTTTAGTCTTTGCGGCGAGCGCCAGCCGCGCCATTCAATCACAGCTCAAACACACTCGCGAAGAAACGCGTCTTAAACCTAAAACCATTCAACACCACGAAGAAAGCACTTTAGACACGAGCACTTTAAGCCTAGAGCTGCGCCGCTGTTTATGGAATCACGTAGGCATTGTGCGCAGTACAAAACGCTTGCAAACAGCACGGGATTTTGTCGCACAAATTCATAAAAAAGTGGAAGCAGAATTTCAACGGGCTCAAGCCTCCAAAGCGCTTATTGAATTGCGCAATCTGGCCCAAGTCTGTGTGCTGATTATTGAATGTGCTTTGCTGCGCCATGAAAGCCGAGGATTGCATTTTATCGTAGATTATCCAGAGACACTGGCGGTGGCGAAAGATACGGTGTTGGCTCCCTAGATTAGCTATGGATTTTTACAGCTCAATGTATACTTAAATAAACTCTAAGCTTTCTCCACTCTTCTTTACTTAAGCTGTCACGCAGTAGCAAAACAGAGTGTTTAAAAAATGAATCGCTCTTAAAATGCAGAATGATTAAATAGTGAGTCACCACACTGCTGCTCAATAATTCAGCAGCGATTAATTGTAGGTGCATATTGATTAAAAGCCATTTTCCGTGTGGCGTGTATTCCAGTTGAATAATGCTGTGCGAGGATTTAAATAAAACAAAGCGCCTATAGATGCAGGCAGCCTGCAGGACCACCAAAAAACTGAGTCCTGCTTTTAATGCATGGGGGGCCGTATAAAGGCCGATACAAATCAGTGAAATGGCATGAATCCCTACAATAAAATAACCGAGCTGCCAAGAGGGCTGAAGTTTAACGCTCAGGGGTGCATGAGTTTGATCAGAGGATGTCACGGACGCAAAACCCAATTAATCAACCACTGTCCCTCCGAGAAATGCTCTAAACACACAATGGTGCCTGGCTGAAAGTTAACGAGGGAATGAAAGGGCTCACCCACCACTAAGGCGCTCACCAACTGCGACATAAAGGGCATATGGCCTACTAACATCGTATCTTCCTGCCAATGTTGGATGTGCTCCATCATTTCATCAATAGAATCGGACTCGTCTAAACCGCTGGGGGATTCCGTCACCACCTGCGGATGCAGGGCTTTTGCCCAAAGCTCTGCTGTTTGTTTAGCGCGTAAGCGCGGACTGTGAATCAACTGCGCTACTTTAATGTTTTGCACGGCAACGGACTGAGCCAAAGCCCAGACACCCTCCACTCCTCGTGCGGTTAAGGGTCGCTCTGGATTTTCAATGGCACTCACGGCTTCGCCATGACGCACACAATACAATTTCATGGATTTCTCCCTTTTTGATCGCTACCCCTATGGAAAACGGCCGTTCATTTTACCCGAAATCGTTCAAAAGCTCCCCAACTCTTTGTTCGAGCTCTAAGGCTATGCTACAGTACTTCCCCCGTATTGCCTCAGAAGGAATCCTGATGAAGAAGCTGTCCCCTCGCCTTGCTCGCTTCTTACCCATTGCCGTCTGTTCTCTGGCTTCTTTTTTTTATATCTATGAATTTACGGTGCGCATTGCGCCCTCTGCGATGGTGGATGAGCTAATGAATGCTTTTAGCATTCGCGCTACCGGTTTTAGTTTATTGGCGGCCATGTTTTTTTATGGCTATGCGCCCATGCAAATTCCCGCAGGACTCTTGTATGACAAAATCGGTCCTCGATTTTTATTATCGCTCTCCACGTTCTTGTGTGCACTCGCCACGGTAGCCTTTGCTTTAACCGACAGCATTGCAATCGCTGCTGTATGTCGCTTGGTGATGGGTATCACGGCTTCTTTTGCCTTTATCGGTGCGCTTATTATTGCTTCGCGTTGGTTTCCGCCGCGTTACTTCGCTTTATTCGCTGGCATCGTGCAGTTTATGGGCTGCATTGGCGCAATTGTAGGTTTAGCGCCTATTGCCGCTCTCACGACCAGCATCGGTTGGCGATCTGCTACAGTGTGGATGGCGCTGGTGGGTGTGATCTTTGCTGTATTGATGTGGTTAATTATTCGTGACTATCCCGCGGGAGTAAAACCCTTGCGCAGCGAAACGCATCATGACTTTAGAGTGCGCTTAACCGAAGTATGCACTCATCCTCAAACCTGGTGGGTCGCACTCTATAGCTTCACCTGTTGGGCTCCGATTGATATTTTTGCTAGCGTATGGGGGCCTTCTTTCTTAAGCAATTTGTATCATATCAATGCCACCAAAGCCGCGGGGCTTATTTCATTAATCTGGGTGGGCATTGCTGTGGGCAGCCCCTTGGCCGGCTGGTGGTCTAATCACATCAATCGTCGCTGCTTTCCCATGCTCGTGTGCTCATTGATCGGACTCGTTTCTTCTCTATTAGTGATTTATGGAGGGACTTTACCCGAATGGCTGATGAGCATTGCTTTATTTTTCTTTGGTGTTTCAGCCTCATCACAAGTCATTGGCTTTGGTTTGGTGCTCGATAATAATCGAGATGATGTCATGGGAACGGCGGTGGGCTTTAATAATATGGCCGTTGTATCCGGAGCTGTATTATTGCAACCTTTGGTGGGATTTATGTTGGAAGCGGTGTGGAGCCACACCACTGTCGACGGACTGGCTTTTTATTCCATCGGTGAATTTCACATTGCGCTTGCGATGATTCCGCTCGTTTGTCTGCTCGGCATTGCCTGTAGCCTGTGGATGGTCAAAGAAACTCGCTGCCAACGAAAGTTTCCCACCCCAATTTAGATTTTTTTAGAAATGCAGCATCATCGCCCCCCCTTGCGAACTGTGCTTGGGACACTCACACCCAAATATCTTGAACTAGAAGCCGTGACAAACTTTTTCTCACTTGAATCAGAAAGCGTAGTAGGCTTCTTAAACAAAGCCATATGTTTTGTCAGGCTTTCTTGACGTCGAAGCGGACCAGGACGATCTTTGGATGAAAGAACGGCTGCTTCCACTTTTTCACTACTAGCAACAACTTCTGGGGAGGTGGACACACAGACCCCCTCATTGACACCATCAATCACTAAAGAACCATTGTGTGGAATAGCATCATCCACCTTCGCCTCATCACTCTCTTCTGAAGGCACAAGCCCAACAGAATTCTCATCAGAAATGGCCTTGTGAGTTTGAATGTGAGTATAGGTTTCTTTTAAAGTTTTGGCCCCTTCCCCCTCTATAATATTTATGGTGATGGATTCAATTTGCCCTGCTAATGCGGGCGACTCTACGTATAAAATATAATATAAGGTGAAGACGGCATGCTGAAAATGCCGACCAGGCTCTGTGCTATGGTGGCCTAAATATGTTTTCAACTCTCCTAATATCTTTTCTACAACACTCTCTTGCCTCTCCTTCAATTGAAGAATCCAGGTATCTACTTTAGCTGC
>JAKFXE010000008.1 GCA_021731545.1 Coxiellaceae bacterium
TGATGTGATACTATTCACACTGAACATGGGGCTTCTCCTGATTTATAAGGTGTTTGTTAATGAAGATTGATCTGAACTACTTTCCGCACAAATACCCTCATCTAAAAACTCAGGAAAACGATCGCTAAGTTTCTTATATGTGTCTGAGCGTTTGATTGATGCTGGCATGCTTTTTGCATAATTCTCCTCCTGATATTCAACTCCAATCTGATTTGCCACCAACATCACCTCATGAAAACTGTGATTTCCTCCGGCCGCTAAAAATGCAAAACTGATCAGTGCATATTCATTCAATTGCTCAGAGCTTAAATCCCCGTACAGCTTTGCCCCTAACATCAGCGAACCCGTATGCCTTGATGGGCCGCAGACAACAGGAATGTGCTTTCTTAAAGCAGCCTTAAAAAAAGCTACATTGTAATCTGGGGTATATTTCTCCATAGCGCGCCTATGACTTTTATCGGATTGTCCTAACATTTTCATAAAGACCGGTTGTCTTGATATACCTAATTGAGGCGTTGATTTAATATTTTCTTCCTTTGTTTCTACTCGACTACGATTTTCCTTGCTAAAAAGTGAACTTGGGAATAATTTACCAACCAAGGCCGTTTTTTCAATTTTCTTTTCAAGAAAATCATATATACGATAGATAAAAAGACCGTGTATGTTCATCACCTTTCTCAGATCAGAACCCTCATCCTTTAGTATAGATAAAATTTTCTCTAAGACTTCACGTGGATTGGCTTCTTGCTTAGTGTCATAGCAGCTACCAAAATAAGGCTCTCGAAGCTCGTCGATAATTTTAGAATTATTTTCAATTAAATCTATTACCGTTTTTTTATTAGATTCCAGTAATTTTATAATGGATGATGAAACTTTATTAACGGAATAAAATTTATTATCAGGCTTCAAGATATCAATAGCTAATTTGGATTCGAAAAATTCTCTATATCGTATCTTCAATTCATTATGTAAAGCTAATTGCTTTAGCTCTATTGGCTTCATGGTCACACTCCGTACATTTATTTAGAGTTGTGTCCATGATAGTGAAAGCTGGTCAACAAATATAATCGATTGTTTTTATACCATTGATAGTGTTTTACTATTGATCGAGGGTCTCTTTTCATCACCAAAGGAACGGCGCCGAGGCCTTTGGGCTAGCGGCGGCGGGATAATTGGGGCGCCCCACCAGAGGAACGGGTCCCTCAATAAGGAGCTGAAGGGCCTGCTGATGGTTCTACCCGGCGCGCAGGCCAGCGCTGGCTTACACTGATGGAATGCTCCGGACTATATCCGCCAACTCTCCAGAAAAAAAGACTGCACTTGATGAAGCATGGCAGGATCGCGGTTAACGCGAGCCATAATTTGCACTCCTTGCAAATAAGACAGGCTGTTGACACTCAAGCTCTGCGCTCTTTTTCCGCCGTGCAGGGGCGTCAATAAATCCGCGAGAGCATCAGACCAGGCAGAAAAATATTGCTGAATGGGCTCGTGAAAAGCGGCAATATGATCCATCAGCTCCATCGCTAGGGCGCTGACCAAAAAAGCATCGCTGCGCTCAAGAATAAAGCTTTGAACGGTGGTCGCAAAATCAATAATCCGCTGCTCAGGCGAGCTCAACGCATTTCGTACCACCTTAAAGAGAACCTCGTCACAGTAGCTTTCTAAGTTTTGAATCGTTTCTATGGCCAAGGCTTGCTTTGAAGCAAAATGATGAAATAGGCTCGGTTTTTGCACACAACAGCCCTTTGCAATATCCGCTAAGGAGGTCGCGTGATAACCCTTTTGGGCAAACAACTCCGAGGCTGCTTTTAGCATGCGCTCTCGCATAGGTGCTTGATGACCTACCGAACGGTAAGATACACTGCTCGCCGACATGACCTAGTCCCTCTTGAATTGGCTGGGTTATGTAAGTAGTGGGTGAGTGCGTTTTCACTCACCCATTACGCCTGTAAAAAAATTGGTAGTTTTATCAAGTCTGCTGGGTTTTCGTCAACCTTTAATTGCTTGGTTTCCATATTTCGAGTTTATAGCGCTCAAAGGAGGGTGGGGTTATTTTTAAGGTCACCGGCATACAGACAAATCGGTAGGCTGTTCCTATAAGCGCCTCTGTATTGAGCAAAGCCTGTGGAACATTAAACAAAGCATTCGATTCTAAGTGAATTACTTCGTGCTCAGCTTGTATCAACAGAAGATAAGCCCTTGCCTGTTGATCCAACAATAAAAAGTGAAGCGCATTATCTATTAGATAAAACTCGACGATATTATAGTGCTCACACAGATCCTTAAAAAATTTTATACACTCGGGTCGCTCTAGCACAGAAGCTTTTTCGCCCAAGCTTTTAATTTTTTCTCCATAGCTTTCTCTAAACTGATGAGCCGAAAGCTCTTTAATAGAAACATTCATTTTATCTAGGACAGAATGATCGGCCTTGCTCAAATAAGCATCCATCATTTCATCGCGCATAGCTTTAATGGCAAGACCGCTGTCCGCCATCCCTGTTAGCAAAATGCGTCGAATGGGATAATCACGCAGCTCTGCACAAAAATGCAATCCATCAAACTCAGGCATAGATCGGTCTATCACAAGCACATTAATCCAATCAAAACGTCTCGGATTTAATAGAAGTTTTTTCAGGTCCTCTAAATTATTGTAATTGAGCGGTGTACTGTTTACCAACTCATCTTTAATTAAATGGGGATTGGTTCGAATCAAAAAAGGGATATCCTCATCCAAATTCAAGCTCAAGTTCTGTAAAAAACTCCGGCTATCATCGACCAACATAACGCAGGTGGGATAATAAACTGCCGGAATACACGAGGCTGAAAAACTCATGAGCTCATCATCTCCTTCGCTAAAGCAACTCGCTCTTTCACACAGCTGCCCGATAAAGCGAATCCTATTAATTTTTCACGCTCATAGGCCAGCGCCTTGCGATCACCGCCGCTGCCACTGAATTTCCACTCTGGCTCAACACCTGCCGGAGGAAGCTGCACGGCAATAGGACACAAGGGCGTTTTAATCACAATGGGCATAATGGGATACTGAACCGCCGCCCCCTCTCCCAAAAGCACCTTGGCTAAGACTCGCGCACAGTGTAATAAAGGGGCTACATACAGACAGACTTGACCCATCACTTCAGCACAATCCCCTAGCGCGTAAATATTGGGAATGCTGGTTCTTAAGGCTTGATCGACCACAATGCCGTTGCGCGTTATCAGGCCCGCGCTTTTGGCTAAATGAAGATTGGGCTTTAATCCCACCGCAGAGAGCACCCCATCGACCCTCATGACCGTTTCATCGGATAACTTAAGTTGATAAGCATCCCCTACCGCGTTAACCTCAGTAACAAAACGATTCAGCTGCCATTGAATTCCTGCTTGCGTAAACGCCACACGCAAAACCTCGCTGATTTCAGCGGGAATCAGTCGCTGCAAAGGACGCTCCTCCGGCGAAATCACATTTACCTCATAGCCTGCATGACACAAATCATTTGCAAACTCACAGCCCACTAAGCCAGAGCCCAAAATAGCGATTTTCTTTTTATGCAAAATTTTCGCTCGAAAAAGTGCATAGTCTTCTAAATGGTTCACCGACAAAACCTGTTGGACCGCATCACCTTTTAGAGGCGCATGCAACAACTCAGCACCACAGGCCAAGACTAACTGTGAATAGGCTAGGCTTTCGCCATTTTCTAATAGAATTACTTTTTTTTCAGGATCAATGCGCTCTACCGTAGTATGCGTCAAAATCACCGTCTGTAACTCTTGCTCCATTTCAGCTGCCGATGAAACTGCCAACACCTCTGGAGATTTTTGCTGAGCTAAGGCCGTGGATAGAAGCGGCTTAGAATAAAAGCGCCCGTCCTGTGCTGTCACCAAAATTAATTTTTGATGGGCATCCAATTTGCGCAGCTCTTTAGCCAACATATAAGCGGCCAAACCACTGCCAATGATAATAATGGGATGATTATTCATAATAATGATGCAGAGCTTCTAACATAAGCTCGACCCCCTCGATGGGAGTATCTTTATCAATGCCGTGCCCTAAATTAAAGACATGACCTGTACCAGGACCATAGGCCTTCAAAATAGTGTTGACCTCAGCCCGAATTTTTTCAGGGGACGAAAACAAAACGCAGGGATCCATATTACCCTGTAGAGCCACTCGATCCCCTACACGCACTCGGGCCTGCTTTAAATCGGTGGTCCAATCCAAACCCACCGCATCACAACCACTATCCGCCATCCATTCTAAATATTGGCCCCCATTTTTAGTAAAAAAAATGAGCGGGATTTTTGAGGAGCCTACTTCACGCGGCACCCCTTGAGCAATGGCTTTTAAAAAGTGAAGCGAAAAAGCTTGATAACAGGCCGGGCTTAATACTCCACCCCAGGTATCAAAGACCATCAACGCGCTTACACCTGCTTGAACTTGGGCCTTTAAATAAGCGATGGTTGTAGTGGTAATGCGCTCTAACAAAGCCATCAATACTGTAGGTTCTCGATACATTAAGGTCTTAATCGTTTGAAAGGTTTTGCTGCCCCGACCTTCCACCATATAGCAAGCCACCGTCCAGGGGCTGCCTGCAAAACCAATAAGCGGAACACTGCCATTGAGCTCTTTCACCACTAAACGAATAGCCTGCAGTACAAAATTCAAATCCTCTTCAACCACAGGCTCCCGCAGTTGATCCACATCCCGCTGTGAACGTATGGGATCATGAATCACAGGGCCCTCGCCCTGCAGAAATTCTAAGTCCAAGCCCATTGCGTCGGGAATCGTCAAAATATCACTGAAAATAATGGCAGCATCTAAGGGAAAGCGCTGCAACGGCTGCAGCGTTACTTCACAGGCTAATTCAGGTGTTTTACAAAAACGCATAAAATTCGGAACACTTGCACGCAACGCACGATACTCGGGCAAGTAGCGTCCTGCTTGACGCATAATCCACGCAGGAGTCCGATCTACCGGTTGGCGCAGCAGCGCTCGAATAAGGCGATCGTTTTTTAAAGAAGGCATGAGTTTATTCCAATCCAGCAAGAGCGGCATTCTATCGCATTTTTAGCGAGAAAACAGCTATCCTTAAGGAGGGCTTAAAAAAATGAAATCGCAATTAACTTGATTTTTTAGCAGAATCTGTGTACTTTTCACGCACCCATGCTCCATGAGCTTTGTGTAAACTAAAAAACCAGAGAGAATTATAATGCGTAGAAGCCCCAGTTTTTCAACAGAAAGCCCTATTTCCACCAGCACAACTCCTTCAGTGGAGCTGAGAATTCCTTCACCCGATTCAAGGATAACTGACTTACTTAAAATACGTGAAGGCGATCCTAGAGCGGCTTTGATGAAAAAACTTCCTGGGAAAACAGGAGAAACATCATCACCCAAAGGCCCGGGCATATTCGTATCACTCAAGCCTTATTCTTCATCTCCGTTGTCACCTCGCTCACCTTCAGACGGCACAACGAGAGTGAAACGCTCGTATAGCAGTTATTAACATTTATTTCTGAAGCTTGCTGCGTAGGAGCGGGTCTTGGTCCCGTCCAAAAACAAAAGCGGGCGCGCGCAAGGAGCGCCCCTACGATTTTGGATAAGCACACGGGCTACGCAGCCTCACTCCCTGCCTTTATTTAAAGCGCACGCCAGAGCTTTTCTCACAAAACATTCGTTATCTCTGTTACGCCAAAATCTTTCGCAAAAATTCTGCGGTATAAGAACGTTTATCTTTGGCGACTTGTTCGGGAGCACCTGTCACCAAAATTTCTCCGCCACCTGAGCCTCCTTCAGGCCCCAAATCAATAATCCAATCGGCTGTTTTGATCACATCCAAATTATGTTCAATCACCACAATGGTATTCCCATGATCACGCAAGCGATGCAATACACTTAAAAGCTGAACGATATCGTGAAAATGCAATCCGGTCGTGGGTTCATCCAATATATAGAGCGTGTTTCCCGTATCTCGCTTGGAAAGTTCTTTAGATAATTTAATACGCTGCGCCTCTCCTCCCGACAAGGTTGTGGCACTTTGCCCCAAGGATATATAAGACAAACCCACATCCATCAGAGTTTGTAATTTTCGCTCCAAGACCGGCACTGCAGAGAAAAAACTTAAGGCCTCTTCCACGGTCATAGACAAGATTTGATGAATATTTTTTCCCTTATACAACACCTCTAAGGTTTCACGGTTATAGCGCTTTCCCTTACAGGCATCACACGTCACATAAACATCGGCTAAAAAATGCATTTCCACCTTAATTAACCCATCACCCTCACAGGCCTCACATCGCCCTCCTTTTACATTGAAGCTAAAGCGTCCGGGCGCATAACCCCGTGAACGTGCTTCTTGAGTGGCCGAAAACAATTCTCGAATGGGTGTAAATAATCCCGTGTAGGTCGCAGGATTGGAACGCGGCGTGCGACCAATGGGGCTTTGATCAATATCAACGACCTTATCTAAATATTCTAAACCGCTGACACTTTTGTAAGGACCCGGCTGAAGAGAGGAGCCATTGAGTTCACGCGCCACAATCGGAAACAAAGTATCATTAATTAAACTGGATTTACCTGAACCTGAGACTCCGGTCACACACGTCATTAAGCCTAAGGGAATATCAACATCTACCTCTTTTAAATTGTTACAAGCAGCTCCTCTCAATTGAATGCGAGGCTTAGATTCTGCCTGAGTCCGTTTTTTAGGAATAGCAATGCATTTTTTTCCGGATAAATACTGCCCTGTTATAGAGTTTGGATTATTCATAATAGCCTGCGGCGTACCCTGTGCCACCACCTCACCCCCGTGCACACCCGCACCCGGACCGATGTCTACCACATAATCTGCGCGTAAAATCGCCTCTTCATCGTGCTCTACCACAATCACGGTGTTTCCCAAATCTCGCAGATGAAATAAGGTTTTCAGCAGACGCTCATTATCTCGTTGATGTAAGCCAATGGAGGGCTCATCTAAAATATACAAAACGCCCACCAATCCAGAACCAATTTGACTGGCTAAGCGAATGCGCTGCGCCTCTCCGCCTGAGAGCGTATCGGAGCTTCGATCTAAACTTAAATAATTTAAGCCCACATTGCTCAAAAAGCTCAAACGATCGATGACTTCTTTCAATATTTTTTCGGCAATTTCCGATTTATTTCCCGTGAATTTTAGATTTTTAAAAAACTCCAAACTTTCCGTGATGGAGAGCTCCGCCACAGCCGGTAAATTTTTTGAACCCACATAAACATGACGCGCCTCTAAGCGCAATCGCGCCCCCCGGCATTCCACACAAGGGCTCATGGATAAATATTTGGCTAGCTCTTCACGTACCGCATTGGAATCCGTTTCCAAATAGCGGCGCTCCATATTGGGCAAAATGCCCTCAAAAGGATGATTCTGTTTAATTTTTTTTCCACGGTGATTTAAGTAGTGAAAATGAATCACCTCATCTCCACTGCCCTCTAAAATAATCGCTTGAATACGCTTGGGTAATTTATCGAAGGGCGTTTCCACTGAAAATTTATAGTGACTTGCCAGAGTTGATAGCAGTTGAAAGTAATATAAGTTACGTCGATCCCAGCCTCGAATAGCCCCTTCTGCCAAGCTTAAAGAAGTCTCATGTATGACTTTAGTGCGATCAAAATATTGCTTAACCCCTAAGCCATCACAAGCCGGACAAGCTCCCGCTGGATTATTAAAGGAAAATAAGCGCGGCTCCAATTCCTCTAAACTATAACCACACTCCATACAAGCAAAGCGTGCGGAAAAAAGGCGCTCAACTTCTTTTTTCTCATCCAGATTAACGACAACCAACAAGCCCTCACTTAAATTTAAGGTCGTTTCAACAGATTCCGCAATGCGCTGCTGAAGTTCCGCGCGTGCCTTAAAGCGATCCACCACCCCTTCAATACTGTGCTTTTGACGCGGGCTTAACTTGGGCACCTCGTCCAATTCATAGATTTTTCCATCCACACGCACCCGCACAAAGCCTTGTTGGCGTAAGGATTCAAATAACTGCAGATGCTCGCCCTTTCGCCCCCGCACCAAGGGTGCAAGCAGCATCAAGGCTGTGCCCTCGGGTACACTTAAAATACTATCCACCATTTGACTGATGGTTTGGGCTTGTAATTCTATATCATGCTGAGGACAACGCGGCTGCCCCACCCGCGCAAATAACAAGCGCAAATAATCGTAAATTTCAGTGATGGTCCCCACCGTTGAGCGCGGATTATGAGAGGCGGCTTTTTGTTCGATAGAAATAGCGGGCGACAAACCTTCGATAAGATCGACATCCGGTTTGCTCATCATTGACAAAAATTGGCGTGCATAGGCTGAAAGCGATTCTACATAGCGGCGCTGACCCTCGGCATACAAAGTATCAAAGGCGAGTGAAGACTTACCTGATCCCGAGAGACCCGTAATCACGATTAATTGATCTCGAGGCAAATTCAAATCGATGTTTTTTAAATTATGGGTGCGTGCACCGCGGATACGTAATTCATTCATAGTTCGCTCTTTTGAGAAAATGGACTATTATACACGCTTTCTGGTCGGAGAGTGTCTGACCTCTAACCCGTAGTTTAGTTTTATGCAACGCACTGAAATGACATCGACTTTGTCTCTCGGCTCCATCATGGCCTTCCGTATGCTCGGTTTGTTTATGATTTATCCGATTTTCTCTGTCTATGCACAACAACTGCCCGGCGCCACACCCACTCTGATTGGAGTAGCTCTAGGCTGTTATGGTCTAACACAGGCGCTATTACAAATTCCCTTTGGGCTCTTATCCGACCGTTTCGGCCGTAAAGGCATCATCACCATAGGTCTTTTACTGTTTGCCAGTGGCAGTGTCGTAGCGGCCTTAGCACATTCTATCGAGGGCATCATCCTGGGCCGCACTCTACAGGGTTCAGGTGCTGTGGGGAGTGTATTATTAGCACTGCTGGCCGATTTAACCCGTGATGAACATCGCACTAAAGCTATGGCCGGCATGGGGCTGATGATCGGACTTTCCTTTGCTGTGGCCGTAATGCTCGGCCCGTTTTTAAATGCCTATGTTCAGCTCTCCGGTATTTTTTGGATCACGGCCTTACTGGCTTTACTCGGCATTCTCCTATTGTATGGATTGACTCCCACCCCGCCTGAACCCATCGTGCACGAAGATACTGAGACTCTACCCAAACAACTTTTAAAGGTAATTAAAAACACAGAGCTCCTGAGTTTAAACTATGGCATTTTTGCTTTACACGCGATCTTAACCGCCAGTTTTTTTATGCTGCCGATACTATTGAATACACAGCTTCATCTCAGCCGAAACATTCAAACCAGCCTCTATGCTCTCAGCTTGCTGGCCGCTGTTTTCACCATGATTCCCTTTATTGTATTGGCTGAGAAAAAACGTCATTTTAAATGGGTTTTTGTGGGGGCTATTTTTTTGTTATTTCTGACCCAAACTTTATTACTGATCTTGCCTCTGTCTCTCATCACGATTGCTATTATTTTATTTTTATTTTTTACAGCCTTCACTTTATTAGAAGCTTGCCTGCCTTCGCTTATTTCAAAAATGGCTCCCCTGCGCAGTAAAGGTACCGCGATGGGCCTGTATTCTTCCTGCCAATTTTTAGGAATTTTTATCGGGGGAATAGCTGGAGGCTGGATTTATACTCGTTTTCAAAGCCAGGGGGTTTTTATATTCACCTTAAATCTGGCAGCCCTTTGGTGTGCCTTAAGTTTGAAAATGCCTGAACCACAGTATTTAAGTACGCTGATCTTTAAGCTAAGCTCCCCCTCATTATCCCCAGAAGCCCTCAAAGAACTCAAGCAAATTCCAGGGGTAGCTGAACTAGCCTTAAGTCCGAAGGAAGCCCTTTTGTTTATTAAGGCGGATCAGAAACAGATCAATGAAAACGAATTGCGCAAACGGATTGATTTATTTTTTGAGTCCTGAATCAGGTCATCCTAAGCAATCTTCTTGTCAGAAGACTTCTCATCTCTCTACGAGCATCACACACAATGTGAATATAGAGAGTATTTTGCCTCACTTCATAAATGATTCTATTCATTCCAGAGATGACTTGTCGATATTGATCTAGATTTAAGCTTTTCATCTCATCAGGGACGTGACCCGAATAAGGAAACTTTTTCAAGCTCAGAACCGATTTTTTTATTCTAGCGTAGCTTTCTTTCCACGTATCCTGAGAGAAATTTTTAATAACATAACTTTTCAATTCTTCAAGATCTAATTCTGCCTGATGAAGAAATACAACCGCATAGCTCATTAAACTTATTCCCTGTCCAAATCATCAAATACTTCATCCGCAGAGCGAAACTTGCCTTCTTCGATTTGCTTATTACCCAGACTCAAGATCTTCAGCATAGACAAAGTCTCTTCGTATTCTTCATAGGACTTTACGTCGATCACCACCAATTTAGCCTCACCATTCTGCGTGATAAGCATCGGCTCCCGACTTTCTGAAATTTCTCGCACGATATCCGCCGTATGACTTTTAAGATAAGAGATGGGTTTAACTTGAGTTGAAAATTTCACTAATGAGCCCCCAAATGATGTATTTTAAGGACCAAATATAGACTAAATTCGGTTATGTGTCCAGCGCACCCCCTCCACTAAAATTCGCTTTTTTCATCCATTCTACGGGATTGCGCAAACGGATTGGAGAGGGTAACCTAGCCTAAGTTTTTAGACAGCAACAGGAGATTCCGCATGGCCAGAGGCATTAATAAAGTTATTTTAATCGGCAACTTAGGAGCCGACCCCGAAGTCCGATACAGCGCCGGCGGTACCGCCATGGCCAATCTGACACTAGCCACCAGCTCTGGCTGGAAGGATAAACAAACCGGTGAGATGCAGGAGCGTACCGAATGGCATCGCGTCGTTTTTTTCAACCGATTAGCTGAAATTGTGGGTGAATACCTACGCAAGGGCTCCAAGGTCTATGTTGAAGGCAGTCTGCGTACACGCAAGTGGCAAGATAAAAGCGGTACGGATCGCTATACCACTGAAATTGTAGCCAATGAAATGCAAATGCTCGACGGTCGTGGTGCAGGCACTAAAGAAGCTGCCGCCGGTATGCCCGCGATGGCAGAAGCTGGAGCCGCTCCAGAGGCACCTATGGCAGATCATTTTGAGGACGATATTCCGTTTTAAGGTTTCCGTGAAGCTCTATCCAAAATAGCGCTCAAAAAGCACACAGAAAAAACAAATGACGACAATCAGCGAATGGTGGATGTGGCTAGGATTTTTTGTCTTTGTGCTGCTTATGTTAGCCCTGGATATGTTTTTGCTGGGCGGCAAAAAAGCACATCGAGTCTCTACCAAAGAAGCTCTCAGCTGGGTGATTGTTTGGGTTAGTTTAGCGCTTATATTTAATCTTCTCCTCTGGTGGTACCTCACTCACTCTATAGGGCCTGTGCTTGCAAATGAAAAAGCCTTGCAGTTTTTAACAGGCTATCTGATCGAAGAATCGCTCTCCATTGATAATATGTTTGTCTTTGTGATGATTTTTGGCTATTTTGCTGTACCTCCAGAATATCAGCGGAAGGTTTTATTGTTTGGCGTGCTCGGCGCCATTCTAATGCGCCTAATAATGATCTTATTAGGTGTCTGGGTAGTGGAAAAATTCTATTGGGTTTTATATGTGTTTGGGCTTTTTCTAGTAATAACCGGTATTAAAATGTTTATTTTTGCCGATCAAAAGCCCAGTTTAAATAACAATCCCGCTCTTCGCTGGATGCGAAATCATTTAAGAATTACCGATACATTTCATGATGAAAAATTTTTCGTACGCCAGAATAAAATGCTGTATGCCACCCCCTTGTTTTTAGTATTAGCTTTGATCGAATTCAGTGATTTGATTTTTGCGCTTGATAGCATCCCCGCCATTTTTGCCATCACCAAAGACCCTTTCATTATTTTTACCTCCAATATTTTTGCTATCCTGGGCTTACGTTCTTTGTACTTTTTAGTGGCCAATATGACGAACCGATTCCATCTTTTAAAGTATGGGCTTGCCTTTATTTTGGTGTTTGTAGGCCTTAAGATGCTCGTTGCGCACTGGTTCAAAGTGCCCACCTTCATTGCCTTGGGAGTTGTGATCTTTACCTTAGCCTTGTGTACAATGCTCAGCATTTACCAAACCTCTTTAGCCGAGAAGAAGAAAGACATTCTTCTAAAATAAGTCTACAACACTGCCTCGCGTATATTTCTTTCATTTTGTTTCTTGCTGATAGAAACTGCATTTATGATCTAGCAGGTGAGATCACTTTCAATGTGGGATAATAGTATTGAAAGCGCCCAGCATCTCGGGTTAACAGACTTAAATTGTCCACGGCTGCGTGTGCGCCAATAAAAAAATCCGGCAAAGGCAATACCCGAGCTCCACCCGATTTCCGATAACGAAGAAAGGCTTTTCCCGCTAAAAATGAAGCCTCCCAAGGAAGAGGGACTTTTTTAAAATGGGTCTGCAACACCGCTTCAAGTTCTTCAATTTTCTGAAAGCCCACGGATATTTCTGCATAGATGATGGGGTTGATACACAATTGAGCATGATTGGCTTGTTCTTCTAAAGCCCTGGATGACCACTCAAACCAATGTTTATCCTCTGTCACAATATCCAAAATCACACAAGAGTCTACCAACACAGCGCTCATTTTTTACCTCGAGTGAGCGCCATGATTTCATCGGTACTCATTCGCACAGTGGCCTTGCCTCGCAACTGCGAAACAATTCTAGCGCCTCGATGCTTCTCATCGCTCAGCTCCAAATAAACCCGCCCTTTCTCTTCAATAAACTCCACCTGGGTGTAGGGTAATAAACCATATTTATGACGAATTTTCCCAGGAATGGTGACCTGACCCTTTTGAGTAATTTGCATAGATCCTCCTCTATAAGTATTACTTTCAAAAGTAATACTATTGCTGAATACAGCAGAGGACAACATTTTATTCTCCACAAGAGGTTTTCAGCATTATCTCAACTCTATTGAGGCTGTATAGACCAACATTTTTACGGGGGATAACTCCCATTCGAACAGAGTATGGCGACTTCATAGTCTTTAGATAAAACTTGATAATATACCCATAATGGGTATGATCATACCCATTATGGGTATAGAAAAGTTTAATCTTTCAAGCACTCTTTTTTCCAAGGCCTTGCAACGCATACTAGCCCTATTATATGGGCAGCCCGATTGTAGTTTTCACACCAATGAAATCATTAGGCTAACCCACTCTGGGACTGGCGCAGTCCAAAGAGAGCTCAAAAAATTACACTCCTCTGGACTTCTGAGCACAAAATCGATTGGCAACCAAAAACATTATCAAGTCAATCGCAGCTCTCCGCTTTTTTCAGAGTTGCGCAGTATTGTACTTAAAACTTTTGGCCTAGCGGATGTTTTACGAAATGCCTTAGATCCCATTGCCTCCAAAATTTATGTTGCCTTCATCTATGGTTCTATTGCCAAACAGGAAGACCGTAGTAATAGCGATATTGACTTAATGCTCGTAAGTGATAATTTAAGTTATGCCGATTTATTTCAGTTGCTTACAAAAGCTGAAGAAATATTGGGAAGACCCATTCACCCAAGCTTTTACTCAGAAAAAGAATGGACGAAAAAAAGAAAAGAGCACAATCATTTTTTAACTCAGCTCATTAAACAACCCAAGATTTTTTTGATAGGAACTGAAGATGAGCTCACAAAACTTGGATAATCTTGTAAAAGCTGGACAATTAAAGGAGGAGGCCATCAATAAGTTGGAATTTATTGGCTTACTCCATTCTGGAAAAATACGATTTACTGACGCTAAAAACATAACACTCTCTATAGAAAGTCGCTTTGATTTAGCTTATAATGCGGCACATTCTTTAGCCTTAGCAGCACTACGCTGGCATGGATTTAGATCCAGTAATCGCTACTTAGTGTTTCAAGTACTGCCTTACACTCTGGAACTTGGACCAGAAGTTTGGCGAGTCCTCGCCAAATGTCATGAGCGCCGCAATATAGCGGAATATGAGGGACATCTCGAAATCAATGAGCAACTTCTAGAAGATTTGCTAATGGCCACTCAAACACTATTAAGCCAAGCTAATCTCCTTAAAATTTAGCCTGAGAAGCTCTTTAGAAAGACCTTGCTTGAGATCGAAAAAACAGACTGCTATACTTTTGCTTCATTTTTCAAAGCTCCGAGCGATAGTAAATCAGTCATTGGGCTTGTGCCCTACCCAAGACCAGCAGAAATTTTATATTCAACCCACTAGGAGCCATAAGATGCGATTTTTTGAAGAAGCGATTCAATGCAAAATGCCAAAACACCCCGTAAGTGGAGCACTGCAAGGACTGCTCTTCGGAGCGATTTTTCTCACTCAATATGATATTTCTACTAAAAATGACGGGGCGGAAAAATCTACCTTTATTGCTTCCAGTTATTTATTATGCCTATCCCTCGGCACCTTAATAGGCTCTATAGGCTACTGCCTTCACACTGAAAACAGAGCAGAGGAGCATCCGGAGCCAAACCTAAACCACTTATAAGCACACAGCTGACATCACCTTTGTTAAAAAAGGTTATTAGATTACAGGCAGCCAAGAAAGCTGAGTAGCTTGGGAATGATTTACTCACCCAAAAGAACTTGGATTTTTGCAATAGCTTCGCTGGTAACCTCTTTAGAAGCTCTAGCAACGAACTTCGCTTGACGAATTTTCCAATCCAAGCTTTTCACTTGATCCGATAAAACAACACCCGATATTTTAAATTTTTTGGGTAAACAAACCTCAAAAGGATAGCCTTTAATCTGACTGGTAATAGGACACATCAAGGCCAAACCAAGAGTCTTATTGTAAAGAGAGGGGGAAATCACTAAAGCAGGCCGTAGGCCTTTCTGCTCATGGCCCGCCTGAGGATTAAATTCAAGCCAAACCACATCACCTCGTTCGGGAATATAGTGTTTACTTACCATTGTTCCTTACCTACCCGAGATCCTGTGCCTATTTCAGTATGACTGTTTTCGGGCGTCACTTTAGCCAATAAGGACTCTAGCCGATAAGCCTTGCGAATGACAATACCGTTTTTATTAAGACTGAGCTCTACGGCCTCGCCCTCCTGCATTCCTAGCTCCTGGGACATGGATTTGGGTATTCTTACCCCCAAACTATTACCCCACTTTGTGATCGTTGAAAGCATGTTTTTTTCCTTATGGCGTATAGACAAAGTATATACCATGATGACGATATTTCAAGCTCCCACCCTTATATTTCTTCAAGCAATCTATGTTTGGTTTCAGGTAGTTTTTTCCAGCAATAAGCAAAGGCTACAAAAGAAAGCGCGCTATAACAAAAAATTAAGGATTTTAAATCAATGAACTGAAGGGCCAGCCGGGAAACGATATAAACCAAAATTCCAGTGCTGAGTGTTAATACTAACATCAAACTATTTATACTGCTGCGAAACCCTGTGGGGATCAGCTCAATCCAACTTAACCAGGCTACTGGCCCTGCTCCTAAGGCAAAGCAGAGTATCATCATTAAAAAACTGCCCACGCTCAGCACGAAAGAGCCTAAAATAAGCCCCAAGCTTAAGTTAAGCAAAGCAATGCCTTGTCCTAAAAAACTCAGCAATAACAAACTTCGTCGGCCCAGAGAATCTACAAAAAACAGCGCCAAACCAAGCCCCAACAAAACAGAAGACAGTGCCAAAAACAACAAAAAACTTAAAGTCATCGCAGGGCTAAGTAATTTAGAAATATAAAAAACCCAAAAAACAATTCCCGTGCTTTGTCGCATCAATGCCAACAAGGCACTGGTTTTAATTTTAGTGCGGAGTTGGTTTTTAAAAATAACTTTCCAGGGGCGATGGCACTTCTTAAAACTGCCTTTGATCAGTGTCAATTCTTGAGTCGATTTTTTAGGCGACCGCAAGCATTTCAATATCTCTTCTGCCTCTGAATCCTGGCCTTGTTGCATTAACCAGCGCGGCGACTCCAGTAAGCGTGAACTCAAAAAACAGGCTATCAAACTTAAGATACAAGCCGCTAAAAAAATAAAGGCTGGGTCCTTGAGCTGATCAATCGGGGCCAAGATAAAACTCAAGACACTGATGAATATCCCCAAAAATAAAGCAAGCATATATCGGCCTCGATGTTCACAAGGCGCAATCTCAGCCAGATAAACCGGCATAACGGATAAAAGAATAGCTAGGGAAAAACTGCCTAATAACAGAGTAGCCCAATACACCAGCAAATGAGTGGCATACGCCAAAAGAAGTTGCACCAGGCTCAGCCCTATAAAGCCTGTCATCAACCAAGATTTGCGAGCCCATTTTTCACTTAGACTTCCGCTCAGCAAAATGCCCATTATCAGCATCAGAAAAACACTGGCAGCAATATACATAACAAGACCGGTGGTATACAGCTCAAAAAAAGCTAAGGCCAGTGTGGAAAAATTATAGCCGACAACCAGACTGATAAAACAACTGATTAAAAAAATGGGGGGTCGCGCGGGAGTGGGCATGGTTGATTGAATTCCTTTTTCGAATGTTTTTTAGTCCAGCCCAAAATCAAAAGCGGGCGCGCACAAGGAGCGCCCCTACGAAAATCAAATATGGGCGCACGCAAGGGGCAAGCCTACACATATTCCAAATTTTAAAAGCTCTTAACAAAAAGGCCTCAATGAGGCCTTTTTTAAATATCCTGATTTCAATGAAATCAAGCAGCGGCTGCTTTTTTCTCTGCTGGCTTCTTCTTAGCGACAGCCTTGGTCTTAACAGGTTTTTCCATTTTAACGAGCTCTTCACTACGATCAACCCATTCCACATAGGCCATCGGCGCTTTGTCCCCTGCCCGAAAACCACATTTTAAAATACGTACATAACCACCCTTGCGATCTTTGCTGCGTGGGCCTACGATGGTAAATAGTTTCGCAAGTGCTTCTTGGTCGCGCAGACGTTGATCTGCCAAACGACGATGAGCTACGCTGTCTTCTCTTGCTAAAGCAATTAGTGGCTCTACAAAGCGACGTAGCTCTTTAGCCTTAATCAAAGTTGTTTTAATCAACTCATGCTTTAAGAAGGAAGCCGACATGTTTTTAAACATGGCCTTGCGATGACTGCTATTACGATTAAGTTTTCGCCCACTTTTACGATGATGCATGGAAAATAATCCTCTACTTTTGCTCTAATTCAATCGGAGGCCAAGCATCCAACTTCATACCCAAACTTAAGCCACGCTGAACCAAGACGGTTTTAATTTCCATCAGTGATTTCTTACCTAGGTTTGGCGTCTTTAATAAATCATTTTCAGATCGCTGCACCAAATCACCAATATAATAAATATTTTCAGCCTTCAAGCAATTTGCCGCACGCACAGTCAACTCCAAATCATCTACAGGACGCAATAAAACAGGATCCATCTTGCTGTTGGAATCATCTGCCTGAATATGCTCTTCATGCTGTAGATCAACAAAAGCTGCCAATTGATGTTGTAAAATGGTCGCTGAATAGCGAATCGCTTCTTCAGGAGTAATAGTGCCGTTGGTTTCAAGCTCGATGATTAATTTGTCCAAATCCGTACGCTTCTCAACACGTGCGTTTTCGACTTGGTAGGTCACTCGATTGACTGGACTAAAAGAAGCATCCAACAATAAGCCTCCGACTGCACGAGATTCTTCTTCAACACGCGCACTGGCGGGCTGATAACCACGACCCAACTCTACTTTAAGGCGCATATTCAGTTCGGTATTCTTCGTTAAATGGGCGATCACATGCTCTGGATTAACAATCTCCACATCGTGACTCAGCTCAATATCTGCTGCTGTCACAGGACCTATGCCTTTTTTCTTGAGATTTAGAGTAACACTTTCGCGTCCTGACATCTTAATCGCAATGCCTTTGAGATTAAGCAAAATATCGACCACATCTTCACGCACGCCTTCAAGCGAACTGTATTCGTGTAATACACCATCCATCTCTACCTGAACAATCGCAGCCCCTGGCATAGAAGAAAGCAAAATACGTCTCAACGCATTACCCAGGGTGTGTCCAAAACCACGCTCCAAGGGCTCTAAAACAATCTTAGAAGTATGAGCGCTCAAACTTTGAACCTGAATATTCTTGGGCGTTAGGAAATTTTTATAGATATCAACCATTATATTAAGACCTCTATTTTGAGTACAACTCAACAACCAAGTTAACTTTAAACTCTGTAGGAAGTTCAGTGACATCTGGATAACTTTTAAAAGTTCCACTTAACTTCTTAGTGTCTACGTCTAACCATGAACATTGCGGGCGTTGTTGCGCCAATTCTAAGGACGCATTAATACGCATTTGTTTTTTTGCTTTTTCACGAATCTCAACCACATCTTCCGGCGCTATGGCATAAGAAGGAATGTTGATCACTTCACCATTCACCACAATAGCTTTATGCGTCACCAATTGTCGGGCCTCGGCTCGCGTACAAGCAAAACCCATGCGATACACAATATTGTCTAAACGAGCTTCCAGTAATTTAAGCAAGTTGTCACCGGTAGAGCCTTTCATTTGATCGGCTTTAGCATAGTAGTTTCTAAATTGACGCTCTAATATTCCATAATAGCGTTTGATCAATTGCTTCATGCGCAACTGTCCGCCGAAATCAGTATTACGACCTCGACGTTGCCATTGCTGACCGGGAATTCGCTCCATATTACACTTAGTGTCTAAAGAGCGAATACCGCTCTTAAAACCTAAGTCTGTTTTTTCTCGTCGAGCAATACGACACTTGGGACCAATATATCTTGCCATTCTTATACCTCTAAATTCGACGCTTTTTGCGTGGTCGACAACCATTATGGGGAACTGGAGTGATATCTTCTAGGCGACCCACTTCCAAGCCCGCCGTTTTCAATGCTCGAATGGCAGAATCACGACCACCGCCCGCACCCGTCACATAAATAACCGTTAAGCGTTTTAGCTCAACCTTTTCTTGAGCCGATTTTGCGGCCTTATCTGCAACCAGCTGGGCGGCATAAGGTGTGCTTTTACGTGCACCTTTAAATCCGCAACCACCGGCGGCGGCCCAACAAATCACATCTCCATTCGGTGCTGTGATCGTTACAATAGTGTTGTTAAAGGTGCATTGAATATAAGCCAAACCTTCGGACAATTTTCTTTTTTTCTGACGTCTCATGTCATATGACCTTTTTAACTGAATTAGTTACGTACCGGTTTGCGCTTACCCTTTCGAGTACGTGCATTTGTTTTTGTTCGCTGTCCACGCACAGGTAATCCCAAGCGATGTCTACGTCCTTGATTGCTACCCAAGTCCATTTTGCGCTTGATGTTCATAGAAATAACTCGGCGCAACTCACCCTCTAGCGTAAATTTAGCAGCCTCATTACGCAGTAAATCAAGTTCAGGCTCTGTTAGATCTTTAATTTTTGCCGCAGGGTTGATGCCTGCTTTTTCACAAATCTTCCCAGCCAGAGTGGGGCCTATGCCATAAATAGATTGCAATGCAATGCATGCATGCTTTTGCACGGGGATATTAATTCCTGCTATACGCGCTACTGCGGCCATTCAAAAACTCCTACTCAATACTCTTTGTTCATACCCTATAAAAAAGCCGCTAAGGATACCTTTGCAGCCTGTAAAATGCAAGCTAAACACAGGAAACCACACGGGTTTTGCCCCTCTATTTCCCCCCATCATCAGGATGGGGCGATACATTAGCCCTGCCGCTGCTTATGGCGGCCGTCTTCACAGATCACACGCAAAACGCGTTTGCGACGAACCATCTTGCATTTACGGCAAATTTTCTTGACTGAAGCTCGGACTTTCATGTTTTTCTCCATTGAAGCCAATTCGTGAATTGGCCCTACATTATCTAATTAAACCCATTTTTGAGCCCTTGGTGCCTGATTTACGCATCAGAGACTCATATTGGTGGCTCATCAAATGAGCTTGCACCTGTGCAATAAAATCCATAATCACCACCACAATGATCAACAGCGAAGTTCCCCCAAAGTAAAAAGGAACATTCCAGGCCATGATCAAAAACTGTGGCAGCAATGCCACCAAGGCCAAGTAAATCGAGCCCACCAAGGTCAGGCGCGTCATCACCTGGTCAATATATCGAGCCGTTTGCTCACCGGGACGAATCCCTGGAATAAAAGCTCCGGATTTTCGCAAATTATCCGCTGTTTCTTTGGGATTAAACACCAAAGCTGTATAAAAAAATGCAAAAAATATCACCGCTGTCGCGAACAACAACATATAGCCAGGCTGTCCTGGGGACAAAACCAGAGCAATATCGTTCAGCCAAGCAAAGCCCGGGGTTGTGCCAAAAAATTTGGCTATCGCCGCCGGAAACATAATAATACTTTGTGCAAAAATAGGGGGAATCACTCCCGCTATATTAATCTTCAGTGGCAAATGACTGCTTTGCGCTGCATATAGCTTTCGCCCTTGCTGTCGCTTTGCATAATTAATCGAGATGCGCCGCTGCGCTCGCTCGAAATAAACCACTATTCCTGTTACAGCCATCACTGCGGCTATTAATAAAATCAAGGTCAATATTTGCATCTGCCCTTGACGCACTTGTTCAAGCACCTCGGCAATAGCTGAGGGAAAACGCGATGCAATACTGGCAAATATAATCAGGGAAATTCCATTACCAATACCGTGCTCAGTAATTTGCTCGCCCAGCCACATCAAAAACAAAGTACCTGTCACCAATGTGATGACGGCCACGGTATAAAAACCCACGTTGGGATTAATTGCGATGCCTTCGCTTACCAACCACTTACAAATTCCCACCGCCTGAACTGCAGACAACAGCACAGTGGCGTATCGAGTATACTGAGTGAGCTGGCGTCTGCCTGCTTCACCCTCTTTCTTTAACTGCTGTAGGGCCGGTGATATCGTTCCAAACATTTGGATGATAATCGAGGCTGAAATATAGGGCATAACACCCAATGCAAACAGGGTTAAGCGCGATAAAGCGCCCCCGGAAAACATATTAAACAAACCTAAAATGCCGCCCTCATTCTGATTAAATAAACTCGCTAATTTCTGCGGATCCAAGCCCGGTACTGGAATATAAGAACCCAGGCGATAGATCAGAAGCCCAATCAGGACAAACATCAAGCGGCGCTTTAACTCATGTAGGCCGCCCTGTGAAAGTGATGCGCCTGTTTTGGACTTTGCCATGTACTTCTTTATCCTTCGATCTTGCCACCTGCAGCTTCAATGGCGGCACGCGCACCTTTAGTGACTTTAATACCCCGAATGGTGAAGGCTTTTTTCTCAAGCTCCCCTGAGGCGATAATTTTTACGGTCTTAACGCCCGCATTAATCAAATTAGCCGCCAACAAACTGGCCATATCAATAATTTCACCCCTTACTTTTGATAACTCTTGCAATCGAATCTCAGCTCGACTCAAGGATTGGCGTGAAGTAAAACCAAATTTCGGCAAACGGCGCTGCAAAGGCATCTGTCCGCCCTCAAAGCCCACTTTGTGATAGCCCCCTGAACGCGAGCGCTGACCTTTATGGCCGCGACCACAGGTCTTGCCCACACCGCTGGCCACGCCACGACCCACGCGCAGTCTAGGTTTCTTTGAACCTGCTGCAGGTTTGATGGTGTTTAATTTCATTGTGCTCTCCATTGAGGCCAATTCGTGAATTGGCCCTACGTTTCGATTAAATCAAAAGCGGGCGCACACAAGGGGGGCGCCCCTACAAAACATTCAATTTAACGCGAATAGGCGCAAGGCCCACCCTTATTCGACTCTCAGTAGATACGAAACTTTATTAATTAATCCACGCACACACTCTGTGTCTTCTACTTCCACAGTATGATGCATACGCCTAAGACCCAAGCCCGCCACACAAGCTCGATGAGCGGGAAGTCGACCAAACTTACTTTTGATTAAGGTCACCTTCAGCTTTTTCTTATCCGCCATTACTGTTCTCCACCTAAAATTTGTGCGACGGTCTTACCGCGCTTCTCAGCAACAGATTCAGGAGTTGCAATAGAGGTCAGTGCTTTAATCGTGGCTCGCACTACGTTTACGGGATTGGTAGAGCCAATGGATTTCGCCAATACATTTTTAACGCCCAGTACATCAAACACAGCGCGCATGGCATTACCCGCGATAATTCCAGTACCTTGAGAAGCGGGTTTCATAAAGACTTTACTAGCCCCATGATGAGCTACAATCATGTGGTGCAAAGTATCCCCGCATAAATCAACATGAACCATATTGCGGTGTGCGCTTTCAGTCGCTTTTTGAATCGCGAGTGGCACTTCTTTGGATTTACCCAAACCAAAACCTACACGACCATTACCATCACCTACAACCACTAAAGCGCCGAAACGAAAGACTCGACCCCCGCTCACTACTTTTGCAGTACGATTCATCGCAACCAATTTCTCGCGATAAACGTCGGCGCCTACTTCTGTTTCAAACTGATTAGCTTTCATCATTAAAACTCCAATCCTGCTTCACGTGCTGCATCGGCCAGAGCCTTAACTCGGCCATGATATTTAAACCCTGAGCGATCAAAAGCAATCGCTTTCACACCGGCGCCTACCCCTCGCTGTCCAATGGTGCGTCCGATAATAACAGCGGCTTCTTTGTTACCGCCGTGCTTTAAATCAGCTCGAATTTCTTTTTCCAGTGTGGAGGCAGCCGCCACCACATGAGCCCCATCTGCGCTGATTAACTGCGCATAAATATGATTCGGCGTGCGATGAATGCACAAACGCACTGCTCGTAATTTTTTGATATGTGCGCGAGGAGCACGGGTGCGACGCTGTCGTGTTTGACGTTTAGTCTTCATTATTTCTTTTTCGCCTCTTTCAAGATGATTACTTCATTTTCATAACGTATGCCTTTGCCTTTATAAGGCTCAGGGGGTCTTACCCCGCGAATATTCGCGGCCATCTGACTCACCTGTTGCTTATCCGGGCCCTTCAATACAATTTCCGTCGCAGAAGGTGTTTCTACGCTAACGCCTTGTGGCATCGTAAAGGAGACAGGATGGGACATACCCACACTCAAATTCAACAGCTTGCCCTGTGCCTGAGCACGATAACCTACACCCACCAAAATCAGCTTACGCTCAAAACCATGCACCACTCCGTGCACCATGTTCTGAACAATGGCACGCGTTGTTCCCGCCAGAGCATTGGTTTGTGTTTCTTCATTGGAAGGAACCACCGTCAATAATCCGTCTTTCAACGACAAGCTGATCGCTTTGTGCAAGCTAAACTTAAGCTCACCCTGCTTGCCCTTAATCGCCACATTCCGTCCATCCAACTTAACATCAACACCGTTTGGAACCGGAACGGGGTTTTTAGCAACTCTACTGGCCATCTTTAAAACTCCTAGCTGACAACGCAGATGACTTCGCCACCCACACCTAATTTACGGGCTGCTGCATCGGACATCACACCCTTAGAGGTGGTCACAATTGCAATGCCTAAACCATCTTTCGCTTTGGGCAACGCATCTTTTGCCGAATACTTACGCAAGCTCGAACGACTGACTCGGGCAATCATTTCAATAACAGCTTTGCCGTTATGATATTTCAACGCCAATTTCAGGCTGGGCTTTCCCTCACGCTCTACGCGCTCAGACTGCGCAATATAGCCTTCTGTCTTTAAAACCTCTGCAACAGCCGATTTTAATTTAGAAAAAGGAATAAATACCTCTGCCTTGTTTACCGCTTGCGCATTGCGAATACGGGTTAACATATCGGCTATAGGATCTTGCATGCTCATTGTCTGTTGTACCTCTTTTTTAGAAGGCTCATTCGTGAATGGGCCCTACATGATTTTTACCAGCTGGATTTTCTTAATCCAGGGACATCACCCCGCATCATCACCGCTTCTCTTAAGCACAAGCGACATAATGCAAACTTTCTATAGGTTCCGTGCGATCTTCCGCAGGAACGACAACGATTACGGACTCGACAAGGACTCTCGTCACGCTTGGACTTACCCAGCTTTAACATGGCCTCATACGCCTCTTCCGGCGTACCTTTTTTGATAGTCTCCTTCAGCACCAGGCGAGTTTTTCTTTTGGCTTGTGATAAATCAATGCGTCTTTTATTACGCGCAACGGAACTCTTCTTTGCCATGAATCCTCTCTTACTCTTTTAATGGAAAATTAAAGGCCGCCAATAAGGCTTTTGCCTCTGCATTATTTTTTGCAGTCGTTGTAATAGTAATATCCATACCCCGAACCGCATCAATTTTGTCATATTCAATTTCAGGAAAAATAATCTGTTCTTTAATGCCTAGACTATAATTACCACGACCATCAAATGACTTAGCACTAAACCCACGGAAATCACGAATACGGGGGATAGCGATCACAATTAAACGCTCTAAAAATTCATACATGCGCACACCGCGCAAGGTTACCTTACAACCCACAGGCCAGCCATCGCGAATCTTAAAGCCCGCAATAGACTTTCGCGCCAAAGTAGACACAGGCTTTTGCCCCGAAATCTTAGCCAAATCATCCATGGCATTAGTGATAATCTTTTTATCCGCCACGGCCTCACCCACACCCATATTCAGGGTTATTTTTGTAATTTTGGGAACCTGCATAACGCTCTTGAAGGCAAATTGCTTTTTCAATTGCGGCACAATCTGTTCACGATATTGTTTTTTTAACTGCGTCATCTTACTCTGCCTCTAAACGTCTACCACTTCACCATTGGATTTATACACTCGAACTTTTTTACCATTTTCTAAGGTCTTAATACCCACTCGATCCGCTTTTTTACTGACTGGGTTTAACAGAGCCACATTGGAAACATGGATAGTCGCTTCGCGATCCTGTATCCCCCCCTGCTGATTTTTATTGGGGTTGGGCTTAACATGTTTTTTGACGAGGTTAATTCCTTCTGCCAATATGCGATCGCCCACTATTTTCATCACCTTGGCTTTCTTTCCCTTATCTTTTCCGGTGATGACAATAATTTCGTCATTTCTTTTAATTTTTTGCATACCCATCTTTACAATACCTCAAGCGCCAAGGAAATAATTTTCATAAAACCGACACCGCGTAGCTCACGAGTAACGGGTCCAAAGATACGAGTACCAATGGGTTGCTTCTGGTTGTTTAATAAAACCACTGCGTTGGTATCAAAACGAATCAAAGAACCGTCGGTACGTCGAACTCCTTTACGCGTGCGCACCACTACGGCCAACATCACCTCACCCTTTTTTACCTTACCGCGCGGCACAGCATCTTTAATGCTCACTTTAATAATATCGCCCACTCCGGCGTAACGGCGCTTTGAACCCCCCAGCACCTTGATACACATCACACTTTTTGCGCCGCTATTATCGGCTACTTCAACAACGGATTGTGTTTGAATCATTTATGCCCGCTCCCGCACTTCAACCAACTTCCACGATTTTGTTTTGGACAGCGGTCTGCATTCTTGTACAGCAACGATATCACCCATGTGACAGGTATTACCCTGATCATGCGCATGAACCTTGGTCGTGCGTCGCACATACTTACCGTATTTAGGATGCTGAACTCGACGCTCTACCAATACCACAATAGTATCCTTCATCTTGTCACTGACCACAGCCCCCACTAAGGTTCTGGGCAAACTTTGCTTAATCTCGCTCATGCTTGTTGCTCCTTCTTGCGAAGAATCGTTTTAATACGAGCGATATCGCGTCGCACACGACCAAACAAATGAGGCTTTGGAGTTTGACCCATTCCTTGCTGCATACGCAGATTAAATTGCTCTTTCAGTAGGCTAAGCATGTCTGTGTTCAGCTCAGCGACCGATTTTTCATTTAAATTAGCCGTTTTCATTACATAATCTCTCGTGTTGAAAAGCACGTTTTAACACACAACTTAGCCGCCGCTAATTTGAAGGCCTCTCGCGCCAACTCTTCAGTCACTCCACCCAACTCAAACATCATTCGACCTGGCTGAACCAACGCTACCCAATATTCCACGGCACCTTTACCCTTACCTT
>JAKFXE010000030.1 GCA_021731545.1 Coxiellaceae bacterium
TGACTCTCCTATGTTAAAGATCAAATTGGTCGCCCAGATAAACGGCTCGTACGACACTGTGCTCCAAAATTTCTTTTGGAGTTCCTTCGGCGATAATGCTGCCCTCATTCATGATATAGGCACGTTCGCAAATATCCAAGGTTTCACGCACATTATGATCGGTGATGAGCACGCCAATGTGTCGAGCGGCTAAATGTTTAATGATGCGTTTGATATCAATAATGGAAATGGGATCGATTCCCGCAAAAGGCTCATCGAGCAGCATAAATTTAGGGTTCATGGCCAGAGCTCGAGCGATTTCCACACGCCGACGCTCTCCGCCAGAAAGACTGATGCCTTCGATGTCTCTTAAATGTTCAATATTAAGTTCTTGCATGAGTTTATTGAGTTGATGTTGGCGCTCAGAAGGGGCTAAGTTTTTATTGAGTTCCAAAATAGCTAAAATATTTTTCTCAACGCTGAGCTTTCTAAAAATAGAGGCTTCTTGTGGTAAATAACCAATGCCCAGTCGGGCTCTTTGATCCATCGGCAGTTGGCTGATGTCTTGATCATTCAGGCAGACCTTCCCAAACTCAGCTTTAATAAGACCCAGGGTAATATAGAAGCTGGTCGTTTTTCCAGCTCCATTGGGACCCAATAGGCCCACGATTTCTCCGGCATTGATGTGGTAGGAAACATCCTTCACCACGTGACGCGATTTATAGGTTTTTTCAAGTTGGCTGACGCGAAGACTGTGGCTTATCATTTCTTAAGGCTCTGATTCCGTATTAGAGGGCTCTGGAGGATTTATAATAACAGAGGTTCTCTCTCCAGGCCTAGGCTTAGATGCCAGAGTAGTTTGTGTGTTGAGATCATACTGAATTTGCTCGCTTTGCAGCGTTTGAGGACCCTGTGTTATTTTACCTTCTTTTAATAAAAGAGCCTCGGCGTCTTTAGGAAAATATCGAATGGTTTCGGCTTCAGCGAGGATATCTTCGTTTTTATCGGATTTGCTCGTGTAGCGTGCGGGGTGTCCCTCAATAATCATTTCAGTAATGTGCTGACGGCTCTCATCCAGGTAGAGTGTCATGGTATCGCCTGTTAAAGCCGTGCTTCCTTGCTTGACGTGAACATCACCCTGGTAAACCACATAGCGATCATTGCTGTAATACAGCACATGATCTGAGCTGGTATAACACAGCTGATATTGGTCTGCCTTAAGTGCCCAGCTCGTGAGAGGCAGCAGGCTGAGCAGTAGCAGGCTCAGGCTTTTCAGAATGAGTGGCTTCATAAACACCTCGTGCATGGGAAGAAAGTTGCATCACCCCCGTTTTAAAATCGGCTCTTAAGCCCACGGATTGAGTCACCGAATGAGGTTGAGTAATGGTGACAGCTTGCTCCGTTTCAGCTTCTTGTTTTTGTAGGTGCAGTGTGGCGGCTGTGGTGCGAATAGTGGTTTCTGCATCGCGCTCGGTGGCATCTCGATGAATCACTACCTCATCCCATAAATCAATAGTATCCGTTCCCTGAATGCTTTTACCTTGTTTGGCCGTAATGTGCCAAGGCACATTTTGTTGTTTACTGTAAATCAATATATCGGGATCTTTAAAGATAGAGCTGCTTTTAAAGCTATAGTGTTGGACGATGGGTGTACTGAGATGACTGACCAGTTTTCCCGCTTTGTTGTATTGAAGATAAGAGGCATTTTCTAAATAACCATTAAGATGGTTTTGCATACTTTTTGAATGAGCGCCCAATCCATGGCTAAAAATAAAATAAACGCTGGTACTCGTGATGGTGATGAGCAGTAAACTGAGCCAGAGATTCTGATGAGCAATTTTCATTGAGCTTTCATCTGAGCGGATAAAAGCCTATCGCAGACCTCACGTACAGCGCCTTTTCCGCCTTTAAGCGTCGTTTCCCAATCCGCTTGTTTTTTAACGGCTGCTGTGGCATTGGCTACGGCAATGCTAAAACCCACTAATTTCATGACGGCCAAATCGGGTGTGTCATCACCCACATAAGCAATTTCGTGAGCGCTGAGCTTTAGTTTTTGACAGAGCTCAAAAAAAGCAGCCGTTTTTTCAGATTGTCCTTGATAGACATCAGTAATGCCGAGCTCCAAGGCGCGTTGTTTGACCGCTTCTGAATGTCTGCAGGAAATCAGGGCTACCCTAATTCCATTTTTTTGCAATTGCTGGATGCCAGCGCCATCGTGCACATGGAATACTTTGAGTGTTTCGCCCTCGGCTGAATAATAGAGCTTTCCATCGGTGAGCACGCCATCGACATCTAAAATTAGCAATTTAATGCCCGCTATTTTTTCAGTGGGAAAAGGATTCATGGATTGTATAATCCCAATTGTATTAAGTCGTGCATGTGAATAACGCCGATGGGCTTGTGTTGCTGATCCACTACAACCAGCGAAGTAATTTTATTTTTTTCCATCAGTTCTAGGGCCGCTACGGCTAAAGTATCTGCTTCAATGGTTTTACAGCCTGGGGTCATCACTTCTTTGATGATTACGGTGTGAACATTTTGTTTATTTTGCAGGGTGCGGCGTAAATCACCGTCGGTATAAATGCCTTTAAGAGAGCCACTATCATCCACAATGCAGGCCATACCTAAACGTTTGCGGGTTATTTCAATCAAGGCTTCATCTAAGGTTATGGCTTCATGAACGAGGGGCAATTGATCGCCTTGATGCATAATGTCTTTCACACGAAGTAGTAGGCGTTTACCCAGAAGTCCCCCGGGATGAAAGAGCGAAAAATTTTCTTTGCTAAGACCTCGGGCACTGGAGACTGCAATGGCCAGAGCATCACCTAAGACTAAAGAGACCGTTGTGCTAGAGGTGGGGGCCAGATCCAAAGGGCAGGCCTCAGTGATGTAGCCAATATCTAAATTGATTTGTGCTGCTTCCGCCAGCGCTGAGCCCGAGCGGCTTAAGGAGATCAGGGGAATCTTCAGGCGATCTATATAGGGAAGTAGGTTTAAAAGCTCCAAGGTCTCTCCTGAATAAGAGAGGGCGATGACCAGGTCTTGGGCTGTGATCATGCCCAAATCGCCATGACCCGCCTCAGCTGGATGAACAAAGAAGGCTGGGGTGCCTGTACTGGCCAAAGTGGCGGCTATTTTGTGGGCGATGTGGCCTGATTTCCCCATCCCCACCAGAATTACATGTCCCTGGCAATTCAAAATGAGTCGACAGGCCTCGGCAAAACGCTCATCGAGGCGCTCTAAGAGCTTCAACGCCGCATGGGCTTCTGCACTGATTAAAGCGCGAGCTTGTTTGAGAAGGAAATCAGACTCAGTCATCGTTTTTATTAGACGCAGTTTGGTAAATTGAGTATTATACCCGTTGTGATTTAAGATGCGAGACTTTGATATTATTTTCTTACGAAACAAGGATGTTGTAACCCCAACAGCATAACTCTATGGAAAATCAATCCAACCCTATCATGGTGTCGGTGAAGGGCCTTTGTTTTAGTCGAGGCTCTAAGCTTATTTTTGATCATTTGGATTTGGATATTCCTCGAGGAAAAGTCACCGCTATTATGGGTCCGAGTGGAACGGGTAAGACAACCCTATTGCACTGTATTGGGGGTCAGGTTTTAACAAAGCAAGGCAGTGTCGAGGTAGAGGGTGTTGATATTGCTAAGCTCAGCCGAAAAGAACTCTACAAATTACGCCGTCGCATGGGAATGGTTTTTCAAGAAGGCGCCCTCTTTACAGATTTGAATGTTTTTGAAAATGTGGCCTTTGCGTTGCGTGCACACACAAATTTGCCGGAAGATATGCTGCGCAATCTAGTCTTAATGAAATTGCAGGCCGTGGGTTTGCGCGGAGCGGCAAAATTAAATACGAGCCAATTATCGGGGGGCATGTCGCGAAGAGTCGCTTTGGCTCGAGCGATTGCGCTAGATCCCGACTTAATTATGTATGATGAACCTTTCACAGGCCAAGATCCTATTACACGAGGTGTATTGCTTAAATTGGTGCGTCAGATTAATGACAGCTTGGGCCTAACCTCCATTTTAGTGACTCATGATGTGAAAGAAGCGATTAAAATTGCGGACCATGTTTATGTGCTTTCAGGGGGGAAAGTTATTGGTCAAGGGCCTCCTTTAGAAATTTTGCACCAGGAAGAGCCGGCCATTAAGCAGTTTATGCATGGCTTGCCAGACGGAGTAGTACCTTTTGATTATCCCGCTAAAAATTATGCTGAGGAGTTGGGCTTGCTGGAGGAGAAGAGTTAGCCATGTTGCATTTCACACAAAACATAGGTCGATCCGGTATTAATTTTTGTCGGAATTTGGGTGTGGCCACCTTGTTTTTATTGCGTACCTTAACGATCCCCCCCTTTCGTCGTTATGGATTTGAGGCGATTTGCGTTCAGCTCTATCGGGTGGGCATTTTGTCTTTGGCTATTATTTTGGTATCGGGTGTGTTTATCGGGATGGTGGTGGCTTTGCAGGGCTATAACACCCTGCAAAAATTTGGTGCAGAGCAAGAATTAGGACAATTGGTGGCTTTAAGTGTGACTCGAGAATTGGGCCCTGTGGTAACAGCCCTTTTATTTGCGGGGCGGGCAGGCTCCGCTTTGACCGCTGAGATTGGTTTGATGCGTGCAACAGATCAAATTTCCTGTATGGAAATGATGGCGGTAGACCCGCTTTCTCGTATTATTTCTCCACGTTTTTGGGCAGGCATTATTTCGATGCCTATTTTAACAATTTTGTTTGATGTGGTGGCTATTTATGGCGCTCAAATGGTGGGTGTAGATTGGTTGGGCGTAGATCGAGGTTCTTTTTGGTCTAATATGCAAGCGGCTACCGATTTTAGAATAGATGTGTTAAATGGGATTATTAAGAGCTTGGTGTTTGGTTTTGTAATGGTCTGGATTGCTGTTTTTCAGGGTTATTATGCGGAACCTAATGCGGCTGGAATTAGCAGGGCAACGACGAATACGGTCGTCTTTTCCTCCCTGATGGTTTTAGCTTTAGACTTTGTGCTTACTGCTATTATGATGGGAGGATGGTAAACGTGCAGAAACGATTGATCGAGATTTTGGTGGGTTTATTTATGATCGCGGGCATTGTGGGTTTGCTATTACTCGCCTACAGAGTGAGTAGCTTTAGCGAATATGAGAGTAATAATAGTTATAAGTTGACGGCGGAATTTGACAATATTGGGGGGTTGAAAGTACGAGCCCCTATTAGCATTGCCGGAGTTCGAGTGGGTCAGGTGAGTGCTATTAGCTTGGATTCCAATAATTTCAGGGCTAAGGTAAGTATGATGATTGATGCTCAGGATCAAAATTTACCCGTGGATACTTCCGCCAGCATTTTGACACAGGGATTGCTGGGTTCAAACTACATCAGTTTATCGCCCGGCTTTTCCAATGAATCCCTTAAGGACGGTGGTACCATCGATACCACTCGATCGGCTATGATTTTGGAAGATCTTATTGGACAGCTTATGTTTAAGTTGGGCGATAGTAATAAAAAAGATACAAGTGCGGATAGTGCTTCTGATGGCGCTGCTGTGCCTTCCAATGGCGCAACTCAGCCGAGCACAGCTCAACCCGGAACTGCAACGACCTAAGAGGAGATTGAAAATGAACGCAAAATTAATGAAATCAAAACTCAGTATCTGTGTTTTAGCCTTGTTTTGTTCCATCGCTTTTGCAGTAGTTTCCCCTTTGATTATGATGCAGAATGTAGCGGGTCAAATGTTGTCGTCTTTGACACAGAATCAGTCTAAGTTGAAATCTAATCCTGCGATTATTTCGAGTATAGTACATAGTACTTTAATTCCTCATGTGGATGCCGATCGCATGGCGGGTTCTGTTTTGGGCAGAGACTATTGGAATAAGGCAACGCCCGCACAACGAAAGGAATTTATTCGCTCTTTTACAACCCTGGTCATTTCAACCTATTCAGCCGCCTTAGCTTCTTTTGATGGTGATGTCATTCAGTTTTATCCTTTAAGAGGAGGCTATAACAATGTGCAGTCGATTCAAATTAATAGTGTTATTCAACGTAAAAATGGTCAAACCATCCCCATTAATTATAATTTAGAGCTTCAGGGGGGTAAGTGGATGATTTATGATTTTGTTATTGCGAATATTAGCATGGTGCAAAGTTATCGATCGCAATTTGCAACCACTTTGGCGTCGGGCGGCTTGCCCGCCTTGTTGCAAAAACTACAGCAGCAAACTGGGTAAACTTTAATGAGTGATAATACAATAGTAGACCACGCCGAGGCTGTGCCTGAGATTCGGCAGGAGAATAAAAGTTTATTAATTTCTGGATCCATCGTTTTTGATACCGTCGTTGCCCTGCGTGAACAAGGAGACGATTTAATTCAAACACAAGAGACGCTTTGCTTTGATTTTAGGGAAGTCTCTCGTACGGACAGTTCAGCTATCGCTTTACTGATAGCCTGGCTGCGTCAGGCCAAGGCTCTGAATAAAACTATTCGCTTCATTAATCTGCCGCAGTCTATGTTATATATGGCACAGGCTTTCGATATAAAGAATTTTTTGCCCTTGTAGGGGCGCCCCTTGTGTGCGCCCGTTTTTTCAGGATTTGTTATAGGGGCCTCCCTTGGGGGTGGCACTCAGTACATACACAAAAAAACTTTAACAGAAGATATCCATGGATAAATTAATCATCACCGGCGGAGTTCCTTTGGATGGAACCATTCGTATTTCGGGCGCTAAAAATGCAGTCTTGCCTATTTTGGCCGCCAGCATTATGGCTTCTAAACCCGTGCTTTTAAGCAATGTTCCGCATTTGCACGATGTGACTACGATGATGGATTTATTGGGTCGCATGGGGGCTGAATTTACGGTAGATGAGCGTATGAATATTGGCGTAGATGCTAGTCACTTGCACCATTTTTATGCGCCTTATGAGTTAGTGAAAACGATGCGAGCCTCCATACTGGTTTTGGGGCCTTTGCTGGCTCGTTATGGACAAGCAGAAGTCTCTTTGCCGGGAGGTTGTGCGATTGGCTCTCGTCCTGTGGATCTACATCTGGCGGGGATGGAAGCTTTGGGTGCAAAAATTGTCGTGGAAAATGGCTTTATTAAAGCGCATGTGCCAGAGGGGCGTTTGCAAGGCACTGAATTAATTTTAGATAAGATTACGGTAACGGGCACCGAAAATTTGTTGATGGCGGCTGTATTGGCCAAGGGGCGTACCATTATTCGCAATGCCGCGAGTGAGCCGGAGGTAGAAGATCTGGCCCATTTTTTAAAAGCCCTGGGAGCTCAAATCGAAGGAGAAGGGACAAATACCATTACGGTTGATGGAGTCGATAACTTAGAAGGCGGAGAATATTCTGTCTTACCCGATCGCATTGAAGCTGGAACCTATCTAGTGGCGGCTGCAATGACACGAGGTCGCATTAAAATTAAGGACGTGCGTCCTAAAACCTTATCCTCAGTTTTACATAAACTGGGTGAAACAGGCGCTGTGATCAGTCTGGGGGATGATTGGATTGAGCTTGATATGCAGGGTCAGCGGCCTCGAGCGGTGGATGTGGAAACGGCTCCTTATCCCAACTTTCCTACCGACATGCAGGCTCAGCTGATGGCTTTGAATGCCGTGGCCGAAGGAACGGGGGCCATCACGGAAACCATATTTGAAAATCGCTTTATGCATGTTCACGAAATGCGACGTATGGGCGCTGAGATTGAGCTGAAGGGCAATACAGCCCTTTGTCATGGTAAGGAGTTCTTGACAGGGGCCCCGGTGATGGCGACTGATTTAAGAGCCTCTGCCAGTTTGGTTTTAGCGGGCTTGATGGGTCAGGGAGAGACTATCGTGGATCGAATTTACCATATCGACCGAGGTTATGAGTGCATTGAAGAAAAGCTCTCACAGCTGGGGGCGCAGATTCGTCGTGTGCCTGGGCATGTCTATGCCAGGACTTCAAAATAAACCCTCATTCAAAGCCCTAAAGTTCACTATACGGCATCAGCAATTTCTCATAAATATTCTATACTGCAGATGAAGCCCTAAAAGAGCTTTGGAACCTAAGGAGCGGGGGCCAAAGCCTGTTTCAATAGACCGCTCGTTAGGCTGCCTAGATCAACTCTTCCATACCAGAACAGGATGTTGAGTATGTTAGATTCCAAAGCGGTATATCAGCAAAAAAAAGAGCGTATTAAACATCGAGCCCGAAGGCTTTGGAGAGAGGCTTTTGAGGCTTTAAAAAAAGCGCAGTGGGAATTGTTTTTAAATTATTTAGAACAATTGCGCCATTGTGTGATTCAAACAGTGCGACAAGATCAACTGTATGCCCTTGAGCGCGCACAAAATCATCTTGAGAGTGAAGAATCTTCTGCCTCTGGTTATATTGGTGCGACGCATGTGGATTTTTATAAAGAGTTACGCCAGGGCCAACTGTTTAAAGAAAACGGTGGTTTGCTAATTGAGCCAAAGCTCAGTGTTGATAGAGATCCATTTTTGAGGGATTTAATAGAGCTTGTGGGTCGAGACTCATTTCTTTTCCTGCTGGATATGAGAAATTATCCTCGTCAGGTATTTGATGAATGGCAAGCAAATTCTCCCTCAGATCAGTCGAATGAGGTGATAGACCGGGCTATTAAATACGATCTTTTTTCCAGAGAATTGCTCCACTTTTTGGCGGTTGATGATTTGAGTGATAAAGCCGTTGAACAGTTAAAGAATGAACAGCGAACTGAATTTTTGAGAAAAAAATATCGTTGGATTAGCGAAGAGCAAATTCAGAAAATTTGTCAGGCGATGTCACGAGAGTGGGTTTTATTTTTAGATCGTAATCAAGTTGAGACCCTTTGCAATGATATAAAGTCAATTCTACCGATACACCTGGAGGCACATTCAGGTCTCAGTAAATGGGTAGATCAACACAATCCCGCTGAATTAGAGTTCATTTATTGTTTAGAAGGCAGGCTTCATTCAAAAAAAGACACGGAGTGTAGCGCGGAGGAAATGATATCGCTCCTTTTTGAAAGGGAGTCCAATGCGCTGAATTTCTCAGAACAAAATGTGCTAAGTCCCGTTTCAGAGGGAGGGATTGTTTTTGATCAAAAAATTAAACTGGATGAGAGCACTATTCAGATTATAACAGAGCGAGTTCATTTTTATCTGGAGTCTTGTTTGGATGCTGTGCTCACAGAATCTCAAATTTTGAGTGTTATACGAGGGGATCGCTCCGATCCAGCCGCTTTTGTAGAGGAAAAACAAATTCAAGCCTGTTTAAATTTCGTGCGCAATGAAATATTGAAGGGAAACGAGAGGTGTCGACTCGATCATGAGAAAATACAAAAAATAACTGTTTTTGTCATAAATCTTATGCTGACATCTAAGCAGGCTCGCTCGATAGGCTTTAATCTTAGTCAGGCTCAAATTTTAAACATTTTGCAGGCAGAGGGTCCCTTAGAGCTTCAAATGGATGTTAGTCAAATAGAACTTATTAAAAATCGATTAACACACAAATGTTCGAATTTTGAGCCCTCCAATAGGCTCTCTGAACTTATTATACAGAAATTGCTTAACTCTAAGGTCAATATTAGCGCTGAACAAAGGCAAAAAATGATCTCTGCTTATAAAGGAAGTTTGTCAGATGCTGAGTTTAAGATCTTTCAAGATTTGAAAGATCGAGAATTTAAACAGCAAAAATATGTTGAGCAAACTTTAAATCAATACATAAAAAAGACTGAAATGATTACCTTGGAGGATCTTAAAACAAGCTCAGTACTGTTTTTATCGGATGCGCTCAATCGATTAACCCTAAGGGCTCAATCTCAATGGCTTAACTGGAAAAAAGACATCCTGTTGAAAAAAGTGGAATGTTTGCGTAATTCAATGAATTTGTTTGCCAAGGATGCTGAAATATTGAGCAAGCGTGGAGTTTGCGCCCACTTAAGACGCTTAAGTCAGGATAGGGTGCTCTCTGAGCATGTGGATACTTTTTCCAGAGTGTTGAGTTATTTTTTTCACAGACCTACCAGAACCCAGAGAACGCTGGAAAAAATCAGTCAATACGTAGAGCAGGCCGATGAAACTTATAGAATAGAAGTATGCAAGTCACTGATGTTGGGCGGTGATCAGGGAGAATAAGCTTGTTAATTTATTCTCCACTGCCTGCAATTACTACAAATAATTTGGAGTTTCCACGCGCGACCTTTAGTAATAATTGTTCAGATTTCTGATTTGCTACATCCTGCAATTGTTTGACGGAGTTAGTGGGCTGTGAATTGGCCATTAAAACAACATCACCAGGCAGAAGCCCCGCAAGAGCGGCGTCACTATTATCATCTACACTGATGATTAGGGCGCCCTGCAAATAGTTTCCATCGGGTTGTAGTTGGTTAAAGTCCTCTAATCGAAGCCCGTTTAAAAAAGCCATTTTAGGTTGGGCCATTTTGGTGGGGTCTCCCATGACAGCACGAAGTACCAAAGGCTTGTGGTTTCGCTCAATGAACAAGCTCAGCGTAGTGCCGGGCCTCATTAGGCTTAGAGTGCTGCGTAATTGTTCTGCGCTTCTGATGGCGATGGTATTTACTTTTTGAATGATATCTTGAGATTGAATCCCTGCCTTGCGTGCTGGAGAGTCTGCAATAGTATCTGTAACAATAACACCCTCTGATTTTTTGATTCCTAGAGATTGGGCAATTTCAGGACTGATATTTTGCACCAAGACACCCAGGATACCGCGCTTTACCTTTCCATACTCTAAAAGTTGGGTGATAACATCGTGTACCATATTGCTGGGAATGGCAAAACCGATACCATTATTGCCACCGCTGGTGGTAAAAATGGCCGTGTTAATGCCAACGAGATTACCTTGCATGTTAACGAGGGCTCCTCCTGAATTGCCTGGGTTGATAGGAGCATCCGTTTGAATAAAGGCCTGCACTCCTTCTTGAGGTTCGCTGCGGTTGAGGGCGCTGATCATACCCGAGGTCACAGTCTGAGTCAGTCCAAAAGGACTGCCAATGGCCGCCACAAAATCGCCCACCTTGACTTGATCGGAATCGCCAAAGCTCAGGCTTTGTAGGTTTTTAGCTTGGATATGGATAATGGCCAAGTCCAGTGAGACGTCTTTGGCCACTAGATTGGCACGAAAGCGACGCCCGTCTTTCAGGGTGACCAACATAATTTTTTGGTCTTTTACAACATGAGCGTTAGTAACAATAAGACCTTTGTCGGCATCAAAGATAACGCCTGAGCCCACCATAAAGCTTTCAATGGGCCCTTTGTTTTCTTTGGGGACCGGAATATTTTCAGCCAAAGCTTCCGAATAGGAAATTTCTTTTTGAACGCTGATGTTAACTATACAGGGTGTTGCCTTTTGTAACATCGGGGCTAAAGTGGGGGTTGCTACGGTCGCTGGTACAGATGCAAAAGCTACAGAAAGCTGAAGATTAAGGGCCAATACGCTTGCAATCATCCCTAATCGTTTCATGAATAACCTCTCGAAAATCATAAGGGGACATTGTACAGGGAATGTCCGAAATCCGGTAGATCTTTAGATGCCTATCCATATTAGGGAGGCAAAACGGCCGCTATTTCCCTGATCTCGTCGATGAGAGTAGAAGAGCCCCGCTTCACACTCCGTGCAGTAGGGGCTTTGATAGACGGCTTGAATGCTGAGCTGCTTCAAATTGATTTTAGCCAACTGATAGAGGTCAGCGAACACCTGTCCCTTGCGATAGGAAAAGGCAGCTTCATACTCGGGATTTTTTTCCCGATAAGCCCTTCTCATATCTTCTCCCACCTCAAAGTGGCAGGGGCCAATCGCGGGCCCTAGGTAAACCTGGAGTTTCGTAGGGCTTGCTTGAAATTGCTTGATACAAGAATCAATCACACCTGCTAAGAGTCCGCGCCAGCCGGCATGAATGGCGGCGACTTCTGTTCCATCCGCATTGCGAACAAGAAGAGGCAAGCAATCGGCTGTTAAGACAGCGCAGACTCGGGCTGGTGTAGTGGTATAGCAGGCATCTGCTGTAAAATCAGTGAGTTCTAAATCCAAGTTAAGGCTACATATTCCATGAACCTGGCTTAGAAATGAAGGGGGTTGAGGGAGCTTAAGCTCTTGCATTAATTTCAAGCGATTTCTTAAGACATCAGAAGGCTTGTCATTGACATGATCGGCTAAGTTAAAGCTGTCAAAAGGATTTTTGCTATAGCCTCCCGGGCGCGTTGTGATGAAAGCATTAACGCGAGGGTGTTTGGGCCATTCTGGGATTAAATAAGAATTCATGATTCAGATCGTAATGCTATTATAAGTTCTTGAATATCGGTGGGTAAAGCTGCTTCCCAGCTCATTAGGACTTGAGTTCTGGGGTGCACTAAGCTTAATCGAAGGGCATGAAGAGCTTGACGATTAAACTGCATTAAGGTGTCTTGAAGAGTCTGAGAAATTCCAGCGACGCGTTGTTTTTTGCCATACAGAGGATCGCCTACAATGGGATGAGAAAGGTGTGCCATGTGGACGCGAATTTGGTGCGTGCGCCCCGTTTCGAGTTGTACCCACAGACGGGTGTGCTGAGCAAAGCGCTCCAAGACTCGGTAGTGAGTCAGTGCCTCTCGGCCTGAAGGAGTCACCGCCATGGAGGTGCGGCGTGTAGGATGCCGCCCGATGGGGGCTTCAATACTGCCTCCTGAAATCATTTTTCCACAGACAATGGCCTCATACTCTCGCTGGATGCTGTGTTTTTGCAGAGCTCTGACCAAGGCGGTGTGCGTTACTAAATTCTTGGCAACGACTAAGAGCCCGCTGGTCTCTTTGTCCAGGCGATGCACGATGCCCGCGCGGGGTAGGGAGGCGAATTGAGGCGCGTGGTGGAGCAGAGCATTGAGTAGTGTACCTTTGGGATTACCTGCTCCGGGGTGAACCACCAAGCCTGGAGCTTTGTTGAGGATTAGCAAATCCTCATCTTCGTACACGATATTCAGAGGAATCGATTCAGCTTCCCAATTTCCAGGAGGCTCAATCAGGGCGTCGATTTCAATGAAACTGCCGGCACTTATTTTCTCTCGAGGCTTTAGGCAGAGCTGGCCATCGAGCTTCAATTTAGCTTCACGGATCCAGTGCTGTAACTGAGCGCGTGAATATTCCGGAAACAGCTGGGCCGCAGCTTGATCTAGGCGCTGATGGTTGAGCTCTGGGGGGATCGTCGATTGTAGATAAACTCGGTTCATTCGGCATACTTTATCAGGTATAATCGCCCGTCCTCAAACTTTAATTAATAAGAGCCCGTTATTTTCATAATAGCTTGGCTCGTTTGGCTGGAAATCGCATGAAAAAACTAAGTCTCATTCTTTGTATGGTATTGCTGCTGACGGCTTGCTCTGATGCCAAGGATCCCTTGGCAGCCTATCGCGGTCAAAGCGCGGGCGATCTGTATCAGAGCGCAGAGCGTAACTTGAGTAAGGGAAATTATTCAACGGCTGTTCGTGAATTTGAGGCTTTAGATAATTTATATCCTTTTGGGCATTATGCCGAGCAAGCACAGCTGGATGTCATTTATGCCTATTACCAGGATGATGATATGAGTTCCGCGCTCGCTGCAGCTGAGCGCTATATTCATTTGTATCCTCGAGGTGCCCATGTAGATTATGCCTATTACATGAAAGGGCTGATTAATTTTCAAGAGGGCCTAACGTGGTTGCAGCGCTGGGTAGGGGTTCAGTCGGCTGAGCAAAATGCTCAGCATCTACAAGATGCCTATAGAAGCTTTAACGAATTGGTAAGTTATTTTCCGAACAGTCTTTATCGAGAGGATGCGCTTCTGCACATGGCCTATATTCGAAATGGTTTGGCGAAACAAGAAATTAACATTGCAGAATTTTATATGTATCACAAGGCTTATGTGGCGGCTGCAAATCGCGCTACCTACGTGATTCAGCATTACTCAGAGTCCCCTTCGGTAGTCACTGCCTTAGGAATCAATGTAAAAGCGTATCGGGCTTTAAAGCTGGATGAGCTGGCTAACAAAAATCTCGAACTGTTGAGAGTTAATTATCCTGATTCTTCGGTGTATAAGAAGCTAAAATAGAATTTTTTCAATATCCCGAGCTAATGGGATATCGCCTATCCCGCCCAAAGGCGCGTTCTGTTAAACGGACGCCGACGGGAGCTTGTCGGCGTTTATATTCATTGCGTTTAATTTTTTGGATCATATCGTTCACGAGTGTTGCCTCAAAACCTGCGGCAATAATGCTCGCGGCATCTTGATTTTGCTCTACATAACGTTGAATGATTTCATCCAAAATTTCATAGGGTGGAAGCGAATCTTGATCGCTTTGATTTTCGGCTAATTCAGCTGTTGGTGCGCGCTCCAGTACACGTTTTGGAATAACGGCTTTGATGCTATTTCGATAGTGTGCTAATCGATAAACATCTGTTTTTAACACATCTTTTAGCACGCAAAAAGCTCCCGCCATATCGCCGTAAAGGGTGGAATATCCCACCGCCATTTCACTTTTATTGCTGGTGGTTAAAACCAAAGAGCCGAATTTATTAGAGAGCGCCATCAAAATAATAGCGCGGCAGCGTGCTTGTATGTTTTGTTCGGTGGTATCGGCTTTGGTCCCTGAAAAGGAATCTGATAAGGTATTTAAAAAGGCTTGATAGGATTCCTCAATTGAAATAATTTGATAGGACACTTTTAAGGCCTCGGCCTCTGCAATGGCATCTTCTAAGCTGATATCAGCAGTATAGCGTGAAGGCATCATCACACCTTGTACGTTTTCTGCACCTAAGGCATCCACCGCAATGGCCAAACTTAGAGCTGAATCGATGCCGCCTGAAAGTCCCAATAAAACCTGTTTAAAGCCATTTTTGTGCACATAGTCTTTTAAACCCAAAACTAAAGCCTGATAGAGGCTTTCTTCTCGGGCGAGGGGGGCGGGCAGGATTTCTTTTTTAAAGGAGGCGGTATCGCTATCAAAATGACTCAACATGAGAGATTCTTGAAAGTAGGGGGCTTGTTGACAAATTTGCGCCTGCGCATCAACAGCCATTGAGCCGCCATCAAAGACTAATTCATCTTGAGCACCGACCAAGTTGGCGTACAAGATCGGAATATGAAATTGAGCGCTCTGTTTTTTGAGCATCTCTTCTCGACGCTTTGCTTGATGGAGTGTAAAAGGGGAGGCATTTAAACTCACGATAAGTTGAGCGCCTTGTGCCATCGCTTGCTCGATAGGGCCTGCTTGCCACAGATCTTCGCAAATCAGCACAGCAATACGAATGCCTTTAATATGAATAAGGCCAGCATGAGAGCCTGCCTTAAAGTAGCGTTGTTCATCAAAAACCCCGTAATTGGGCAGCTTTTGTTTATAATAAGGGCTGCTTATTGTGCCTTCTTGAATCAAGGCAGCGGCATTATAGCAGTGGCCGTCTTGCTGCTCAGGATAGCCTACGATCAAAGCACAGGAGAGTGTTGATTGTTTAATCGTATCCAAACTTCGATGAATGCGTTCAAATAAAGCAGGCCTAAAAAGTAAATCTTCAGGAGGATAACCACTCAAGCTGAGCTCGGGAAAAACGATTAAATCGACTGTGGTTTTTTGAGCGACTTCAATTACTTTTTGGGCATTGCCCTCGATATCGCCTACTTTAAAATTAAGTTGTGCGGCGGCAATGATCAGTGTGCTCATCTTAGTCTCTCGGAGTGATGATTAAGGCGGCAATGACGTTTCGCCCCTCTGAAGATAAGGCGGAGTAAGTGCGACAAGCGGCTTGGGTGCTCATGCTTTCGATGGAAAATGTATTTTCAATGCTCTTGAGCAGTGAAGGGGAGAGCAATTTAAACTGGGCTCCTGTTCCCAGCAGGACTAATTCAGGTTTGAAGCTGGATAAGAGTTGTAAATCTTCTGCCGTCAGTTCATCGATATGCTTAGGGCGCCAATCCAGCAGCAAGCGATTGCTGGAAATCACTAAGCTTTGGCAATAAACAGTTTCATTGATGGTGACAGTATCGTCTGTATAACCGCGAATAATATACTCACCTTGAGCCACCTCTTCGCTGAGCAGCATATTAGTTTCTCTCGGGAACTTTTGAAAACATTTCGATATCGAAGGGTCTGCCTTTAAAATATTTGTAGTTGTGCAAGGTTCCCTCATGCACAAAATTATTTTTTTCTAAGAGTCGTCTGGAGGCATCATTTTCTTTCAGAGTAACGGCCTCCAGGCGGTAGACTTCCATTTTCTCAAAAGCAAAACGAGAAACAGCTTGAATGGCCGCAGACATGATGCCTTGGTTCCAGTAATTTTTATCTAAATCGTAGGAAGTTTCAGCGCGATGGTGAAAATTATTAATATATAGGCCTACGGCGCCTACCATTAGGTTGTTATCGCGCCGGGCGATGGTCCAAAAAATGCCTTGCTGTTGTTTAAAAAGATTGCGGCAATAATGGATTTCAGACTCCGCCTCAAAGAGCGTGACGGGGATGGTGGCTAAGATAAAGCGAGAGACTTCAGGGTCAGTATAGTATTTAAAGAAGGCTTGAGTATCCTCGGGCCCTTGTTCCCGAAGATAGTATTGATCATTCATGTCCAAAACAGGGAAGGCCTGTTGATAAAAGGCACTAATCGTCATAAGATGCGAGCTCCAAATTAGGCCATTCTATAGGGATTATTTCTGAATTCCAATAGATTTTGGCTTTGACAAGCCAGAGGAAGCTTTTATGCGAAAAAACATGTCTCTGAATGAATCCCAATTAGAAAAATTGGTGAGCGATCTTCTGAGTCTTGAAGCATTAATGCAGGATGCTTTAGATGATGAATCTTTTCAGGGCTGGATTAGCGAAACAGATAAAAATGCATTAGAAAAGATAAAAAGTATTAACGATACGGTTAGGGGGTTTCTTGACGAAAAAGGAGCCGATAAATTTAGGGAATTGGTAAGAATGAATGAGGAATATACAGTAGAATTCAGGAAAAATGAATGGACAAAGTTTTTTTATGAACGTCCAAGATTGGCTGGATATCTCAATAAAAAAATTGACTTTTTAAAGACTGTCAATGAGGCTTGGTGTGATTATCTTGATATTATGCTGCCCATTCTTCAATTTTGTCAGACTTCTCAATCAATTTCTGTTGTTCCGGAATCACCTTTGTCACTTGGATGTGATGCTATGAACGCTTCAGATCATGACTTGGGATTATTTTCTTTTTGGAATTCCCATGGCTATTCTCGACAACGTTCAGAGGGATTCGATGAAACGACTTCTGTTGATCAGACTTCTCAATCAATTTCTGTTGTGCTGAAATCACCTTTGTCACTTGAATGTGATGCTATGAACGCTTCAGCTCATGACTTGGGATCATTTTCTTTTTTGAATTCCCATGGCTATTCTCGACAACGTTCAGAGGGATTCGATGAAACGATTTCTGTTGATGTGAAAGCCACCTATATTAAAAACCAAGACGTTTTGTTAAGTAATCAGTTTTCTAAAAAATAAATTTTTCTATAGTGACATAAAAGTAGCGTAAAAATTTTTAATTTTTTACTAAGGTTTTTAGGATGAACCCAAAATCTATAGTGCGTCGGCAGAAAAATGCGCCTGAATCAGCGCATTATTTCGATGAAAACTTACATCCCATACTGAAGCGTGTTTATCAGGCGCGATCCATTTGCAGTCCGGAAGAGTTAGCACGCGAATTGGATCAGCTCTTACCCTTTAATACTTTGCTCAATATTGAAAAAGCAGTACAGCGTTTAGTGCGAGCTCTAAAGTCTCAAGAGCGTATTTTGGTGGTGGGCGATTTTGATGCCGATGGCGCTACCAGTACGGCGCTGGCTATTCTGGTACTAAGAGCCCTGGGGGCTCAGTATTTGGATTATCTAGTGCCTAATCGCTTTACTTATGGTTATGGGTTAACACCTGAGATTGTGGATCTGGCGCACACTAGAAATCCCCATTTAATTATTACCGTGGATAATGGAATTGCAAGTTTAGCCGGTGTGGATCGTGCGAATGCCCTGGGCATCGATGTCTTGATTACGGATCATCATTTGCCTGGTGCTGAACTACCCAAGGCTTGTGCTATTGTAAACCCCAATCAAAAAGGTGATCTTTTTCCCAGTAAGTCTATGGCGGGTGTGGGCGTTATTTTTTATGTGATGTTAGCTCTGCGAAGTCAACTTATTGCAGAGCACTGGTTTGCAGAGCAAAAAATAACTGTGCCGAATATGGCACAATTTTTAGATTTAGTGGCCTTGGGCACTGTAGCCGATCTTGTGCCCTTAGATAAAAACAATCGAATTTTGGTGCATCAAGGCTTGATGAGAATTCGCGCTGGGAAATCGCGGCCAGGCATTCAGGCTTTATTGCAAATCGCAAAACGTGAACCTCATCGCTTAATGGCCTCTGATTTGGGCTTTGCTGTAGCCCCTCGCTTGAATGCGGCAGGGCGTTTGGATGATATGTCTTTAGGCATTCATTGTTTGTTAGCGGAAGAGTATGAAGCGGCTTATGGTGCAGCACTGCAATTAGATCAGTTAAATCATGAACGCCGTACGATTGAAGCTGAAATGCAAAAACAGGCCTTTTTAATTGTTGAGCCCTTAAATTTGAGTGAAGACTTGCCTGAGGGCTTGTGCTTGTATGATGCTCGTTGGCATCAAGGGGTGGTGGGTTTGGTCGCCTCTCGCGTGAAAGATAAAATACAGCGCCCCGTCATTGCCTTTGCTAAAGCAGGTGAGAGCATATTAAAAGGTTCTGCACGTTCTATTCCCGGCATTCATATTCGAGATACTTTAGAAGCCGTGGCGACACAACATCCCCATCTTCTTTCAAAATTTGGGGGTCATGCAATGGCAGCCGGTTTAAGCATCAATGAAAGTGATTTAGATGTATTTAAGAAAATTTTTGCAGAGCAAGTCAGTGTACAACTTAAACATCAAGCACACGAAATACAGGCGAATTCCGATGGAGAATTAGAGGCAGGGCATTTGACCTTAGAGCTGGCTGAATTGTTGCGTGAAGCAGGTCCTTGGGGGCAGGGTTTTCCAGAGCCTTTGTTTGATGGGGTTTTTGAGCTGATTGAGCAGCGGATTGTGGGCCAAAATCATTTAAAAATGTTGGTGAAATTAAAGGGTTCGGAAGAGTATCAGGATGCAATTGCTTTTAATGTCGATTTAAAACAATGGCCTAATCATCGAGCACAGAAGGTTCAGCTGCTGTATAAGTTGGATGTGAACGAGTATCAGGGTCGTAAGCGTTTGCAATTGTTGGTGGAGGAAATACTATAAATCTAATGTTTTCGTAGGGGCGCTCATTTTCAATAAGGACTCGCTATTCCAAATTGAGCTAAAATATCCATCTCCATTTTTTCCATAATCGCAGCCTCTTTATCGTTTTCATGATCATGGCCCAATAAATGTAGAGTGCCATGCACCATCAGATGCGCCCAATGGTCTTGAACAGAAATGTCTTGTTGTTTCGCTTCTTCTTCTACCAAGTCAGCACACAAAACCAGATCACCTAAACTAGTCGACTGAAGATTTGGAATCTTGGCTTCAGGAAAAGAAAGCACGTTCGTTGGCCCTGCCTTATGGCGATAGCGTTGATTAAGCTTGGCTGATTCCGTATGATCCACAATGCGAAGGGTGATTTCAGTTGAGGGCTCTGTTACTCGAGCAAACTCTAAAGTGCTGTTAATCCACGCTTGAATCTTGTCTTTAGCGGGAATGTGATCCACTTTATAGGCTATTTGCAAATTAATTTTTGCCATAATGTCCTGAATAGAAATATAAACGATACCGTAGTTTAAGTTCTTTGTTTAATTTTCACAAGTCACAACTTAACTAAAATAAAGAGATTTGTATGTCGACCAGCTTGAGTGCCCCACATATAATCAAGCTACTTCATTTTTTGGCAAAGTCTTCCCCTTGTCAGCAATCAATAAATATAAAAGCACTGAAGGGAAATACGGCTCCCAAGACTATAGCTTGTATTAGTCGAGATTTTTGCTAGAAATGGTTTTTCTCAGGCTCCGCTTTTATTTTAAAATATCACATTGATCGCGCTTTAAAAGAATAAATCCTATATAAAACAAAAGGTTAAAATTATTTTTTTCTGCCCCTGTGATTTAAGGCCACCTCTCGAAATGATTATTTTGGTGTCTGGCTCCGCTGGAAAAGATTTTAACCCATTGATTTAATGTGTTGCGGTGCCTGACTCCAAAATAAAAATCAAAAATTTTGAATAAATAGAGGTGCTCTTAAGATTAGCTTAAGCTTATGCTGATATCCTGTGACTTGACTTGAATAAACCAGGATTTTGGCTATGAGCAAAGATAAAGATCTAGATCCAGCTGCACGTGCCCCCCTTTTGGGCTCTAAGGCTGCTCCTAAATCCTATGGAGCCACAGAAGCAGAGGTACATCCGACAACTCTAGCGAACACTTCTTCTTTTAAAGTAAACTTAGATACTTTGCCAGTAGATGTATTACAGAATCATCTTTTCCCCTTTCTGAATGAAAGAACAAAGAGGAACTTAGCTTGTCTTTCCTCATCGATTAAGATGAATTTTAAGGCTAAAAAACTTTTGAATCAGGATGTTTTTAATGCCTTATCGCGGATTGGTATTATTAGATTTAATATTTTAGGCAAATCTCTTGAGATATTAAATAAAATAAAACAAGTTTCTTATGCTCCACTCTCGGTCCTTAAATTATCAGCTGAATTTGAGACGAGCGATTATGATTTGTTGTGTTTAATAGCCTTAGGTGGAAATGTTGCTATTTTTAAGGATTTTATTAAGAAGGAAAACATTAAGATAAATGAATTTTCTTTGATTCAATGGAAAGCTTTGCAGTGCTACAGTGCCTTAATTTGAAATAAAAATATTTTTAAAGAAGTATGCAGACTATTGGATAATTTGCCTCGCAGCAGAAAGATGATTATTGTTGGACAAATGCAGTATTATGTGCCAAATCGACGGATCACCGCCATCACTAATCCGCACTTTACTGGGAATGCTGCCACACTTAGTTACTTGATGTATTCTTTTGTCGCATCGGTGGAGCTGCGCGCCGAGTTTCTGTTTGTGGTATTACTCTTATGTCTTGCGATTCCTTTTATTTTACCGCCTTTGATTATGCCATTCGGATTATTCACGTTCCCATCCCTTCTTTTCGTTATTTGTTCTACTGTTTTTACCCTTGCCGCCATTATCGAGACAGTGAGATTGGTATTGAATGCTCTTACGTTTTCGGAGAAAATTTTAAAAAGTGATTTAGATGCAAGTGTACTTTGCTGCGCAGCTGCCAGCGGGAATAAGAAGTGTATGGACTTAGTGTTTAAAAAAACCCATGGTGAGTGGTGGTATCACTCTTCTTTATCAGATCAACGTGGCTTTGAAAATCATGGTTCAGTTTTGCGATTTTCAGCCTTAAGTGGAAACCCAGAAGCTTTTCGGTGGATCTGTAATAAGAGTAAAAAATACAGGTACCTTTATCATGAAAATTGTTTGCTTCTAGCAGATGCTGCGGGCCATAATATCGCCGACTATGCGGCTTTGAGTGCTAAGCCTGAAATAATGGATCGAGTATTCTTAGATTCCTTGCACATACCACAGCCTACTGGGAATCCTTGGGTGAGTCCTGTTCCAACGGTTCCGGGTATTGCAGATGTGATTCTTAACAATCCAGTAACGCTTCCTATGTCAGAAAATCCCCAGGAAGCTAATGCCAATAATGGTGTGCCCGTTGCGCTTGAGGGAGCTGCTGGGAATGAGGACGAGCAAGCTGGTTTTGTTGTTGTTCCGATGCCTTAACGATTTCAATCTTTAATCCGCTGCATATTCCTCATAAGCATGAATAATTTTCTGCACCAAGGGGTGTCGGATCACATCACTGCTATTAAAATAGGTAAATTTAATCGCTTCAATGATTTTAATGGGTGGCATGTTCCCGATCACTTGATCGGATGCTGTTGTAGCCGAATACGCTAGTAATCCAGTAAAATATCTTTTATTTTTAATGTAATTCATGTAAATTCAACATGTTATAATTGTTGTGACGGTGTCACAACAATCTATTGAGCCAGGGGTGGTTATGGGCTACAAAACGATAGTAAGCTCCGAGCTTCTTAATGATGTTCGCCAATTCATTGAAACAGCAAGAACACAGGTTGCACATTTTGCTAATTCTACATCAGTGATGTTGTATTGGCGGATCGGGCATCGCGTTAATCAAGACGTACTTAAAAATGAACGTGCAGAATATGGGGAGCAAGTGATAGCGCAGCTTGCCCAGCAGCTTAAAGAACACTATGGAAGCGGTTTTGATAGATATAATCTTTCACGGATGGTTCGCTTCTCTAAAGTATATTCAGAACCACAAATTGTTGTGACATTGTCACAACAATTAAGTTGGTCACATTTTTTAAAATTAATTATTATTGATGATCTCTTAAAGCGAGATTTTTATACGGAAATGTGCCGTCTACAGGGGTGGGGAGTCAGAAGACTAAGAGAAAAGATTGATGGCATGCTTTATGAGCGAACCGCTATAGCAAAACAACCTGAGAATATTATTAAAGCTGAATTAGAAAAATTAAAACAAGGAAACTTAACAAATCCAGATCTTTACTTACAGGATCCTTGTGTCCTGAAATTATTATATCCCCATCAGATTACTTCGGAGCGTGAGCTAGAATCGGCAATTCTCAATGATTTACAAATATTCATACAAGATATGGGCAGCGATTTTTGTTTTGTTGCAAAACAAAAAAGAATGAGCACTGAGAAAAATGACAGATTTTTGGATTTACTTTTTTTTCACCGCGGCATGCGTAGATTGATCGCGATAGAGCTGAAATTTTCAGCTTTTCAACCTGAGCATGCCGGACAAATGGAATGGTATTTAAAATGGTTGGATAAGCATGAAAGACATTCCGGTGAAGAAAAACCACTTGGAATTATTATTTGTTCTGATAAAGACCAAGAAGATGTTGAATTAATGGAGTTGGGTAAAAATGGAATTCATGTTGCTCAATATCTAACCGAATTACCTCCAAAAGAAATTCTTGAGAAAAGACTCAAAAAAGTAATAGAAGTTGCTCGTGAAAAGCACGAAAGATTGCAGTTATCATATAAAAATTAAGATTAAAATGAGTTTTCAATACGTTTCAGTCAAAATCATTCTTTGGTATATTCCTCGTAAGCATGAATAATTTTCTGCACCAAGGGGTGTCGGATCACATCACTGCTGTTAAAGTAGGTAAATTTAATTGCTTCGATACCTTTTAAGACCTCAATGGCGTGGCTTAGGCCTGAGGAAACGGATTTGGGTAAATCGACTTGAGTAATATCTCCCGTAATAATCGCTTTAGAACCAAAGCCAATGCGCGTTAAAAACATTTTCATTTGTTCGCGAGTGGTGTTTTGGGCCTCATCTAAAATCACATAAGAATCGTTTAGGGTTCGGCCGCGCATATAGGCCAGGGGTGCGATCTCAATCACATTGCTTTCAATGAGTTTGGCTACTTTAATGCCGCCTAACATATCGTAGAGGGAGTCGAATAGGGGTCTTAGATAGGGATCAATTTTTTGGCTTAAATCTCCGGGCAAAAAGCCTAATTTTTCTCCGGCTTCCACAGCGGGTCTGACCAAAACAATGCGGCTCACCTCTTCTTTTTGAAGGGAGTGCACAGCAGCGGCGACCGCTAAAAAAGTCTTACCGGTTCCCGCGGGGCCGACAGCGAAATTAATATCATATTCTTGCAAGGCAAGTAGATATTTTTTTTGAGTCGGAGTCTTGGCTTTAACCACGCCGTGAATGCTGTTGATAATGACATCGGCTCCGCCATCGGAGCTTTCATCCACGTCTGTTTTAAGATGTAGTAATTGTTGAATGTGTGTCGTGCTAAAAGAACCCTGTGTTTCTGTTTGCTGATAGAGTTTTTGCAAAGCCTCGATGCAGCTTTTAAGCGCATCGGGCATTCCCTGAATTTGAAAGCGATCATGGCGATACTGGATCTTCACTTTAAGTATCTTTTCAATCAACTCAATATGAGTGTTAAGGGGTCCACAGAGGGTGTTGAGGCGGCGATGATCGGAAGGGCTTAGGCTGATGTGTTCGGTGACTAAGGCTTGGTTCATTCTATAACTTCTCCTACCAGTGAAAAGGGTTTGGCATCAACGATCTTAATCGGCAGCATCTGTCCTATCATAGAGGGGCTTCCGCTAAAATGCACGACTCGATTGTTTTCGGTTCGGCCACTGAGGCGCTGAGCATTACGCTTAGAGGGGCCCGTCACTAAAATACGTTGAGTACTGCCGATCATGGCTTGGCTAATGGAAAATACATTTTGATTGATGCGGGCTTGTAAAATATCTAAACGCTGTTTTTTAGTTTCCATGGAAACGGTATCGGGCAATTGAGCTGCAGGGGTTCCAGGCCGCTTACTGTAAATAAAGCTATAAGAATTATCAAAACCCACTTCATGAATCAGATTCATGGTGGCTTCAAAATCCGCTTCCGTTTCACCGGGAAATCCAATAATGAAGTCTGAGGAAATGCAAATATCTGGCCGAATTTGACGCAACTTTCGCAGCTTTGATTTGTATTCTAAAACAGTGTAGTTGCGCTTCATGGCGGCTAGGATTCGGTCAGAGCCGCTTTGTACAGGCAGATGTAAAAAATTAGCGAGCTTAGGCTCTTTCGCATAGGCCTCAATTAAATTATCTGAAAAGGCGGAAGGGTGTGAGGTGGTGAAACGAATGCGCTCAACGCCATCAATGGCCGCGGTGTAGTGAATGAGGAGAGCTAAATCGGCTATAGCGCCATCGTGCATGATTCCGCGATAATCATTTACATTTTGTCCCAAGAGATGAATCTCTTTAACGCCTTGTTGGCTTAAGTGCGCAATTTCGCTGAGTACATCATCAAAGCGGCGGCTGATTTCTTCACCGCGTGTATAGGGTACGACGCAGAAGCTGCAATATTTGCTGCAGCCTTCCATAATCGACACATAGGCGCTGACGCCCTCTGCCTTGGGTTCTGGTAAATGATCAAATTTTTCAATTTCGGGAAAGCGGATGTCTACTTGAGGCTTCCGGTGTGTGAGCACTTCATTGAGCATTTCAGGTAAGCGATGCAGCGTTTGGGGACCAAAGACGAGATCAACATAGGGTGCGCGCTTGATAATGCTTTCACCTTCTTGGCTGGCCACACAGCCTCCCACGCCAATCACCAAATCAGGATTTCTTTTTTTAAAAGGTTTCCAGCGGCCCAATTCGGAGAAGACTCGCTCTTGTGCTTTTTCACGAATGGAGCAGGTATTGATTAAAATGACATCCGCTGAATTTTCATCGTGGGTCAGTTCAAGCCCGTGAGAACTTTTCAGCACAGCAGCCATTTTGGATGAATCGTATTCATTCATCTGACAGCCATGTGTTTTGATATAGAGGGTTTTCATAGGCTTTAGTCGCACCAGCAAAAGGAGGGGGGATTCTATGATGATTGCTCAGCAGGGGCAAGCGTGGGTTTTTCTAGAATGTCAGTAGCACGCTAATTGTCCGATTTAGGTAGCACTCCAATTGTCCGGTTTTTAAGATACTGATTTTCAGCCAATGGAGGTCAGTGATGGAGAAAACCCAGGTACAACAGGAGATCCGGCGAATG
>JAKFXE010000053.1 GCA_021731545.1 Coxiellaceae bacterium
TCTTAAGATCTTCCGTTGCTGTTATAATTTGTTTGTAGTATTTTTCTAACTCCTGCTCCATAAGAGGAATAATCTTTTCTTGGAGGCTTTTAGAGCTATTTTTCAGCAATAAAATCTTGTAGGCTCTAATCTGACAGAGGCTTTCTCCAACATGTGCATCAAATTTATCTAGTTGCCCTGCCTTGAAAAAATAAATAGAAATGCACATTTCTTCTATTATGTACTGCATCACCCTAAGATATTTCAGCGCATCATCTAGCCCCCAAAGCACTACAGAACTACGATGCGGCAATAAATCAACATTGTTGTACATGGATCACCTTACCCTTTCGTACAAGCAGCTAAAAAATCACGATCACACCAAGTTATTAAAATAAAAATCGAACGCTTGATAGTCTGCCACAGTTTGTGACAGTTTGTAAGCTATCGCTCACGCGCTAAATCTACGATGGATTACAGCTGTTCATTTTTGAGCTTAGTTTTGGGTGTAATGCATGTAAAATTGCGGGGTGATTTAGACGAAAAAACAGGGATTGTGATTTGAGGCTTAATGAAAAAAACATCATGATGGAACTATGATAATATATTGATTTTTAAAAGGAATGGGGAGATATTTTAAGTATGTGAGATAAAAACAGTGCTTGAATGTCAACAAGTACAGCCAGCCAGGCCATCACTAGAGTGATTAATATCACTCTAGTGATGTTTTTTGTTGGGGTATTTTTACTTCACTAGAATGATCGCGAGCTTTTTGGGGATGTTATTTTAAGGCGCGCACAAGGCCTGCTGCTATAGAATCCCGGATTGTTTCAATAAGGCCTTAACATCGGGCTCTCTTCCGCGAAAGCGTTTAAATAAAACCGCAGGATCTTCGGAGCCGCCGGTTTCTAAAATGCAATGCAAAAAGCTTAAACTGGTTTCAGGATCAAAAATACCCTTCTCTTCAAATAAGGAGAAGGCATCGCAGGCCATGACTTCAGCCCACTTATAGCTGTAATATCCGGCTGCATAACCTCCTGCGAAAATATGGGAGAAATGGTGTTGAAGGCGATTAAAATCGGGTGAGGGTATGACATCAATAGCATCACGGACTTCATTCAGAATGCGCTGAATTTGGTTTTTTTCATTCGGGTTAAATTCAAGATGTAATTTAAAATCAAACACACTGAATTTGAGCTGGCGAATCATTTGTAAAGCAGATTGGAAGTTTTTAGCATTGATCATGCGCTGGAATAGTTCAGGAGGCAAAGACTCGCCTGTTTTATAGTGTTTTGAAATTAAAGCAAGACCCTCTTTTTCCCAGGCCCAATTTTCTAAAAACTGACTGGCAAATTCCACGGCATCCCAGGGAACCCCATTAATACCGGAGACTTGAGCATAATTAATCGTGCTCAGCATATGTTGCAAGGCATGACCAAATTCATGAAACAAAGTCACCACATCGTCGTGATAAAATAAAGCCGGTTCATCGCCTACGGGTGCGTTGAAATTGCAGGTAATAAAAGCAATAGGTGTTTGTAGGGAGCCATCGTCTAATTTACGGCGAATGCGGCAGTCGTCCATCCAGGCCCCGCCTCGTTTATGTTCGCGCGCATACAGATCCAAATAAAATTGTGCGCGCACATTCTTTTTTTCGTCATAAACGGCAAAACAACGTACATCGGGGTGCCAGGTGTCGACCTCAAAAAGCTCTTTAATGTTGATGTGAAAGAGGCGTTTTACAATATCAAATAAACCCTGCACAACGATGGGTTCTGGAAAATAAGCGCGTAATTCTTCTTGAGAAATATCATAGCGATGTTGACGTAATTTTTCGGTGTAATAGGCCACATCCCAGGGATTGAGCTCTTGAACAGCCCATTGTGCTAAGGCAAATTCTTTAAGCTCTTTATACTCTATTTCAGCCTTAGCCTTTGAAGCTACGACCAGTTGATTTAAAAAATGAAGCACTTCTTCAGGAGATTTTGCCATTTTAGTGGCCAAGGATTCTTCAGCATAATTTTTAAAGCCCAGTAATTGAGCAAGCTCAAATTCATTTTTAAGAATATCCAACATGACTTGACTATTATCCCAGCGCCCTGCGTTGGGCCCCACTTCAGAGGCTCGAGTGACATAGGCTTCATACATCTGGGCACGCAATGCCGCATCATCGGCATAGCGCATCACGGCGCTATAGGAGGGTGCTTCTAGGGTGAACATCCAACCGCTTTTGTTGTTTTTTGTGGCGGCTTCCTGTGCGGCTTCCAAGACGCGCTCGGTTAAACCCGATAATTTTTTTTCATCTGTTACGAGCGTGTTCCAGCCTTGAGTGGCATCTAATACATTTTCTTCAAAGCGGCTGCTGAGTTGAGTCAATTCTTTGGAGAGCTCGGCAAAGCGCTCTTTTTCAGCAGTTCCCAAAGAAACACCCGCCAATTTAAAATCACGAATATCATTATCAATGGCGCGTCGCTGTGCAAGATCCAAGCTTTGATATTCTGGACTACTGGCAATGGATTCTATGGCGCGAAACAAATCAACATTGTGGGAGAGCTCGGTGGAATAATCCGACAAAAGCGGCAAGCATTCATTATAAGCCTCACGCAACTCGGGTGTGCTGCATACGGCATGTAAATGTTGAATACAGGCCCAATATTGAGCGATGCGATCAGCCATGTTCTCGAGGGGCTGAATGAGGTTGTCCCAGGTAAAAGGAGTTTTTTGCTCAAGCACAAGATTCAGTTCGTGTTTATTTTGGGCGATCAGTTTTTCAAGGCCGGGCTTGATATCGGCGGACTTGATGGCGCTAAAGCGAGGTAAGGCACTGTGGTTTTGTGATGCATTCATAGTGAGCAGCAGGATAGCAGTTACTCCCCAGACAAAGCAAATGGCGTTGACACTTTAAGGAACTTCGGGCTACAGTGAGGCCCTTTTCAGCGGGTATTTACAATGAGTCCAGCAGCAATCGTCAAGCGATATTTGGAAAAAACCAAGCCTACTTGGGCGGGAAAGTTTTTTTATTATGGCCTGCCCTTTCGCCGAGACATTGTTTTGCAAAATATGAAGCTTGTCTTTGGTGAGGGCTTAAGTCATACAGAAGTTGTTCAGCTAGCTCAGTGCTTTTACAGCCATCTGGCTAGTTTCCTTAAAGAAAATATCCTGCTGGGATTTTTAAGTAATGAAGAAATTTGTCAGCGCATGAGCATTCGAGGCAAAGAGCATGTATTTGAAGCCGCGAATCGTCATAAGGGTGTGCTGCTCTTGTCCGGTCACTTTGGTAATTGGGAAATAGCGCCGATGGGCGCAGCCCTTAGTCTAAGAGATTTTCCGGGACGTTGTTATTGCATTCGAAAAGTATTATCCAATAAATATCTTGAGAAACTCTTGTTTAATCGATTTATGCGTGCGGGTGTTCAAGTCATTCCCAAACAAAAATCTTTGCGTCAAACGCTCACAGCGCTGGCCAACAATGATGCTGTTATTTTTGCTTTAGATCAGCACTCGAGGGTGGGGAAAGAGGGCATACTCGTTGAGTTTTTTAATAAACCCGCAGGTACCTTTCGAAGTCTAGCGAAGCTGGCGAAGGAAACGGGGGCGGCGGTTATTCCCGTTTCCTGTTATCGAGCTTCCGCTAAAAAACATGTATTAGAATTTTATCCAGAAATTCAGTGGATCCCACATGCGGATCCAGAAGAGGAGCAACGCTTAAATACGCAGGCCTACAATCATTTTATTGAGCGCGTTATTTTGGCGCATCCCGATCAGTGGTTGTGGATGCATCGCCGCTGGAAAGGGGCCGACTAAGAGTTCACAGGAAAAACAAAGATGAGCATACGCAGTTTTGAAGGACATACCCCGCAGCTGGATGCACAGGCTTGGGTGGATGATACGGCTTTAGTCTTAGGCGATGTGATCTTGGGCGAAGAGAGTTCTGTGTGGCCTATGGCAGCCGTGCGCGGCGATATTCATCACATTCATATTGGTAAGCGCAGTAATATTCAAGATGGCACCATTATTCATGTGACCCATGCCAGCCGCTTTAATTCAGAAGGTTTTCCAACGCTGATTGGTGATGAGGTCACCATTGGGCATCAAGCGGTGATACATGCCTGTCGTATTGATACGTTAAGTTTAATTGGCATGGGCGCGGTGTTACTAGATGGCTGTCATGTGCAGTCTCAAGTGATGGTGGGTGCGGGCAGCTTAGTGCCTCCAGGAAAAATTTTAGAGAGTGGTTATCTTTGGCTGGGTTCGCCCGTGCGGCGTATACGCCGACTCACGAAACAAGAACATGACTATTTAAGCTATAGTGCGCACTATTATGTGGAACTTAAAAATCGGCATTGTGTGACAGCGGGATAAATGAAAGAGGGCTGTGAACAGCCCTCGTTTAGATTTTCTAGCAAAAGCACAGTAAATCCTCGTAAGAGTTAGCGACGTGGCCTTTTAGCTGCAGCTTCACCTGTGGCGCTCGCATCATCCTCATCTTCTCTCGCATCCTCTTCTTCTAATTGAATGCGCAAGCGCACTCTTCTGCTATCCGATTGAGAGGGCAACTGTGGCAGGAGCAGCAGCGGTAGATTCACATTCGATGGTAAGGATACTGCTAATGGCAGAGATGACATTAATGGGATGGCATTTGGGATCCTTGCTACTGCCGACCATCCCCCTCTTGCCTGCAGCCATCGTATGGCTGGAGGTGGTATTATCGCAACATCCATCCCTGCAGCATCGTGGGGCATTTCATCATTAGATGATGCTATTCTCTGTGAGCTAGTGGAAGGTTGCCACAGAGTGTGTGTGGTGGCGGTGCTATAGAGGCTTCTTCCAGTACCTAAAAAAGCGTGTTGGGGATTTATGCCGAAAGATTGGCTGATGCCGGGTCCTGAATAAGGTATTGGGAGGCTGGTCATTCTAATACTGTTATATGTATTTGGAACCATACTGCCGCCCAGTGGCAATCCTGCTCCTCCCACTATGGGAAGCCGTCCCCCGGGTGTTGCAGAAAGTGTGAAGGGTGCATTGATCTCTTCTTTGAACACCCCAATAAGCTCCTGTAAATAGGCATTATGAGTGGGATAGCGAGGTGAGAGTTTTCCTTCTTTTGTGGCTAATCGGAAGGCCTTATCCAAGGCTTCTGGGGTAGGAATGCCCCTTAACGAGCGAAGAAATGTTTTAAACAGTAGCTCGACTCGGTTTTTATCAAGGGCATGCAAGTGAACTCTAAGTGCTTTGCGGGTTTCATCCTCTAGGTGCGGAACATTAATGGGGGAATTGAGGAGGGCTTCAATGGCATTCATTTTTTCCTCATATCCTTCTACTGTATTGGGGCCGGGATGGTCGTGGATTTTTCGAGCTTCTTGTGTGATACGGAGGCGCATGGCGATGGAGATTTGTTCTGGTGTTGCAGGAACAAATTGAGCAGAAGCAATGCGATATTCTTTTTTAGCTAAAGTAATGCATAGCTCGGTTTTAGGGAGTACGAGCGCTGTTTTAGGTATCCTCATACTTCTGGATTCGCAGCGGGTATTGTAGTTCATAATTCCAAAATTGGAGCCTTCATCTGTCAAGCCGGGTATTGAGACGTTAAGATGCAGGCCCTCTGCAAAAAGGTCCATGATTTCGTGCACGAGTTCAGGTAGCTTTTCTTGATCGCGTGCATCCAGCACTCCGGTGTTGGCTGAAGCGGCAAGCTTTTTCAAGAAGTTATAGTCATAGCTCGTGCCCAGTCCCATGGGAAGAAGGGTAGGTGGCGTGCCCTCACTGTGCTGGCTGAGGCGTTTGATCACATCATCGGGAGAGCTTCGAAACTGACTGCCCGTGTCTTGGCCATCGGTGAGCACAAGGACGGTCGTTTGTCCTGGGGGCAAATCAGTAAGCGCTGCAGTGGATAAAATAGCATCATTGAGGCGGGTGCTGCCTGTGGGCTGCAGGGCTGAAACGAGGCCTGAAAAACGAGCGGACAAACTGCTTTTGGGTTCAGCGCGCACGATGCCAATGAGCTCATCTGAAAAGCTAATCAGGGAGACTCTATCTTCTGCCTTAAGTTCCTCAAAAATTCTGGGCAGAGCTGCATGGATGGCTTCAATGCCTACACCCGCCATACTGGCACTCACATCCACCAGCAGTACAATGTGTCTGGGCTGTGGGGGCTGCGGGTTTTGCAGATAGGCTGCGGCATAAACACATACAAAGTTGGAATCGACGGGATCTTCAAAATAAACAGGATTTATCCAGGCTCGGCTCAGGCTTTTTTTAGTAAATAGAGGTATTGTAATAGAGCCCCCTGCTTGAAAGATCTCCGGCCTAGCGACAGCATTAATACGTTCATGAATAATAGTAGAGATGAGTGGATTGCCCGAGCTATCTAGGACCATCGCGCTAATATCAAAAGCAGCAAATTTTTCCGCTCTTTCAGTCCACAGCCCTTGTATTTCTGAGGCATCGGGTGCGGTGCTGAAACATCTGTGCAAGTGCGTGATATAGTCGAGTAGTTGAGCTCGTTGAGCGTTAATAAAATAGGGTTTACTGCCTGCAGGCAAAGCAGGCAAATCACTTAAAATGTCCTCTGGATTAAAAACAGTTTCTGGGCTAGATGTTCTCATGGCGGACCTCTGGGTTGATTTTAAAATAGGAGCATCATTGGGAAAAAAGTGAGACCATTGTATCTTAAAGCATTAAAAAAATAAGCTATAAACCCTAATTTAGACCGACCCCATAGACGGAATTTTTATATGTTGATCACAATGTAATGGTGCAGCATTAAAACGTATTTCGAAGTATATGAATAAGCTCAGAGGTTTCAGGTTTTATCCCTCGCCACAAATAGAAAGCAGCAGCGGCTTGTTCAACGAGCATGCCTAGTCCATCCGTATAACCTATAGCGCCCTGCTGTTCTGCCCAGCCTTTAAAAGGCAGAGCACGCTTTCCGTAGTTTAAGTCATAACAGAAAGCGCCTTCTGCATTAAAATTAGGAGGAAGTTGGGGTAATTCTGTGCTGGCTTGAAGAATTAAATCAAAGGAATAGGTGCTGAGCGCCTCTAAAGGTTCTGCGATTAATTTAAACTGTTCTGCGAGCCGTTGAGCTTTGTCATAATTTCGATTCACCATGACAATATATTTGGGAGCTTGATGCATCAACTCAGGGATGATTCCACGAGCTGCGCCCCCAGCCCCTAAAATCAAGATCTTTTTATCATGCACATCAAAGACGTGATTTATTTCAAGATCTGCAATAAGGCCCATGCCATCCGTATTGTCTGCAATGAGAGTGCCATCCTCTTTTTTGAGGATAAGATTTGTGGCCTGCGCTTCTTGCGCGCGCGGATGCAATGCTTGGGTGAGCGTTAAGCCCAGTTGTTTAAAAGGGGCTGTAATATTGAGTCCCTTTCCTTGCTGTAAAAAAGCGTGGGCGGTGCTGAAAAAAGTTTCGGGTGTTGCGGAAATAGTCTGGTAGCGGATGGATTGTTTAGTTTCTTGCGCGAAATGTTGGTAGATTTTAGGAGAAAGTGAGTGGCTGATGGGATAGCCGATCAAGGCGTAGTGTTCAATGATATTAGACATGTTGGGCTAGAAATTGACAAATTTGATCTTGAAGGCGCGTATAAGGATAACACTTTCCTTTGTAGCCATTGACCATAATCACAAAAGACAAATGATGTTTTCGGGCGGTGGTTATATAGCCTGCCAGACTACTCACGCTTTGCAAAGTGCCTGTTTTTCCGCGTACGGGAAGGCGGGGTGAAAAAGAGTGCATACGATATTTTAAGGTTCCATCCACGCCGGCCAAGGGAAGTGCAGGCAGTAAATAAGAGGCAATTTTGGGATTGTGATAGGCATAGGTCAGTGCGGCAGAAAGCTGATAAGGGCTGACGAGATTGTAAGGTGACAAACCGGCCCCATCGAGAATCACACTGTTTTTGAAATCAACATGGGTTGCCCGCGTTAAAATATCTTTTAATGCTTGTGCTCCATTGCTCCAGGTTCCGGTGGTATTAAAATACAGTTGCCCCAGCTTTTTGAGTAAAGTATTGGCAAAAAGATTGTCGGATTTTTTCAACATGCGGATAATCAAAATCTTTAGCGGGGCGGATTCGTGAGACACCAATAAGCGCCGCGCATCTTTGTCATAATGTAAACGAATGCTGCCATCCAATCGAATATTGTTTTCTTGCAGCGCTAAACTGATTAAGGATTTGGCATAGCTGCTGGGATCCTTAACGGCGAGCAAGGTGCTTTGAATTCCCCATTTTTGAACAATGCAACCTGAAACAGAGTAGTGATTGTGCTGATCGCCTTGAATATTAATGGGGCAAGAGCCTCGGGAGGTGGTTGTGATCAAATTGTTTTGAAAGCTGGCGGCATGCGGGGGCAAGTTACTGCTGACAACAGCGCGTTGGTGTAGCTGAGAGGGCTTGAGTCTTAGGTTAAAAGAATTTTCGTTAATGATAATGGCATTTACGGGAGCCGCATAATGGTACATAAAATCTTTTTGAACCCAGCCTGCGCCATAGGGTTCTTTACTATAATCACCATTATCAACAAAGACAGAACCCTGAATACGGCGAACACCTTGGGCTGCTAATTGTTGAAATAAGTTGTTCACATCCGTGGCGGTCAGACTGGGGTCTCCACTGAATTTAACGCTTAAATTGCCTTCCATAACGCCGTTGCGAATAGAGCTGGCATCGGTGAGTAAGGCGGTGTTAAAGCTAAAATTAGGGCCCAAATACGTCAGTGCGGCAATAGCGGTGAGCAATTTTTGTGTGCTGGCAGGAGCCATGGCGCGATAGGGGCTTCTTTCATAAATAACTTCACCCGTATCTAATGACTGTACCAGGACGCCAATTTGAGAAGCGCGCTTTCCGACGATCAACTGATTAACAGAGCGTTGAATGTGTTGTTTTTCGGGTAGGGAAATAGCGTTAGCCCAGGAGGGAGTGATAGCACACACACTAAAAGCCAGGATTAAATATCGAAGTAGAACTCGCATATTAGGGAATGCCTGCGTTGTTGGGGGCATGATCTCGGTGAAGCCACCAGGCTAATATAATGAATGCCAAAATAAGGATGGGCACCATTACCACAGAAAGATAGGCCTCGAATAAAGCGCTGACTATTACGAAAGCTCCAATCGCAATTCCAATAAAAACAAAGCAGCGATCGATGTAAATGCCCGCTAAGAATAAGGTGAGCGCGAGCAGAATCAGCACCATTAAGCCAGCCTGCATACGACTTAAAATGCCAACGTCCACCAAGACGGTGACCAGTGAAACGGCGAAGATTAGTGCGATCCAGTGGGCCAGTTCATGCCAGAGGGTAATACTTTCAAAGCGAAGGCCTTTTTGTCTTAGGTGCCAGCTTAGCCATAAGGAAAGGAGGGTATAGAGCACAATCATGATGCGCCAATAAGACCAGGCCCACTGGGGCGAAACATCGATGAGGATCAATCCGATGAGGGCCATCAGCAGCATGGCGGCGGCCACGAAAAAGCGTGCTTTCCAGTGCGCATTCAGCAGACTAGGTTTAGCATTCGCCCCAAGAGGGGGGGTGGCTTCGTTTTTCATGGAATTATCCTTAATATCGGGGGTTCAATGCCCAGAGTATAGCCTTAAATTCCAGGGCTTGGGAAAGCTAATTTTGCACGCCAAGGTGTACCGGAGCTATGGCTTTTGTCATCAAATTGTCACAGGGGGGCGTTATTCTAAGGAGCCCTCTAAACTACGGTATAAAAATGAACAGGGATATGTTATAAGCAGGCCCTATTTATTGCACGGATTAGCGGGGTGGAAGATCTTGGCTTTATTAGCGAGGGACGTCTCCTGGGTGTTTGTGTTGATTTTAAGCTTAATCAGTAGAGAGTTTAGTTGTCATGTCTAGAAGGGCTTCGATACACGATCATGCATTCATATTGAGTGTGCTGTACAGCGCCCTATTAGCTTTGTTGAAGGAAAAGGGCTTAGACCTTCGTAGTGAAGCGAATAAAGTAGTGAATAAATCAGAAAAAGCGATACAAGCCTTAGTGGAAATGCAGCGGCTAAAAGCGAGCAGGGAAGCCCTAGCACAGTTTTTCGGCGAGAGTAGAGGCCGGTCGTCTAAAGAGACATTCAGCCTTGCTGCTGTGAGCCATGAGAGTCACAGGAGGGCTGAACACTATGCCAAACTATTTAAAACCTCGGCTACGGGAATTTCTAGCCTGCGCCTGGAAGACGCCGGCGTGTTTTTTTCGTTTTCTCTGCAAAACAATCCGGAAGTTGTTTTCGAAAATGCGTGTGCAACACTTTTTTCTGGAATGCTTTCTCTTTTTGAGCGCGCATCTGCCGAAAAATCATTAACAGAGGAATTATCTGAAAAGGTGGTAAAAATTATTGACGCATTCTGTCGATGGGAATTTTTGTTGGGAAAAGAGGCCCTGGTTTCTGCTAAGGCAGGCATAGTTAAGCCATTCGTTGATTTCGTGAAACAAAGCAGAGGGCTAATCAAAGATCTCAAGGAAGTCCCTGTAAGCGCGGTTCGTGCTTGTGTTGGACAGCTAGGGACGAACTTGGGTCAGCCGGGCGATAGATTTGGATTGAGCGCCGATTTAAAAAAGAAAGAGCTGGAAACATGGAAAGCGCTTTTGGTTGAAAAAAAATTTAACGCTATTGTGGAGGCTTCTCCAGAGGCGTATCAGCTGCTTGAATTAATTCAGGAGTTTTCAGAAAAAGAGCGGAGTCGCCTCGTTCAAAGTTTTTGTGAGCAAGCGTTACGTTGTGCTTCAACGGAGAGTTATATTAGTGCACGAGAAGAGCATTATGGAAATACCTTATTGCATTTAGCGGTAGAGAAAAAATATTCTGCATTGGCAGAATGGTTGCTGGATAGGGGCGCTGATCCTGGAGCGATAAATAAAGCGGGGCTTCGACCCTTGGACTATGCATTTTTTGAGCCCTCATTGGAGCCAGCGACTCAAAAAATGCTCCCTCAGAGTCTACAGAGAGCAAGCCTGAAATTACGAGCAGAGCTAGAAGCTATGCGGCGTGCCTTAGAACATTACGATGTTCAGGCTGCGGGCAGTGCTTGTTATGGGTTTTTTAAGAATCAGCAAATGAGGCAAGAGAGAGTGGCTGAGTATGGGCGTATTCATCAGTTGATAGCAGAGTATTCCGAACAGCCTCCTTACTGCTTTGAAGATTTTGTGAGGCAGATTGAAGTGCTGGCGAGTAAAGCGCATCGCGGCTTCCTGGGTCGTAGCCGTTTGCATGAGCTGTCGATACTGTATGCAACGAATATTCGTAACATCTTGGAGCGTGATAGCGTGTTGACCGAAACGAGTCGCTTTATCTTTGAGATGCTGGCTTATTTGAAAAAGCTAAAGCCTGTCCCGCGAAGCGCTCCCATACCTATTATTAACTCTGAAACATCTTCCGTGGGATCAGCCCCCCCCTCGGTCGCCTCTTCCATGACGGCTTTTGCTCCTATTGTGGGAGATCAGGGTGCTACCCTCCCCCTTCAATGGCTGGCCAAGGATTCGGTGTGGACGAATGTAGGTGCTGCTATCGCACAGCTTGTTCCGATGAATGCTAGGCGGCCTTCCCTCCAAGAGCTGCCCATTCATCTGGCGGAGCTATTGTGGTTGTTAGATAAAGAAAAACCATTGCCGGAAGCAGCGCGAAGAGATTTATGGGAGCAAGTGGAAAAGGCTAGGGCGACATTGGGCGCTTCCACTCATGAGCTGAAAAAAGGAAGGCCTGAAAAAACAGCATTGCTTGAAAGCTGGGAGCAAGCCCAAGCTATTTTAGGGGAGGATTCCTCGACCCTTCTCAAACAAAAGCACCCTGCTGCAGCGGCTCAATTTATAGAATGTTTAATGGCTCAAGTACATCGCTGGACCCCTTCTGAGTGGATAGAGTTATTGCGGCTGCCTGTTCTTCAGAACTTAGAGCTTATCAAAAGCAGAAGTGAGCCATCCACACCCCCGATAGCCCCCCGAATCCGCCGCGTGCCTTTGGACAAAACGCCTCCTCGACGCGACGCGGCTGGCATGATAGTGCCTATTCCTACAGAGCAGCCCGTAATGCCGCAGGCGGCCATTGGATTGGGAAGAAGGCTCGTTTTCAGTGTTGCGAAAAAGACTGAGGATGAGAAAGACTTCGGTGATTTTCCTCGTCGACCCAGTCCTGATTGGGCGCCAGGGTACGGGCCTTCGCCTTGATGAGCTATTTATGAGTAGCACCCTTTATATCAAGGCGCTTTCTGTTGAGGCTCATGTGGGGGTTCATCCTTGGGAGCAAACTACAAAGCAGCGTCTGTGTATTGGTGTGGAACTGGAAATTGATTTAATGAAGGCAGCCTCCAGCGACGCCCTAAGTGATGCGCTGGATTATCAGCGCATTGCGGAGGACATTACCCGGCTTGTTAGCCAAGAGCATTTTCAGCTTATTGAAACCGTGGCTAAACGCATTGCGGATTATTTGCTCGGACACTATGTCGTGACTCATGCGCGCATTCAGGTCAGCAAGCCTGGTGCGCTGTCTCAGGCCGAAGAAGTGGGTGTTATTTTAGAGCTCTAGTGCGAGCTTTGCATTTTCTTGATACCATCCTTCCATGAACAACCCCAACCCATTCTCTACCATTATATTAGATCGCAATGACCTCAAATTTTCGGCGGGACACTTTACGATTTTTTCAGCGACCGAGCGTGAGCGTTTGCATGGGCATAATTTTCAGGTGCGTGTTGAGATTACGGCAAAATTACAAGACTCAGGCATTACCTATGATTATGGAATTACTCGAAAACAAATCATGGCGCTATGCCGATCGCTCAATGAATATATGCTCTTGCCCCAATACTCGCCCTACCTCAGCATAAGCGAAGACGATCGTTGTTATTATGCAGTTTTCAACGGAGAGCAGATGTCTTTTTTAAAAAGCGATACAAAGGTATTGCCCATTAAAAATGTGACCTCAGAAGCTTTGTCCGGGTGGTTTGTGGAGCAGCTTACGGCAGATGAGATGGATTTGCATCGAAAACACATCGAAACCATTAAGGTCATGATTTCAGTAACCGTAGGTCAAAGCGCTTCAGCGCTTTGGGAAAAAAGCACTCATGAATAAGACATTAGTGATTACCGGCGCCAGCCAAGGCATTGGCAAAGAAACCGCGCAGTTGTTCAGTGAACAAGGTTGGAGGGTCGTTAATCTTTCGCGCAATCACTGTGATCTTCCGGGGGTTAAAAATCTGTGCATAGACTTAACTCAAGCAGAAGCTCTGTCATCACAACAAGCCGAGCTGTTGGAGGGTTTTGAAGAAACAGCGCTGATTTGCATCGTTCATAATGCAGCCTCTTATGCTAAAGATTCCATGGCGCAGCTGGATTCTGAGGACTTAAGATCGATCTTAGAGCTTAATATTGTTTCTCCTGTGGCTTTGAATCAGTTATTCATTTCGAGAATGGCGAAAGGCTCTTCTATTATTTATATAGGATCTACCCTGTCTGAAAAAGCGGTGGCAGGAAATGCTTCTTATGTTATTTCAAAACACGCTTCAGTGGGTATGATGCGAGCGACTTGCCAAGATTTAGCGCAGCAGCAGATTCACAGCTGTTGCATTTGCCCAGGCTTTACGGAAACCGAGATGCTTAAAAAGCATTTGCGCAATGACGCTGCCCTACTCAATGCGATTAAGGGCCGTGTGGGTGCCGATCGCTTAATCCAACCCAGTGAAATTGCTTCTCTGATTTTTTACGCAGCAGAGCATCCCATCTTAAATGGTTCAGTATTACACGCTAATTTAGGGCAAGTTGAGCGTTAAGATGAGCCTAACTCCCGCACATTGCGGGGCCCAGACCGCCACAGATTTTGAATTTCAAGGCCGCGTGCAGTCCACCTTTAACAGCCTGTCGGGAGTTTTTATTCTACTGATGTTTGTGGCAGTGAATGCCGGCGGATTCTTTTTAGACTTAAAGAGCCTGTATTTCTTTGAAGTGGCTTTATCTGTTTTAGCCTTGGCATTATTATGGATGGCGCGGCTTTCTCATGTATAAGAAATCGGTTTTTTTATACATGATGCTCGCCTCATGTATAAACTCTGGTATTTTTTATACAGGATTAAGCTATTGTATTGAAAAGGCGCTATCGGCGATGCTTGCGCCCTTACAAAAAAATTTCAACATTCTATCTTGTGCAGGCTTGCCTCTTGCGTGCGCCCGCTCTATGAAATCCGTTGTTTATTTCACCGGCCGGACCCAAGGATGGAGTTGGCGCAGATTGGCGGGCAAGGTTTTGAGTGCTTGGTGCGCTTGTGTTGAATTGCTGTAATGGCCATAGGTGAGCAAATACCAAGGTGTGGAGCCGCGCAGCGTTTTGCGAATTTGAACTTGTGAGCCTAACTTGTGTTCCTTGATGTATTTTTGTAAAGCCGGTTGATTGGCGGAACTCATCAATTGAAGCGTAAAGCCCGGGCCCGAATGAGCGACTGCTTTTTTAGCCGGCGTTGATTGAGTGGGTGCCGGAGTTTTTTTAACGGGAGGTGTTTTAGTTTTTGCTGCAGCGGGCGCTTTTTGTACTAAGGTGAGCGTGGAATCAGTTTCAGTGGCCTTAGTGGTTTCAGCCGCCAAGTTTGCGGCATCGGGAACAGGTTCTGTTGTGTTCTTTGTTTCTGTAGGTGGAGTTGTGAGCGTATTTTCCACAAGAGGCGTTGCTGGACTAAGGCTGGGCTCCGGTGCAGGTGCAGTTAAAGCGATGGGATTGGATTGGGTATCGAGTGTGGGCATGGGAGCATTAGCAGAACTTGACTCCGGTGCAGGGGCTGCAGGGCTTTCATCCAGCGTAGGCGTTAAGGCAGATTCCGCGAGCTCATGATAAGGCTGCGAATCGGTTTTAGGCCCAGTCTCATAAAAATAGAGGCCTAGCAAAACCAGGGCTAAAAAAATAAGGCTGATCCAGCGCGTTTTATGTGTTTTAAGCGATGGCGCTTTGTGAGCGGGCTCTGGATGAGAGCGTTCGGGGTCTGGGTATATTCCCCCAGGTTGATGTTGGCGGGGCTCTTGATCCTGTGGGTTGTATTCACTCATCTACGTTTCCTTGTGTATGATTTTCGCCGCTAGGGTAGCCAACTCGGCTGGATTGATCGGCTTAACAAGGGCATGACCAATCTCAGTTAAGATAATGACGTGTAGTTGTTCTTCCCTATATTTTTTATCCTGAGATAAAGCCGCCATCAATTTATCATAATTCAATGGGGAGGGTAAGCGGTCTGGCAATTCAGCTTTTTGGATGAGTTGGATGAGTCGATTTTTATGGCTTTCATGAAGCCCCCCGTGTTTTACCGAAAATTCAGCGGCCACGATCATGCCGAGGGCAACGGCTTCTCCATGTAAATAATCTGAATAATTGCCATAGTGCTCTAGCGCATGACCTATGGTGTGGCCAAAATTTAAAATAGCGCGAAGCCCCGCTTCTTTTTCATCCGCTTGAACGATCTCGGCTTTAATTTCGCAACAGCGTTTAATGGCTGTTTGTAATACTTCAGGGTCTTTGGCGAGCAACAAGGGCATGTTTTCTTCTAAATAATTAAAAAAAGAAGCATCTAGGCTCACCGCCATTTTAATCATTTCAGCAATGCCGGAGCGAAATTCGCGCTCGGGCAAAGAATTTAAGGTATCAAGATCAATGACGACGGCTTTAGGCTGATAAAAACAGCCTACCAAGTTTTTAGCTTGAGTGTGATTAATCGCAGTTTTTCCACCAATGGCCGCATCGACTTGTGCTAAAAGTGTTGTAGGCGCTTGAATAAAATGGATGCCGCGCAAATAACAGGCGGCAGCAAAACCGGCAATATCGGTAATGACGCCGCCGCCCAAGGCGATGATGCTGCTGTCGCGATGAAAAGAGTGTTGAACCAGTGCGTCGATGATTTTTTCAAATTCACGAATATTTTTTGAAGACTCCCCTGCTTTGAGGACCAGCAAATGCACCTCTCGGGGGCTAAGGGCTTCTCGCACTGTATTTAAGTACAAAGGCGCAACCTGATCATCGGTGATGATCATCACTTTGGAATGAGGCAGAATGCTGTTCCAAAGCCATTTGTCGCTTAATAAGGCATGAGCAATGAAAATGGGATAGCTGGAATCTTTAAGCTGAACTTCTAAAGCAGTATTAATCATTAAGCGCCTTCCATATGTTGGCTGCCAGACTAGCGGGATTGTGATGATCGGTAGTATAAACTAAATCGGCTATTTCTTCATAAAAGAGCTGCCGTTGTTGATTGAGCTTCGTCAAGGCTTCTTCGGGATTATTTTGCAGCAGCGGGCGGATTTTAGATCGCACCGAGGCTCGGGTGAGTTGTTGGGTCATGGAGGTTTTGAGATAAATGACAATACCTGAATTTTTTAATCGTGCTCGAGTCTCAGGATTTACAATGGCACCACCGCCGGTAGAAAGTACAATCCCAGATTGCTGACAAAGCTCTGCAATTACCTGGGCTTCACGTTGACGAAAGCCCACCTCTTGTTCCACTTCAAAAATCCAGCTGATATTGACACCACTGCGTGATTCCACTTCACGATCTGAATCGTAAAAGGGGCGCCCGGCTCGTTTGGCCAGTTGAGCGCCAATACTGGATTTTCCTGCACCCATGGGGCCGATTAAATAAAGATTAGAGTGAGGGCTTAGTTTCATTTTAGGGCCATTTTCTAGCAGCATGCAGTATACGTAAAACAAATATAGTTGAGGAGTGAATTTTATAAATAATGATGAAAGGTGTTCTGCTAACAACTAATTCTCGAGTGTGAGGAACTCTTCCTGTTCGACCGATATTGGGATGTTTAGGTAAATAATCGATGGCTCCCAAAATATAAAAGATTGTTTTTTCAGCAGCGGGTACATTATCGCGCGCGATAAAGTCATGAGCTTGTTTAAGGTCAGCATCAGCAGACTTAGTTAGCTGAATCTTCAAAACGCCGTTTCCATTTTTGCTTAACATCATCAAAATCTACTAGCTCCCCATGATCGACTTCTGCTATTCCCTTTTTTATGGCCTTAATTTGCCATTCATGGAGATCTAAATACTCTTCTATGGCCTCTGCCGCAATATAGGATTTTGAACGGTCCACAGACTCAGCTAGCTTCTCTAGGCGAGCAGCCACTTGAGCTTTGATTCGGACGGTAACCAGGGTTAAGGGTTGCATGGGTGTTCCTCGTATGATGCTATTATGATGCTAACAGCATCATAATAGCATCACCCTCTGAATTTACAATAAGCCCCTCTAAAAACCCTATAAAATCACGGGCGTTACAAAAATAAGTAATTTTTTTCGTTCATGCCGTTGTTGATGATCTTGAAATAAAAGCCCCAACAGCGGAATCTTGCTGAGGATGGGAACCCCGCTTACTTGATGATGATCCGATTCCTCATAAATGCCGCCCAACACCACGGTTTCATTGTTTTTGAGTAACACTTCGGTGCTTAATTCTTGAGTGCGAATGGCGGGAACGCCTTGTACCGTGAGGGTGCTGATTTTATCTTGATTAACTTCCAGTTGAAGCAATATCTGTGCTTTGGGCATTACCGCGGGCGTTACTTTTAATTTTAGAAGCGCTTTTTTAAACGTAAGGCTGGTGTTCCCACTGATCGTTTGTTCTTGATAAGGAATTTCTTCGCCGGATTGAAGTGTGGCGGCTAGGCGGTTGCTGGTAATAAGTTCGGGACTTGAAATAATATGCGCATGCCCGCTTTGCTCTAAGGCATTGAGTTGTAAGTCGATAAACTGATCGTTCATTAACTTTGCAATTGGAATTGTAAACTGCCCATTTTGAGTAGAGCCGTTGGGAAAGTCCATGCTAAGTCCGGTTTGGTTACTAGAAGATTGTGTACTGCCAAAATTAATGCCTAGGTTTTTTAAATAGCGTTCATCAATATTAACGATGCGGGCTTTAATTAAAATTTGTTTGACGGGAATATCTAATCTATCAACGATGCTTTTTATTAGGGAAATGCGCTCGGTGCTGTCTTGAACCCAGAGTATATTGGTTCGGGCATCTGCTTTAATGTGGCCCTCCGAAGACAACAAGCTGGGTTTTTGTTCGCTTAAAAACTTGGCCAGTTCGACAGAAGAGGCATAGTGAATGTTTAAGAAGGATGAGCTTAAGTTTTGCTTGGGCGCAATGCTATTCTCAGGCAGCCCAAAGGGATCTGTATCAGGGGCTGCATAGGCTAAGCCTGCATAAAGCAATACCAGAAAAATACCATATATTTTTTTAGGAATGATCCACCTCCAGCAAAACATACAGTTCAAGCACAGAGGAGTCTTCTTTATTAGAGTGCGTGATGCTCAGCTCTTGGATGGAAATTAGGCTTTTTAAGGGAAGCAGGGTTTGTATAAAGCGTACAATTTCCCCATAACCTCCCTGTCCGCTGCATTCAAGCCTGGGATAGCCTGAATGCCTTTCTTGTATAAAATTAAGTTTAAGCATGCTTAATGAACTTGATTTTAAAGCGGCTAGTATTTCACTGAGAAAATATTCTTGTCGGATTGAGATGTTTTGCTTAGGCCGATGGGCCTGCAGTGCTTTTAGCTGATGTTTGAGGTGATTGTTTTTCATGCTGAGCTCTTCGAGCGCATAGAATAAATGCTGAATAAAGATACCGTAAAAAATTAAAAACGCTGTGCCCAGAAGTAGTGCAATACCGCTAGGAGTTAAGCCGAATTTTAAATTCATAATGATTGTGGGGCGTGGTTAATTCTAAATTTTTTAAGGAATGTTTCTGGGCAGAGAGCGCCTCTATAAATTGTTGGATGTATTCAGATCGTTCGGATTTTCCAGAGAGCAGTAGTTCATCTTCTTTAAAACTAATTTGGAAAAGACGCGTTTTTTCAGGAAGAGCGTGGCTGATTAAATTCAGTAATGCTAATAGTTTTTGACCCTGAGAGCGCATTTTTGAAAGCACAGGCCTATTCTCTTTGGAAATGAGTTTTTCAAGATGAATATTCTCGTGTTGATAGTGAACCATAGAGCGATGCAGCATTAATTGAGCGCCAAGGCCTGATAGGCTGAGACTCGAAAAAATGAAGATCAAGCCATAATACAAACATTTCTGTTGAATTTGTTTTGAAGAGGGGTTTAAGAGATTAAAGTTATTCATGGCCTTATTCCCCAGAGCGTAGTTCCATAGCTGTATAAAAAAGGCGTTGAGTCTTCTATATCTTTTGAAAAGCTGCTTGGATGGACTCTGATAAAATCATCTGAGTGAATGTTTAGAGATTGAATAAGCTGATTAGAGCCGCTGAGCACGACTTTTTCCAGCGCCAAGCTGAGTGAGCTCAGGGCTTGATCAAAATTTTCGTGCAAGGAATTCTCAGACTTAAACACAGTCACCGTTAAGCAGTCTTTATGTATATCCGTGATAGTAAGTACAGAGTGTTTATTTAGGTGTATCACGCCCTCACATGAAACATTCAAGGCTAAAAGAGCGCGAGCGATGGCATAGGCCTCGGAGTCAATGGCTTTGGGCTTGAGCTTTAAAAAACACGCAATCAGTCTTCGCGGCGCGGCCACTACGCAGACGGAAGTGCGTTGAGTGTTGGGGCAAAGGGTAGCTTTAAAATCTAGGCACAGCTCAGAGGCTTCATGTCCCAACAAAGACAGAGCATTTTCTTTTAAATAAACCCTAAGTTCAGAGTCGCGCAGTGGGCTTTCAAGTTCCAGCTTCACAGAAAGTACTTCGCTTTGAGGCAAGCCCACAATCAGCGGGCGATGTTTTAGTTTTTTTAATTCCATCAAGACTGATCTTAGTCTTTCTATATAAGGTAGACGGGTATCGAGCTCCAGTGTAAAAGAATCTAGGCGCTGGTGTGTTTTAGAGTTTAAGACCCGGTAATAGATAGCCTCCTGTGTGCAGGCCAGGCTTGCTTGTATTTTTTGGCGAAAAGTGTGAGGCCACATCCTAAAAATCATCGCTGTTTATGAAAGGTATTTATTTTAGTCGTTGGGTTAAACTCGGCAATACGGTAAAATAACCCGGGTTAGCTATGGCTGGGGATGCGCTGATAGGGCGAAGCACCTAACTAAAGGGATAGGTTTGAATGTTTAAAAAAATGTTTCGCCGCTTTGTAAATCACGGGGCTTGGGCGGTTGTCAGTGTGGCACTCAGTGGTTTGGTTGTACTCACAGGCATCTATTGTTACATGAGCTGGCAGCTTCCCGATGTGGAAACGCTCAAGGATGTGCACTTACAAGTCCCCCTCCATGTGTATACCGCCGATGCTAAGTTGATTGCTGATTTTGGAACCAAGCGCCGCATTCCCGTTAGTTTGGATCAAGTGCCTCCTCAGCTGATTCATGCGGTATTGGCGATTGAGGACAGTCGTTACTATAAACACGCGGGCGTTGATTTTATCGGTTTAGTTCGAGCCACAGTGGCTGTGGCCACCACGGGCAAAAAAGTGCAAGGTGCCAGTACCATTACCATGCAAGTAGCCCGAAATTTCTTTTTAACACGCAAAAAAACCTTCACTCGAAAATTCAATGAAATTTTATTGGCTCTGAAAATCGATCAAAGTTTTGATAAAGATAAAATTCTAGAATTGTATTTAAACACGATTTATTTAGGACAGCGTGCCTATGGCGTGGCTGCAGCCGCCCAAGTGTATTACGGAAAAAGCTTAGATCAGCTGACATTAGCCGAAATGGCGATGATTGCAGGGCTCCCTCAATCACCCTCTGCTGTTAATCCTATTCGCAATCCTGCGGGCGCCAAAGTGCGTCGTGATTTAGTCTTGGGGCGCATGTATGAGCTGCGCTTTATCAATAAGGCACAATACGAGGCCGCGATTCAAGCGCCCGTGACGGCGCATTATCATCAAGAAAAAATAGAGGTGGAGGCACCTTATGTCGCCGAAATGGTGCGCGAGGCCATGTACAACCAATACGGCGAAGCTGTCTATGAAATGGGTTTTAGTGTTTATGCTACCGTGCAATCCAAATTGCAAAATGCGGCTAATGAGGCCTTATTTGAGGGGCTTAATCGCTATGATCGCCGGCATGGTTATCGAAGGCCTCAAATTAATTTAGGGAGTCCCGAAGAGGATTATGCGGCTTGGAAAAAAGCGCTGCAAAAAATGGATACTATTCATGGCATGATACCCGCTGCAGTGGTGGATGTTTCATCGAATTCATTGAGCGTTATTTTTTCGAATGATTCAAGAGCCGAAATTCCGTGGGCGGGCCTGGCGTGGACGCGCCGCGCGAATGCTAAAGAAATTGCCAGTATCGGTGATGTGGTTTATGTGCAGAAAGTGGAAGGGGCTTGGCAGTTACAACAGTTGCCTAAAGTAGAGGGCGCTATTGTGGCGTTGAATCCGCAAGATGGCGCCATTTTGGCCCTCAGTGGGGGCTATAGTTATGCTCAAAGTCATTTTAATCGCGTGATTCAAGCGGAGCGACAACCAGGCTCTAATTTCAAACCTTTTATTTATTCAGCGGCGCTGGCTAAGGAGGGCTATACCTTGGCCACACTGATTAATGATGCACCCATTGTGGTGGAGCAAGCCGGCGGTACGTGGTGGCGGCCTCATAATGATGAAGATAAATTTTACGGCCCTACGCGTTTGCGCATTGGTTTAATTAAGTCGCGTAATTTGGTTTCCATTCGCTTGCTGCAATCGGTTGAAATTTCCTATGTATTGGATTATTTAAAACGCTTTGGTTTTAATGTGGCCAAATTACCCACGACCTTATCTTTAGCTTTAGGTTCAGGCGAAGTGACACCGATTGAGTTAGCACGTGCCTATTCGATTATTGCGAATGGGGGTTATCGCGTGACGCCTTATTTCATTGAAAAAATTGTAGATAGCAAGGGTGAGGTGAGTTACGAGGCCAATCCTGAGCGTGCTTGCTCAGCGTGTTTGAGCAACCCGGACCTGCCCGAAGATAAACGACCCCACTCCATGGCCGCTGTTGCGATTACGCCACAGAATGCGTACTTGATGAATCAAGTACTGCACGATGTGATTCAAAGCGGAACGGGAACAGCGGCCAAAGTATTAAATCGTACTGATTTGGGGGGCAAAACCGGAACAACGAATGATCAAATGGATGCTTGGTTTTCTGGATTTAATTCCAATGTAGAGGCCACCGTGTGGGTGGGTTTTGATAGCTCCAAACCCCTGCGAGAATATGGTGCGCAAGCCGCTCTACCCATTTGGATTCAATTTATGAAAGAAGCTTTGGCGGACAGGCCTGCGCATATGATGCCAGAGCCTCCTGATATTGTGCGCGTTCGTATTGATCCTCAAACAGGATTATTAGCGCCACCGGGAGATCCTAATGCCTTGTTTGAAGTTTTTGTTAAAGGCACAGAACCCACTGAAACTACAGCCTACTCAGCAGATCAAGCGGACGGTTCAGACGAAGGTGTTAACATGGGTGAGAGTTTAGTAGAGCAGTTGTTCTAAGGTTTTTTGTAGCCCATAGACATTCACCCTGCAATTTGCTTTCATAGCCGCATGAGCTCAAAACCCATCCATATCTGTTTAGTAGGACCCAGCGGTAGTGGGAAGACACTGTATGTGCGTCGACTTCAGGGTCGAGGTAAAGAATATGAAGATTATTTGGAAAACACTCAAAGACAACAAGCTCTTGCGAATTACTATGGGTCCACTCAAAGCGGCACAGACAATCTTTCTTATCCTGTTTCCAGCACTATTGGCGCACACCCCGAAACCATAGTGCGAATTTTCAATGGCCGCGAGCATTCATTACAGTTGTGGGAGCTGGGGGGCTTTATTCCCAGAGATCTCTTAAAGAAACAAGAGCTGCTAGAGGCACATCTTAAAAATACAGAGTTGGTCTTGGTGTTTTGTAATTTAAATGATCTCGCCGGTTTAGAAAAGGTCGCGGCGCAATATATTCCGGATATTTTAAAGCGATACTGTGAAAATCCTAATATTCGATTTGCATTAGTGGGTGCTTCAATAAAGCGAAATCATTCACCCTTGATAAATTTTGAAAATTTTATGCAATTTTCTGAAGATCAGAATTTCGACGATTGGTTTTTTATCACAGGAGATCTCCAAAAAGAAAGCCAGTGCTCATTTGAACAAGTGCTTCAGTCTTTCATTATGAATGCGCGCAAAGAAGCATTAAGGGAGAAGGTCGATCGTTATTATCAATATAGATTAGTTAATGAAGGGTTCAAGACTCTAGCCGCTTGGGTCGCTTGGCTTTTAGGCCTAAGTTGCCTTTTTGGGCACTCTAAAAAGTCGGATAAAGTAGTGGCGGCCCGTGCCTTGTTTAGTGCTCTCGCGGGCAATATGAACGGCTTTTCCCAGCTTACACCTTCCCAACAAAAGGCCTTGAGGAACGATCGTTTAGGCATCTTGTATCAAGAAGCCCGATCGTTTGTAAAAGAGCCCTCTCCGTCTACAGTGTCTATAGCACCCCAAAAATCGTAGGTTTTATTAAAAACAAAAGCGGGCGCACATGTAGGGGCGGTCCTTGTGCCCGCCCGCGTTTCTTTTGGGCGCACACTAGGCTTTCTACGATTTACTAAACAAAACATCTTCCCTCCAGCGCCTGGGATTCTCCAGAATATATTTTCGAAGAACCCCGAGTGATTCTTCAGTGCGAATAACGTGCTCATAGTAGTTTCGTTGCCAGAACTGTGTGTCAAACGAAGTACCCGCATTTTTTATTTCATCCGCATACTCACGCGCGCTAATAGATTTAAAAGCTCTAATAATTTCATTTACACTGTAGTTCGTGTTTTGCGTAGGGGCGCCCCTTGTGTGCGCCCGCTTTTGATCTTGATCCACGAAAAATGGGTTTTTCAAAATAATAATGCCATGAAAATGATTGGGCATGATGACATACTGATCTAAATGAAGGTTAAGAAATCGATGTTCCAAATTTTCCCATTGGCGCTTAAGCATCTCTCCCGCAGTATTTAAATGCATGCTCCCTTCTCTGGTTTCTCCAAAGAGGCATCTTTTGTTTTTTGCACAAAGGGTAATAAAATAGGCGCCCTCTTGCGAATAATCATATTTTTTTAATCGAATAGAGCGCCGATGATGTTTTTTAGGATCGTATGCCATAGTGTGTCATTTGGATTTTGATCACTATGCTATTAAAACCAAAGAGTCACAAAATGTATCCCCGTGCTTTAGGAAAAATTTTTTGTTAGGGGCTGGTCTCGTGCCTGCCCAAAAACAAAAGCGGGCGCACATGTAGGGGCGGTCCTTGTGTGTATAGACCGGGGACATAGGTAACAAACGTGCGGAGACATAGGTAACACTTTTATAATGGCTGATTTGCCTTCAAGGAGACAAATCATGCCCTGGAAAGAGGTTACCAAAATGTCATCAAAGCTG
>JAKFXE010000020.1 GCA_021731545.1 Coxiellaceae bacterium
ACGCAGAGTTGAAGGATTTGCCTTAGAACGCAGGCTGAGGTGCTTGGGGTTGCGCCCGGTAAACCAACCACAGCTTGCAGCTACGGGCAATAATAATAACCAAAGGCCTTGCACTAAGGTGCATCCTTCAGCGGGAAGGTCCGCAGATTTTGAATTTCTTCTTCGTATTGACGAACAATTTGACGGAGTTTTCGATTATTGTTTTTAGTGCGAATCAATTTAGGCAAAAATAACAGTGCCCCTAAGATTAAACCCAAAAACAAGGTGAGTAAAAGCAGCATGGCCAATGACAAAGAAACTGAACCTACATAATAATTCAAATTGACATGTTGGGCATTTAAAATAGAAAAGCCGGTTGCCAAAACAATTAAGATTAATCCTAATATATAGCTTAAGTATTTTAGCATCTTGGTTTTCCTGGTATGGAAAATCTTGTGTAGGGGCGCCCCTTGTGTGCGCCCAAAAAAAGCGGGCGGGCACAAGGACCGCCCCTACATTTTAGAGAAAAAGGCCTATTTACTCCTTATTCTTCATCTGCTCTTTGAGTAAATCCCCTAAAGTGGCTTTGGTCGGCACTTCACTGGGTGCTGCCGTTTTAGTGGGTTTGGGCTCTGAAGTTTCAGCCTTGGGTGCAATCACCTCTACGCCCTCAGGAGCCGGCTCTAACTGCTTAATGCCCAAAGAAATACGCTCACGCTCAGGATCGATGGCCAAAATAATGGCCTCAACATCATCACCTTTCTTATATTTCTTAACAGCCGCTTCACCCGTTTCACTCCAGGAAATATCGGATAAATGAATCAAACCATCAATTTCGCCTTCAAGACCAATGAACATTCCAAAGTCAGTAATGGAGCGAATTTTTCCACTAATCTTGTCATTGATTTGATGGGTATTCGCAAATTCCTGCCAGGGATTGGCTTTACACTGTTTAATACCCAAAGAAATACGGCGACGCTCTTCATTAATATCCAGAACAATCACTTCCACTTCATCCGAAGGCTTAACAATTTTGCCCGGGTGAACATTCTTATTGGTCCAATCCATTTCAGACATGTGAACCAAACCTTCTACACCCTGCTCTAATTCAACAAAGCAACCATAGTCTGTGATATTCGTGATTCGACCAAACACACGCGTACCTACGGGATAGCGGCGCGCAATATTCAGCCAAGGATCTTCACTCAACTGCTTCATGCCCAAGGAAACACGATTTTTATCGCGATCAAATTTCAAGATTTTAACCGTGAGTTCATCGCCCACATTTAAAACTTCAGAGGGATGCTTGACGCGTTTATAGGAAATATCTGTAATGTGCAACAAACCATCTACGCCACCCAAATCAACAAAGGCACCGTAATCCGTAATATTCTTCACCACACCCTTGATTTCCTGACCTTCTTGTAATTCCTCTAATCGCGCTTGACGACCTGCGCTGTCTCCGTGTTCCATCACCGATCGGCGAGAAACCACAACATTGTTGCGCTTTTGGTCCATTTTGATAATTTTGAACTCGAATTCCTTACCTTCGATATTGCCTGGATCGCGCACGGGCTTAACATCCACCAAAGAACCCGGCAAGAAAGCGCTCACCCCATCCAAGTCTACTGTAAAACCACCCTTGACGCGTTCAACAATGCGTCCATTCACAATTTCACCGCTGTTAAGTGAACGCTCTAATTTAATCCACGATTGCGCGCGGCGCGCCTTCTCTCGGGATAAACGCGTTTCGCCAAATCCGTTTTCTACGGATTCAACCACAACATCGACAACATCACCCACTTGGATATTTTCATCTTTAAATTCTTCCGCCATAATAACGGCATCGGATTTTAAACCGGCATTCACAGTGATGCGATCGGGCCTGATTTCAGTGATGGTGGCTTGAACGACAGAGCCGGGGGCTAAACTGACTTTTACGATGCTTTCTTCAAATAACTGGGCAAAATTTTCTTGAGATTGATTCATGTTAATGGTTTCCAACGCGGTGACCACGGCTTGCGCCCTGGGTTAATTTAAAACTTGCTCCCATCAAAAATAATGATGAGAACCCCTAAAGTGTGACTTGTGTTCGTATGGTATGCATCACTTGAGCAAACACTTGGTCTGCATTGAGCTCGCTGGTATCGATCACAATCATATCGTCTGAAGGCTTCAGTGGCGCAACGCTGCGGTTTTGATCCCGTTCATCGCGACGTTCCAACTCCCCCAGAACCTCGCGGAGACTAGCATTTATTCCCAGGGCTTTCAACTGCCGATAGCGCCGCTCCGCCCGCCGCTCGGGGCTTGCCGTTAAAAAGAACTTTAGGAGGGCATCTGGGAAAACGACCGTTCCCATATCGCGCCCATCGGTCACCAAACCTGGGGCTTGGCGAAAATCACGTTGGGCTTGCAATAGACTGGCTCGAACACTAGGGATAGCCCCCGCCCTTGAAGCCATGGCGCCACAGGCTTCTGAGCGCACTTCCTCATTAATAATATGTCCATCGCAATACAAATAATAAGCCTGCTCTGGATGCTCTTCAAAACGTATCGCACGCGCTGCAATAAACTCAGGCAAAGTCTCAGTGTGTTCCTCAGGATTAATTCCATAATGCAGAAGTGCCCAAGCCACGGCTCTATACAGTGCACCACTGTCCAAGATATGCCAAGAGAGCTCCCGTGCTACACGATGGCACAAAGTACCCTTACCACAACCGCTGGGACCATCAATAGTAATAACGGGTATTGTCTTCATCATTTACTTTCAAAGTCGTGCATAAAACGAATCAAGCTTTCAACACCAGCATCTGGCATGGCGTTGTACAGTGATACACGCATGCCACCCCGAACGGGATGCCCCTTAAGATACAACAAACCCGCTTGTTTAGCCTCTGCCACAAAACGCTCGTTTAAGGAGGGATCTTTTAAATCAAAAACAATATTGGTTCGAGAGCGATAGCGCTTATCGATAGGGTTAAGATACAGCTGTGAATGATCGATAAATTCATAGAGTTTTTGCGAACGCTGCAAGGCACGTCGCTCCATCTCAGCCATTCCTCCCTCAGCGATCACCCACTCCAACACCAATCCCAAGATATACCAACTAAAGCAGGGAGGTGTATTTTGCATAGAAGCTGCTTTTGCATGCAATTGATAATTAAACATCGAGGGCGTCATGCTCAAGGCTTGGCCCAATAAATCTTCACGCACCACCACCACCGTAATGCCTGCAGCCCCCATGTTTTTTTGGGCGCAGGCATAAATTAATCCAAAGCGATTCATATCAAAGGGACGCGTGAGAATATTGGAAGACATGTCGGAAACCAGCGGCACGCCATGACTCTCAGGAATCGCATCAAACTCTAAGCCATGCACCGTTTCATTATCTGCATAATGGAAATAAGCGGATTCGGGATCAATAGACCACGCTGAAGAATCTTTAATCGTAGTGAAATGAGATGCACTCGCATCTTCCACGAGCTGCACTTCGGCATAACGCTCAGCCTCTTTTTGGGCTAATTCCGACCAGAGCCCCGTCACGGCATAAGCCACTTTTTTTTTGGAACCCAATAAATTAAGGGGGACCATCGCAAATTGACTGCGCCCACCGCCTGGCAAGAATAGGATTTTATAGTGGGGAGGAATCTGCAAAAGTCGTCTGAAATTTTCGGTGATTTGTTCGGTGTGTTCAATAAACTCTTGACTACGATGCGGAAGCTCCAACATGGAAACACCACTGTGGTTCCAGTTCAAGAACTCCTGCTGAGCCTTTAAAAGGACCGGCTCTGGCAACATAGCCGGGCCTGCGGAGAAATTATAAATCGTCTGCATTGGACTCCTGCGACTCCTCCACAGAATCCAGCCCCTCTTCTACATCCGCGTCTATCACTTCAGAGCCATCAGCGCCTTCCAGCATTTCAATGCGCTCCAAACTAACGAGATGCTCACCCTCCGCTAAGTTAATCAAACGCACGCCCTGTGTATTACGACCAATCACAGAAATATCCGCCACTCGAATGCGCACCATGGTGCCGCGATCACTGATTAAAAGTGCTTCATCTCCTTCAAAGACCTGGGTCGCTCCCACCACTTTACCATTGCGTTGAGTCACCTGAATCGCAATCACACCCTGGCCTCCTCGACCAATGGGGCGATAATCCTCCAGCGCTGTGCGCTGACCATAACCATTTTCCGTGGCCGTCAAAATCGTGCCACCCTCTTGAACCACAATCAACGCGATCAGGCTTTGTCCTTTTTGCAGACGAATGCCTCGAACCCCATGAGCGCCTCGACCCATGGCCCGGATTTCTCGCTCATGCAGACGAATTGCCTTGCCGGCATCTGTGAGCAACATCACTTCACGCTCACCATCGGTAATATTGACCCCGACTAACTGATCCCCCTCACTCAAATCCAGGGCAATAATACCGTTGGCTCGCGGACGCGAAAATTCACTTAAAGGCACTTTTTTAACCGTGCCCGCACGCGTGGCCATCAGGACATAGTGCTCTTCATCAAACTGAGTGACCGGAAGAATCGCGGTGATGGTTTCATCCGCCTCTAGGGGCAGAAGATTAACAATGGGTCGGCCTCGCGAGGTTCGACTCGCCAAGGGCACTTGATAGGTTTTTAACCAATAGACTTTGCCACGGGTTGAGAAGCACAAAATGAAATCGTGGGTGTGTGCAATCAAGAGCTTACTCACGACATCTTCTTCTTTAACGGAGGTGGCTATTTTACCCCGCCCACCACGGCGTTGCGCCTGATAGCTGTCTAAGGATTGCGATTTAATATAGCCCTCTTGCGAGAGGGTCACCACGCGATCTTCTTCATTAATCAAGTCTTCGTGGTGAATATCGGCCTGGCTTTCGATGATTTCCGTTCGACGTGCATCACCATACTGTTGTTTGACTTCGCGCAACTCTCTGCGCATGACTTCATGTAAGACTTCAGGATTGGATAAAATTTCAATTAAACCATCAATAAAGGAGACTATCTCCGTGTATTCCGTGTGAATCTTATCCACCTCCAGACCCGTCAAGCGATGCAGCCTTAAATCCAATATCGCTTGGGCTTGTTGGGGGGATAAAAAGTATCCCTTTTCCTTTAAGCCATACTCATCGCCTAAATTGTCCAAGCGCGTTTGTTGCGCACTGGCCTTATTCAATAAAGCACTCACGGAGCCCTGCTCCCAGGCACGCGCCAATAAGGCTTCTTTAGCCTCTGCTGGAGTGGAAGAAGCCTTGATGGTAGAGACCACTAAGTCCACATTTGCTAAGGCCACTGCCCAGCCTTCCAATAAGTGAGCCCGTTCACGAGCCTTGCGTAAATCATAAATCGTGCGGCGCGTGATGACTTCGCGACGATGCTTAATGAAAGCTTCTAAGAGTTGCTTTAAATTCAATACCCGGGGCTGGCCACCATCCAAGGCCACAATATTAATGCCAAAGACCGTCTGTAATTGCGTTTGCGTATAAAGGTTATTGAGTATGACTTCGGCCTGCTCCCCTCGGCGCAGCTCTATCACCATGCGTAAGCCGTCTTTATCGGATTCATCGCGCAGAGCCGTGATGCCCTCAATTTTCTTTTCTTTAACTAATTCTGCAATTTTTTCCAGTAGCCTAGCTTTGTTAACCTGATAAGGGAGTTCATGAACGATAATGGTTGATTTTCCTGAACTTTCATCGTACTCAATTTCGGTTTTAGAGCGAATAACGACGCGCCCTCGGCCCGTGCGATAGGCTTCTGCAATTCCAGCCCGACCATTGATAATCGCCGCCGTAGGGAAATCAGGCCCGGGAACAAACTGCATCAGCTCGGAAATAGTGGTCTCTGGTTTATCGATCAAGGCAATGGTGGCATCCACAATTTCACCTAAATTGTGGGGTGGAATATTCGTCGCCATCCCCACGGCAATTCCCGAGGAGCCATTCACCAATAGATTGGGGATGCGCGTGGGCAAAACCACGGGAGCCGATTCGGTTTCATCGTAGTTGGGAACAAAATCAACGGTTTCTTTATCTAAATCGGCTAATAAATCATGCGCAAAGCGCGACATACGAATTTCGGTATAACGCATAGCGGCAGGTGCATCACCATCCACCGAGCCGAAGTTACCCTGGCCATCCACCAGCATATAACGCAAGCTAAAAGGCTGAGCCATGCGAACGATAGTGTCATACACCGCCGTATCCCCATGCGGATGATATTTACCAATGACATCACCGACAATACGAGCAGATTTTTTGTAGGCTTTATTCCAATCATTCCCCAGCTCATGCATCGCATACAATACACGTCGATGAACAGGCTTTAGGCCATCACGTACATCCGGCAAGGCTCGACCAATGATGACGCTCATCGCGTAGTCTAGGTAGGATTGTTTGAGCTCAGTTTCAATGGTAATGGGCGTAATTTCTTTGGCTAAATCTGACATGCTTTCCTCAAGGTGATAGGGCCACAAACACCGCGGGATTCTAGCATAGATTCAGCCCCAAAACCTACACAACAGAGGCTGAAACTAAGCATTCTCGGCAAAGCCCATTTTGGCTCATGACGAGGGCTGCTTTTAGTGCTATGATGGCGCCCTATTGTTAAACGAGGCCCTTATTAGCCCATGAGTCATGGTGATCACCCCCACAAGTCCTGGATCGAATGGATTAGTCACGCCCTCTCACGCGAACCCAAAGATCGCTCAGAATTGCTAGAGCTCTTAAGGGATGCTAAGCAACGCGAACTCTTCAGCACCGATGCCCTCAGAATGATTGAAGGCGTCCTGCAAGTCTCCGAAATGCAAGTGCGTGACGTCATGGTCCCCCGCGTTAATATGGCGGTCATAGAAGGGGATGCCACGCCTGAGGCCACCCTACCCCGCCTGATTCAATACGCTCACTCCCGTTATCCAGTCATCGGTGAAAATCGAGACGAAATTTTGGGCATCCTATTAGCCAAGGATTTGTTGCGCTCCTGCTTGAAGCCCGGCCACCAATCCGTTATCCGTGACCTGGTTCGACCTGCTGTCTTTATCCCCGAAAGCAAGCGTTTAGATATTCTGCTCCAAGAGTTTCGCTTAAATCGTAATCATATGGCGATTGTGGTAGATGAATACGGCGGCGTGGCGGGACTCGTCACCATCGAAGATGTCTTAGAACAAATCGTGGGTGATATTATCGACGAACATGATCCTGATGCCGATGAGCACAATATCAAAAAAATCGGTGAAGGCGAGTTTATCGTCAAGGCCTTAACTCCTCTAGAAGAAATCAATGATCATTTCCAGTGTGACTTTGATGTGGAAGAATTTGACACTCTGGGAGGCTTAGTCATGCAACGCTTTGGTTACTTACCCAAGCGTGATGAGGTGATCGTGATAGAACCCTTCGAAATTAAAGTACTTCAAACCAGCAAACGCCGGGTCGATAAATTACAGCTTAAACTTCGTGCGGTCCCTGATCCTACCTCCTTGTAGACCTTCTACCTCTGATTTTGTGCCCTTACACAAAACAGTCAATCTCGCGCAGGGGCGGCTCTTATGCCCGCCTCCAATAAAACAAAAGCGGAACTGCCTCTGCGGAAGAGCAGAATTATTTTTTACCTTAGTTACGTGCCGAACCCTGGAGTCTCTGAATTATCATACACCCCACAAAATAATGGCAGTTCGTCCGAAACCTTCTGAACTGTTACTAGCATAGGGCTCGTACTGCCAAAAAACGAAGGAATATAGGGTTTCATATTTAAGGCTTGATACAGGGCACTATTAGGATTATGAAGAGCCTCTCTTTTTTGTTGAATCGATTGCTCATGATTCAGATTGGGGGCATTTTTTTTAAGTTCCCTTAAGGCATCTAAAACAGCTATTTTCTGAGCTCGAACAACCCAAGACATCGATTTCAAGCAATGCTTAACGCTTGCCTCTATAGGCTCTTCTTCATTCAATGCAGCCACAGCGGCATTCAAGAAGTTACTTCTATAGTCGACTAAAGTTTTTCGAGCTTTTTTCGGTATAAAAAAAGATATATACGCTAAGAGATGTTCTTGAGTGCTCAGTTTACGCATAGCAAGCGCGTCTAATAAAGGCTTTACAGCTTCGGGTTGATGATATGCTGCGACCACTAGAGCATTATGGTAGCCATCAACCTCTGCCCTCCAGACGGCTTCCTGAGTTTCCTCTGAAAGCCTTGCTAATGCTTTCAGTAAGGGTGCGACAGCGGTGGGCTGGGCTGCTGCGCACAAGGTCAGGACATTATAGCCATTATCCGTTTTTGCTCTCCAGACGCTTTCCTGTACCTGATCCCGGATAGCGTCTGGAAGCTTTGCTAGGCTTTCAAGCAAGGGCTCTAGGGCCGCGGGTTTAGAGCTTGCTGCAATCATTAAGGCGTTGGCGCCACACTTATTTTGTGCCGTCCAAACGGCTTTCTGCACTTGAGCCCGGATACTTTCTGGAAGCCCCGCTAAACTCTTAAGTAAAAACAGGAGAAGTGAAGGCTGAAGACCTATCGCGATCATCAGAGCATTTTCGCCATGCTCATTTTTTGCCGTCCAAAGCTGCTCTTGAAATGTCGGCTCAAATTTAATAGCGGCCTCAAGAAAATAAGACACAAGCTGCGGCACATACTTCACAAGCTCTATTAAAAAGTTAGGATTGCTCAGCGAGCTGAGCAATAAATCCAAATCTTCTATGGGGAGATAGGGCAACAGAACTAAAAGCGAGCCCTGAGCGCCTAGATTTTTTTTATGTGTGCAGGCCTCAAATAGCTTTTTTTTATTTTCTGCTTTTTCTAACCATGCCCTAACCACCTCTTGTTGAAACTCCTTTTTCGCCCCCGGATTTTCGGAAAAAGTTTCAGCGATTTGCGCTAAATACTTTAACAATGCTTCTGAGCTTAAGTCTCCAGGTGGAGCAGCAAAGAGCAGCTTAAAAATCGCCCTCTTATTTTCTATGCTTACATATTTCAATAAACTAAGATGCTTATCAAGCGCAAGCGCGTGTATTAAGGCCTGGTATGCTTCTTTTTCCAGCAAGGACAATAAAGTATTCTCATCTGTCCGAAATGTGGCCTCGAATATCCGAGTTTCGGATTCACTAGAGCCTAAATTACCTGGAACCCTGAGTGCTTCCAAAAGAACAACATTTTGTGTCAAACTCCAAGGATCATCTTGACGATACAAGGCCTCAAATAATGTATTTTCATCTGTGCTGAATTCTAAATACTGTTGGTCTCGCAGCGCTTTCCACAGGGCTTCTTGTATGGAAAGCCAGTTAAGATTCCGCACGCTGTTATCATCATTGAGCGAAAAAGCCTTCTCATCACTAAAGGACTCACCCAACACGTTTTTCAACAGGACTATTATTTTTTCAGTATCACCCGCAACATAACCCTCGGGCCTTTCACCCTGATAGCCATAATAGGTTCTTAGCTCGCTCTCGATATTGTTTAATAAGTCTTCTAGGATAACCAGGGGGGTGTAGCGTTCCTTAAAGGCTTGTATAAAGCTCTCACTCTCTGCCTCTGTGAGTGCTCTTGAGTGCACATCGTGCTTATGAAGCGGGCGTACGCCATAGCCTAAGGTAGCGGCGTGGATAAAAAAGCTGTTGTGTGCATGCACCTCATCGGAATTCCGCCGTGCGCTTGCATCTACAATAGCAATACGTTCTGCACAGGACAAAAAATCATAAATTTGCTCCTGGCAAAAGAGTTTGATAGTAAAAAAGTTGCAAACACTCCCTAAAAATAGCTATTTTTTGACGTAGGGGGTTAATAATCACATCACGGATATAGTCGAAACCATATCGAAAGAAAGTATTTTGGGGTCGAAAACCATTGTAGTGTTTTTTAAAAGGAATGGTTTTTTTAGTCTGAGCCCTCCATTCCCCCACCTTATGCGCCCAACAAAAACCCATGGTAAGCACAGCCATTAATTTTCAAGGCGCTCTGGACGCGTCATATGGGTCTCTTCGAAACGAAATCCGCGCCCCTTTAATCCTTGAAAAAAAGTATATGAATTTCTTTTCGGATCAGCGAGTTATATTTCTTTTCCTCTTTTTTTGTCGTATGCAGAGCTTTTTCAGGGTAAGATCAGTGGCCTTAAGGGCACCTCTATTTATTCAAAATTTTTGATTTTTATTTTGGAGTCAGGCACCGCAACACATTAAATCAATGGGTTAAAATCTTTTCCAGCGGAGCCAGACACCAAAATAATCATTTCGAGAGGTGCTCTTAAGATTGTCTTAATGTTACGCAGGTATACTGTTAGAAATAATCACTAAAGCGAGGGGAGAAGCAAATGCCAAATTTAAATGTTTTATTAAATATGACGCACCAAATCCTTGGAACTGTGGCAACGAGTTTGCGCGGTAGTGCCCAAACAGTAGGTGGTACTTTTAATTCAGCCGTAAAAGTAGCAGCTACCACTCTGTGCTTCAATGGCATGTCATTATATATTTTTTTCGAAGACGAAGTGGGTACTGCTCAAACAGTAATTGAAACCTGCGGCGGAGTGATTGGCAGTGCTTGTGCATCCCCCTCTTCACCAGTAGAGGGCCTCTGTTACTCACAGTGTGAGTCGAGTGTCGGTGTTGGTGATTGTCCCCCAGATGCCAGCCTAGCATATGACTTAGGTGCTAATAATACTCTAGTGGCGTGTGTAGAAAATCAAATAAAAGCTGCTTTGTGCCCACCCACTCCCCTGGAGAAAGATCCGGGAATAATTGTAGTGGAAATAATAGCTGGTGTTCTCGCCCTAGCTGCATTGAGCTTGATCACATTAAAGCTTCAAAAGCGCTATTGTCAGCCGAAACCACACGGAGTCTTTTTCACCACCAGTGCAGATAGAGAGAGAGATACCTCAGTCACCGAATCAGGTGGAGATAGACGAGCACTTTTGCGACCAGGGCAATAAATTGCACTTTTTAAACTTCGCGGCCGTCCCTGATCCTACTTCATTGTAAACCTTTACAAAAATAGTGCGCTGCAAATCCAAATAGAGGCTAAGACTCCTAAAAATCAAACATTTTGAATAAATAGAGGTGCCCTTAATGTTACGCAGGTATACTGTTTGAAATAGTGACTAAAACGAGGGGGAAGTAAATGCCAAATTTAAACGTTTTATTAAATATGACGCACCAAATCCTTGAAACTGCGGCAACGAATTTGCGCGGCAGTGCCCAAACAGTAGGCGGTGCTCTTAATTCGACCCTGGTAGCAGGTGTGTGGGGCGAGGTGTGCTCTAATGGCCTGTCACTGTTCCTGTTCCTTGAGGACGACAGCGCAGTGGGTGTGGGTCTTGCTCAAACAGCGATTGAACCCTGCGTTGGAGTGATTAATAATGTTTGCACATCCTACTACCCACCACAATACAACGACCTCTGTTACACAAACTGTGGGGAGGATCTTGCTTGTGCATCTGTTACCTTGTTCTATAACTTAGGTGCTAATAATGCTCTACTGGACTGTGTAGCAAAGCAAATAACAGCTGCTTTCTGCCCGTCCGTTCCCCTGGAGAAAAATCCGTGGATAATTTCACTGGAAGTAGTAGCTGGTGTTACCATGCTATTTGTATTGGGCTTCACCGTATTAAGCCTTCAAAAGCGCTATTGTCAGCCGAAACCACCCAGGGTCTTCTTCAGCACGAGTGCAGATACAGGGGAAACTACCTCAGACAACACCAGACTGCCCGGAGAAAGACGACCACTTTTGGGACCGGGGCGATAAATTGCACTTTTTAAGCTTCGCGGCCGTCCCTGACCCTACTTCGTTGTAAGCCTTTACAAAAACAATGCGCTGCAAATCCAAATAGAAGCCAAGACCCCTACCACATCGGCCACGAGGCCCGCTGGGATCGCTTGTCGGGTACGTCGAATGCCCACGGCACCAAAATACACCGCCACTACATAAAAAGTGGTTTCAGTACTGCCCATAATGGTTGCCGCAAGCTGAGAAATATAGGCATTTCCACCCTGCTGATGAATGAGCTCTGCCATAATTCCGGTAGCTGCGGTTCCTGAAAAGGGTCGTACCAAAGCTAATGGCAGTAGCTCCGCAGGCAACCCTAAAGCATTCCAAAGAGGCGCACCCAGACGCCCGATCATCTCCAAAGCCCCTGAAGCCCGAAACATCCCAATGGCTACTAAAATCGCCACGAGATAAGGAATAATTTTTAAGGCGACTTGAAAACCTTCACGCCCCCCTTCTACAAAAACATCAAAGACTTTTACTTTATGGCAAAGTGCGTAAACTGGAATACCCACCACAAAAGAGAGGAAAAACACATTCGCTACAAGCTCAACACCTTGATCAAAATTCATCTTTAATCCCCTATTACAGTTTAAATATTTTTAGTTTTTCTAAACTTTTAACGGCAATCACAGCCGCCACTGTGGAGCAAGTACTGGCCAATAAACTGCTGACAATGACTTTCGCAGGATGAGTGGCTCCGGCCATTACCAAATAGGCAATCGCCGTCATCGGAATAATCTGCACGCTGGAAGTATTAATCGCTAAAAAAGTACACATCGCATTACTGGCAACACCGGGGATTTTATTCAGCTCATTGAGCTCTTGCATCGCACGCAAACCAAAGGGCGTGGCGGCATTACTCAAACCCAGCATATTGGCGGCCATATTCAAAATCATCGAACCCATCGCGGGATGCTCGGCAGGCACCTCCGGAAATAAACGAATCATGATGGGTTTTAATAACTTCCCTAATTTTTCGATGAGCCCTGCGGCTTCCGCCATCTTCATAATACCTAACCAAAAAGTCAAAAGGCCCACAAGCCCCATCGCAATTTCAAAAGCAAATTTTGCCTCTTGAGTGACAGCCGCCACGACCTCAGGAATGCGGCCATTGATGATGCCTATAATGACGGAAGAGATGACGAGGAATAACCAGATAAAATTCAGCATGAAAACTCCCTGTAGTATCGACTGATATAGACTATCGAGCTTAAGATAAGAAAACAATGCGCGCGTGCACATCCTTTAAAAGCGGGCGCACGCAAGGGGCGCCCCTACAAAAACATTTCACCTCTTATGGGGGCAAGCAAAGCCTCCAAATTGGCCGGATTCAAAAGCCATGCTAGACTGGCGGGCTTCTATGAACACATCCCTAAAAAACACATTCAATGCCCTATCGGCCCTTTTGGCGGGTGGCTTTTTGGTCTTAGCCTTTGCCCCTTTTTCCTTTTATCCCTTGGCCTTTATCGCTCCGGCTGTGCTCTTGAGTGTTTGTTTAAATACCCAGCCTAAACAGGCCACGCTCTATGGATTTTTATTTGGACTAGGCCTATTTAGCGCTGGGATTTATTGGATCTATATCAGCATTCACACCTTTGGACAGGCTCCGGCTGTCTTGAGTTTTTTCATTACACTTCTCTTTGTGCTCATACTAGCCCTTTTCTTGATGGCCCAAAGTTATGCGCTCGCACGCATTCCCGCGTGCTTAAGCTGGCGTTGTCTCGCTCTATTTCCCACATTGTGGGTCATCAACGAAGCTTTGCGCTCCTGGGTCTTAACAGGATTTCCCTGGTTATTTTTAGGCTATACGCAACTCAACACTCCTCTGCGAAACTACGCCCCTATCATCGGTGTCTATGGACTCAGCTTTTTAGTCGCTCTACTATCGGGCGCCTTAGTATTGCTCTTTAAGGCAGAGCGCAAACAAAAATATCGGGCGCTTCTGTGCATCACGCTCGTGATTTTAGGCGGGCTGGGCTTAGCGAAATTTAAATTTACTCAAGCTGAAGCTAAACGTATTTCGGTCAGCCTGATTCAGGGAAATATCCCTCAATCCCTTAAATGGGACCCGACACAAGCTGAAAAAACCTTAAAATTATATGCCGAATTGACAGGCGAGCAGCCTCCCGGCGATTTAATCATTTGGCCTGAGGGTGCTATTCCTATTTTTGATACCCACGCCCATGTTTATTTGAACTCGTTAGATAAACGACTTAAAGCACAAGATCAAACTCTTATCGCAGGAATTCCCATTGACGAGTGGCCCAAGCTGTACAATGGCTTGCTGATGCTGGGACGATCTTCCGGACGCTATCTCAAAGTTCATTTAGTGCCCTTCGGTGAATACTATCCTGCAAAATGGTTGCTAAGCCCCCTGTTTGATTATTTACACATTCCCCTGTCTGACTTAAGCCCAGGTCCTTCAGAGCAAGATATTCTGCGCGATGGCGAGCTTCGCATTGCTCCCTTTATTTGCTATGAAATTGCTTATCCTCAACAAGTGCTGCATCAGCTAAAAGACGCGCAGGTGATTGTGAGCTTAAGTGATGACAGTTGGTATGGAAATTCTATTGCCGCAGCACAGCATTTAGAAATGGCGCAATTGCGCGCCCTGGAAACACAGCGTTATTTATTGTTTAGCACTAACAGCGGCATCAGTGCGGTGATTAATCCTAAGGGTCAATTGATTGCTCATCTGGGTCTGAATGTGACCGGAGTTATTCATGCTCAGATTCATGCCATCCAGGGCTCAACCCCTTTAATGTTATGGGGCTATAAACCCTTGGCAGTCTTGATCTTCGTATTGGCCTTACTTATGTTCCGAGCCAGGCCTCGGGCTTGAAGTCTGTATACTCGCATTTTGCAGTGGGGGTAAAGTCTGCTTGGGGGCCGCAGAAGCTGTGGAAGCAGCTTTTAAATAAGCACTGGTCGTCGGTGTTGCTCCGGCTCGAAACATCAGACGCGTATCGGCCACGACCACACCCATGCGCGATTGATTCTGGCGCGCATTGATGCCGGTAAAAGCACTCAGAGGCGATCCCGAAGCCACGGTACCTCCGCGCGTTTCAGGATAGGTCGAAAAATATTGATCAAAGCGCGTGTCATTTCCCCCTTTCTTCGGGATTCCCATTAAATTTCCAAATTGATTAATCACAATCGTGGGGCTAATTTCAGCATTATAGACATCGGTAAACTGCTTAAAAATTTTGGTTTCCAGAAAAACACCCTGGGGAACAATGTGCACTTCGGCATCGGAAGTATTCACTTTAAATTGCTTGTTTTCTAAACCCTGCGTTAACCACTGATAAAAAGCTTCTGCATGCTCTGTTTCCACACAATTGACTTGCTCTGCTTCAAAACTTTCCAACGCTAGTTCTTGAAGCAGATCTTCATTGGTTTGATGAATCTCCTTGCTGGAATCTAAGGCGACCGAAACTCGCCCATCTAAATTATGATTGCCGCGCAACGCATTGAGCCACTCACCCAAAATCTGTGCATCACTGCTTAACCACTCAAAGGCAACCATCGGTAGTATTTGGCGCGCCAATAGAAGCGTCACCGCATAATGAACGCCAGGATGCACATCATTCATAAAGCGAATTTTATAATAACTGCCAAAGTCTTTGAGCGATCCTGAAAAGGGATCCCATTTTTTTAGAAAATTTCCATCTTCGTTCGTTAGGATAATACTTTGATTCGTAGCAATCTTAGCAATATTTACTAAAAGGCCCGCGCTAAAAATCGCAAATAAAAGCAAGGGGTTGGGGGTCGATTTTTTAAGCCCTTTTTCAGGCTGGTGTAAGTATTGATACAGACTGGCAAAACCTAATCTTAGGCTTTCATTCAGCAAACTACCCAAATACCCCACAGCACTGCTGGGAACAATCTGCACAAATTCGGCAAAACGCGCGATCAAGTCTTCATAAATCGCCTGATGATGCTCCTCTGGCAGATGACTTAGGTGACGCAGTTGCTCTATGATCCAGCGCCGCTTCTTACCCGACAAAAGCTCTTCCGCCGCCAATACCGGCAAACGATGCCCCGCCTTATAACTACGGGAGCGCCCCTTGCTCTTATCGACGCCTTTTTTAGGGTGAATGCCCTCAGAAGGGTTTTTGATAAACATAGGCCTGATTCCCTAGCGCTGTTTTCCAATCTCGCCATTCTAAACGGATCTTCCGATTTGGTACAGGTCAAAGGACCCCGCCCCCTTTTTTAAAGGCGCCTATTCGGGTATCCTGATCGCTTTGAGCCCCTTAGCCCTATGAATCACGACTATAATCCCTCTGAAATAGAAGCCGCTGCTCAGCAATACTGGACAAAACACCGCTCTTTTGAAGCCCAGGAAGAGCCTGGCCTGGAAAAATTTTATTGCCTATCGATGCTACCCTACCCCAGTGGCGACCTGCACATGGGGCATGTACGCAACTACGCCATTGGCGATGCCATCAGTCGTTACCAAAGAATGCGCGGAAAAAACGTATTGCAACCCATGAGCTGGGATGCCTTTGGTTTGCCTGCGGAAAATGCGGCCATCGAACGTAAATTAGCGCCCGCAGACTGGACCCATCAAAATATTAAAAAAATGCGCGAACAATTGCAGCGCCTGGGCTTTGCCATCGACTGGAGGCGTGAATATGCCACCTGTGAACCCGAATATTATCGCTGGGAGCAATGGCTCTTTGTGCGTTTATTGAAAAAAGGCTTGGTCTATAAAAAAAATGCGGCTGTTAATTGGGATCCCGTGGATCAAACCGTGCTCGCTAATGAACAGGTCATTGACGGCCGAGGTTGGCGCTCTAAAGCATTGGTGGAACGTCGCGAAATTTCACAATGGTTTTTTAAAATCAGCGACTATGCGGAATCTTTGCTAAAGGATTTGGATGAACTGCCCGGCTGGCCTGAGCAAGTTAAAACCATGCAACGCAATTGGATCGGTCGCTCGGAAGGCATTGAAATTCAATTTCCGCTGCACAATAGGCATGAAACACTGACGGTATTCACCACACGGGCTGATACTTTATGCGGCGTTAGCTATTTAGCCATTGCGCCGGAACATCCCTTAAGTCTAAAAGCAGCTGAAAGCAACGCCGAGATTGCCAGCTTTTTAGAGCAATGCCGTCACACTAAAATGGCTGAAGCCGAGCAAGCCACGCTTGAGAAAAAAGGGCTTCCCACGCCGTTTTTTGCTCTACATCCTCTCACCCAAGAAATACTGCCCATTTGGGTGACAAACTATGTGCTGATGGGCTATGGCAGCGGTGCTGTGATGGCAGTTCCCGCACATGATGTGCGCGATCATGAATTTGCACGCCAATATTTCTTAGCGATTAAGCCTGTTATTCAGGCTGAGGGCGCCTGGGATTATCAAGCTGCGGCTTATACAAGCCCTGGCAAACTTTTTCATTCACAGGAATACAATGATCTCAATTCCGCCGAAGCCATTCAAAAAATAACGGCTTTTCTAGAGCAAAAAGGCTTAGCTAAACGAGTCGTTCAATATCGATTGCGCGATTGGGGCATTTCGCGTCAACGCTATTGGGGCACCCCTATTCCCATTATTAATTGCGAGCACTGCGGTCCTGTTCCCGTGCCTGAGACTGAGCTGCCTGTTATTTTGCCCACTCATATTATTCCTACAGGCCAAGGCTCACCCCTGAAATCAGATGCGGCTTTTTGCAATACGAAATGCCCACAGTGCGGAAAAAGCGCGCAGCGCGAAACAGACACCATGGATACCTTTGTGGAGTCTTCTTGGTACTATGCACGCAACGCCTCCTTTGACCAGAGTAAAGCGATGCTGGATGATCGCGCCCAATATTGGACTCCAGTGGATCAATATATTGGCGGAGTCGAGCATGCTATTTTGCATCTGCTTTATGCACGCTTTATGCATAAACTTTTGCGCGACGAAGGACTATTAAAGAGCAATGAACCCTTCACTCGTTTGCTGACTCAAGGCATGGTGCTAAAAGATGGCAGCAAAATGTCAAAATCGGTGGGCAATACGGTCTCTCCAGATCTGCTCGTTAAGCAATATGGGGCCGATACGGTTCGTTTATTTATTTTATTTGCAGCCCCTCCCGAGCAATCCCTAGAGTGGTCCGATAGCGGCGTTGAAGGCTCTTTTCGCTTTTTAAAAAAATTATGGTTCTTTGCCATGACGCACTCTGCTTTACTGAACGAACTCAATGCTGCTGAAAAACATCCCAGTTTTAGTCATCTCAATCCAGAGCAACAAAAATTTCGCCAAGAACTTCACAGCTTGCTCAAATACATTAATGTGGACATGGAGCGCCAACAATTTAATACGGTTGTCTCTTCTGGCATGAAACTCTTTAATCTTATGAGTAAACTTAATTTAAAAGAAGCAAAAGATCATACTCTGCTGCAGGAAGCTATGAGTATTTTACTGCGCAGCCTATCCCCCATCACCCCGCATCTGGCGCATGTCCTATGGCAGTCCTTGGGCTATGGTGAGAATATGATGCAGGCCCCTTGGCCCATGCCTGAATCTGAAGCTCTGAAAACCGATGAAACAGACTATGTAATTCAAATCAATGGAAAATTGCGCGCCAAACTCAATATAGAAAACATAGTCTCAGAAGAGCAGATTAAAGCTGAGGTCTTAAAAAATCCCAGCATCCTGCGTCACTTGGAACAAAAAACAATTAAAAAAATGATTGTTGTTCCAGGAAAACTCGTTAATATTGTGCTTGAAAAAGAATAGGCTGCCCTCATGAATCGATTAAAACACTATAGCACCATGAGCCTCTTGATAGCACTTTCTCTGAGCCTTATGAGTTGTGGATTTCACTTTAGATCGGCTAAGCAGGTTCCATCTCCACTGAAAAACCTATGCCTCACAACACCCAAATCAAAATCCGGCTTCAACTCTAGTCTGAGCAGCATGCTGCGCTCACTAGACATTAAGCTCATTGAGCCCTGCAATGGGGCACCTTTTGTGCTCACCGTTTTTGATATTACTCTAACGCATGATAATCCTGCCATTGCTGATGCCAATCAAGCCGTTACATTTAATTATACCTTAAATGCCGATATTGCCTTAAGCAGCGCACAGGGAAAAACCATCATTCCCAGACGCGTTCTCTCTGCCAGCCGAATTGTCATCTTAAATTCTCAACAAATCTTTGTCCCCTACAACAGCGATTCCATTGAGACTCAATTGCAACATATGATTATTTCACAGATCTATGATCAACTGACCTCTTTGCAAACCCGACACGCTCTTGAAACACTAAAAACACCCCGAAAAAATGCAACTTAAACTAAATCAACTGGAATCTCATCTTCAAAAAAAATTAGCCCCCCTTTATTTAATCAGCGGGGAAGACCCTCTACTTAAGCAAGAGGCCCGAGATTTAGTCTTTCAACGTGCAAAACAGGCCGGTTATGACTCCCAACAACGTTTAAACGTGGAAGCACGCTTTGATTGGAATCGCTTATTGCAGCTTAATTCAAATCAAGACCTCTTTAATCAAAAAGAATCTATTGAAATAATCAATCCAGAAAGCCGCTTTGATGCCAGCGCCACCAAAGTATTAGGCACCTACTGTGAAAACATGAGTCCGGACTCCTTATTATTAATCCTGTGTGGGAAGCTCAACTCCGCTCAATTGCGCAGCAAATGGTATCAGCAAATCGATAAAATGGGAGTATGCATCACACTCTGGCCCCTCAACACGCGGGAACTGCAGGAATGGATCCATGATCGTTTTACAAAAGCTCAGTTACTCGCCAAAAATGATGTTATCAAATTGCTAGCGGAACTTTGTGAAAATAATTTATTAGCAGCCCAACAGGCCATTGAAAAATTAAAACTACTCTATCCTAATCAGACTGAAATCAGCGCAGATCAACTAATGAAAGCTGTCAGCGATAGTTCACGCTTCAATGTATTTGACCTGGTTAATTATTTGCTTCAAGGAAATAGCGAGCGATCATTGCATGTATTGAATGGATTGGAGCAACAAGGCATTGAACCCACGCTCGTTCTGTGGGCTCTGGCTAAAGAAACACGCAGTTTATCTGAACTCCTTTCAAAGCAAGAACAGGGGCAATCTTTAGCTAAACTGATAGAAGCTCAACCGTATAATAAGCGCGCTTATCTGCAAATCGCCCTACGCCGCCTAAATTCTTCTGTGCTTAAACAAGCCCTGCTTCGCCTAACACAGATTGATCAAATCATTAAAGGTGTAAAACCGGGCAATGCCTGGTTAGAGTTAAGAGAGCTCAGCTTAGGCTTGTCGGGACTTTCAAATTTTCTCAGCAAAGACGGATGTCTATTATGATTGGAATTTTAGGCGGAACTTTTGATCCTATTCATACAGCACACATCGAGCTTGCTTTAAGCGTACAAAAACACTTTGGCCTTAAAAAGCTGTACCTAATTCCTTGCAACATTCCCCCGCATCGAGAATTGCCGGAAGCTTCAGCACTGGATCGTTTAAAAATGGTACAGCTTGCAGCTCAAGCTCACCCTCAACTAACGGTAGATGATCGCGAAATTCAGCGAGGCGGAACTTCATATGCCATTGACACTTTAAAATCCATCCGCGCTGAAATAGGTCCTCAGGAAAGCCTGGCCCTCATATTAGGGGCGGATGCTTTTAATGCCTTTGATCACTGGAAAGCCTTTGAGGAAATTTTATCTTTTTGCCATTTAATCGTGGTGAATCGAGCAAATTACAAACCCAACTATTCCTCTACACTTAAAAATATACTCAAAAAACATCAAACAGACTCAGAAGCCGTATTAAATACGCAGCCTGCAGGCGCTCTCTTTTTTCAAGAAAGCACACTTCCGGCTATTTCCAGCAGCCAAGTACGTGAAGCACTGCATTCCTTAAAAAACCGGCCCTCGCCGGAAGAATTAGATGAATCCGTTAGGCATTACATTAAACAACATCAACTGTATAGGAAAATGATGAGCCTTGAAGCACTCAATCAACTGATTTTAAAAACCCTGGATGAGGCTAAAGCACACGATATTAGCTATATTGATGTCTCTTCCATGACCGATATTTGTGAATCCATTTTTATCTGTACTGCGACTTCAAGGCCTCATGCCCAATCCATTAGCCACAAACTCTGCGAAGCCGCAAAGGCCCATGGTACTCGACCCTTAGGATCTGAACAGGATGACGAGGGCAGCTGGGTACTGCTGGATCTTAATCGCGCTGTAATACACATTATGTTAAGCGATGCTCGTCAATTTTATAACTTAGAGCAACTTTGGGATATGGCCGATCATTGCCGAGAAAAGCATGCCTATTAAACTGCTGGCCATCGGAACTAAAATGCCCGCATGGGTTAATACCGCCTACCAAGATTACGCCAAGCGAATGCCCCCCGAGCATCGACTGGAGCTCACTGAAATTCCCAGCCTAAAACGCAACAAAAATTCAGATCTGAATAAAATTATGGAGTTAGAATCCGAGCAACTTCTTACGCAGGCTGAGGGCAGCGATCATCTTATTGCCCTTGATCGATTGGGACGTGCTGTATCCACTCTGGAGTTAGCAGAAGCATTGGCCAAATGGCGTCAAATCGGACAGAATGTCAGCATTTTAATTGGAGGCCCCGAAGGCATTAGTCAAGATGTTCTAAAAAAAGCCCATGAACGCTGGTCACTCTCCTGCCTAACGCTACCTCATGCCTTAGTCAGAGTACTGATCGCGGAACAATTATATCGAGCCTCCAGTATATTGAATCACCACCCCTACCATCGCTAAAAAGCGCCTGTAGGAAAAGCCGTTTAAAATGGACGATAAGTAGAAGCTTCATGAAGAGAGCGCTAAACATAAAAAATCATCTCCGAGAGTCTCAACTCTTCACGCAACGTATTATCATCGCATTTAGCATCGCTGCATTTTTATGTTTGATCTTAATACTGCGTTTAGCCTACCTGCAACTGATGGAGCATGGTTTATACTCCACACTTTCACAGAAAAATATGCTCAGCATTATACCCATCGAGCCCAATCGTGGTTTGATTTATGACCGAAATGGCATTTTGCTCGCTGAAAATAAACCTGCCTTTAATTTAGCCATCATTCCCGCTCGAGTTAAAAATTTAAAAAAAACCATCGAGGACCTAAAAAATCTACTTAAACTCAGCGAATCGGAAATTAAGTCCTTTAAAACCAGCTTAAATCGTTATCACCCTTTTGAACCCGTCCCCATTCACTTCAAACTCAATGATGAGGAAATGGCTCTTTATTATGTCAATCAATACCATCTCCCGGGAACCATGGTCATCGCGAAGATGATCCGCCATTATCCTTTTAAGGAAATGATGAGCCACGTATTGGGTTATGTGGGTCGCATTAATCAACAAGAATTAGCGCAACTGGATCCCAGCGATTACAGTGGTTCAGACTATATCGGCAAAACAGGCATTGAAAAATACTATGAACATGATTTACACGGGAACGTGGGTTTTGAAGAAGCTGAAACGGATGCCAATGGAAAAATTATTCGAAGCCTTAAGAAAAAACCTCCCACTCCCGGAAAAAATCTATATTTAAGCATAGACTCTCAACTGCAAATAGCCGCACAAAAAGCCTTGGGTGAAGACAGTGGGGCTGTGGTGGCCATTGAACCCGAGACAGGTGATGTTTTAGCTCTAGTCACAAACCCCAGCTACGATCCCAATCTTTTTGTCGCGGGAATCAGCCAAAAAGAATACTCCGCTTTATTAAACTCGCCTGAACAACCTCTTTATAATCGAGCTATACGAGGACAGTTTTCTCCAGGCTCCACCATCAAACCTTTTTTTGCTCTGGCTGCCCTTGATCTTGGCATCGTGAATCGTGATTATAAAATCTTTGATCCAGGCGTATTTCGATTGCCTCATGTAGAGCACGTTTATCATGACTGGCGAAAGGGGGGGCACGGTTGGGTGACAGTAGTGGATGCCATTACCCAATCTTGTGATATTTATTTTTATACCTTATCGCTGAAATTAGGTATCGATCATCTACACGATGCCCTAGTTGCTTTTGGTTTTGGCGCTGCCACCGGCATCGATATGCCCGATGAAGCCAGCGGCATTGCCCCTTCTGAAGCGTGGAAACGCAGGGCACACGCAGCCGCTTGGTATCCAGGTGACACCGTCATTACCGGCATTGGACAAGGCTATCTTTTAGTTACCCCCCTGCAATTGGCCGCTGCTACAGCCACATTGGCCAATCGCGGAGTACGTCACGGCATACACTTACTTTCAAAAACGCAAGAAGGAGCACAAGCAGCCCAACTGCAAAAGATTCAAACCTTAAATCCAGTCATATTGAGGGAGCCTGGAACCTGGGAAATCGTCATCGAAGGCATGCAAGCGGTTTTAAAATCGCCCCATGGAACCGCCTGGCTGGTTGGCCATAATATGCCCTATACAGCGGCGGCTAAAACCGGCACAGTGCAAGTCTACAGTCGCAGCGCTGATATTACTGATGACAAAGTCAGTAAAAAATTGCGCAACAATCATTTATTTATCAGCTTTGCGCCTGTGGATCACCCTAAAATTGCAATCGCCATCATTGTGGAGCACGTCAATACCGCAAGCAAAGTAGCCCGTGCCGTTTTAGATCAATACTTAGTCACCGAAAAACATCTAAGCGAGTCCACATCCACTACAAGGGCTGAATCCTCATGACGCATTTCAACCTACTCAACAATTCCTATGAAAATCGTATTAAGCGCAAACTTTCTTCCTTGGCTTGGTCCAAGCTGCACATCGATCCCATTTTGTTTTTAGCCCTACTGGCGGTATCACTTATAGGAATATTTATACTCTACAGCGCCAGCAGTAAAAGCCTAATCACTATTGAAAAAGAAGCCATTCGACTTGGCCTTGGCTTTAGCATTCTTTTTGTCTGCGCACAAATCCCACTTAAACGTTATCAAGCATGGGCGCCCTGGTTTTTTGGATTCACTTTACTACTATTGTTCTTGGTTTTAATCATTGGAAAATCAGATCATGGCGCGCGACGCTGGTTGAGTTTAGGGTTTTTTCGATTTCAACCTTCGGAGCTCATGAAACTGGCCATGCCGATGATGTTAGCCTGGTATTTGGATGACAAAACTCTACCGCCT